>JANXYO010000055.1 GCA_025356015.1 Spirochaetaceae bacterium
CGTGAGGGGGCAACACCCGTTCCCATTCCGAACACGGAAGTTAAGCCCCTCAACGCCGATGGTACTGCCTTAACGGTGGGAGAGTAGGTCGTCGCCAGGCTTTTTTTTATTCTCTCGACTCGCCTCCATGGATTCCCGCTATGGCAAAACAGATCTGGAGTAGACATGTTGCTGCTGGGAAAGATCCTGGGATTTCTCGCCTTCCCCCCGGGCGTGATCATCGTGCTTCTCGGCCTGAGCCTCTGTCTGTTCGCCGCGAACAGGAAAAGGGCAGGCCTGATCCTCGGGGCCAGCACCCTCGGCTTCTTCTATCTTATATCAATCCAGCCAGTCTCCGACCTGCTCATATTTCCCCTTGAAAGCAGATACCCCCCATTGAACGAGGAGAGGGCGCAGGCCGCGGCCGTCGCCGTCCTGGGAGGCGACCTCCTTCAGCACTCTCCAAACTACGGTAGCAGGGCTGCCCTCGGTCCAAGTTCATCGATCCGCGCCGCCTACGGAGCCTCGGTCGCCAGAGAACTGATGATCCCCCTGTATTATTCGGGAGGGGCGCCGCTGGAGTCCCCGGGTGCCGAGAGCGGCGCGACAGCTGCAGGGCGCTTCTGGAGTGGCCTCGGGGTCGACCCCAAGACGGTCACGCTTGAGGGCAGGAGCGACGACACCACCCAGAATGCCCTCTTCCTCGAGGCACTCGTTCCGCCGCAACCTCTCATCATTGTCACAAGCGCCTACCACATGCCGCGCTCTGTCCTGGCATTCAAGAAAACGAGGCTCAGCACAATACCGGCTCCCTGCGACTACCGCCGACAGGGCCCGCCCTACAAGATCCTCGACTTCCTCCCAAGCCCCGACGCCTTGGACAGCTCATACCAGGCTTTCCACGAATACGTCGGACTCCTTTACTACTCAATGAAATAATAAGCTGCCTTGACCCCCCTCCTTGGCTCGTGTAAAATCGACCTTTGATCGGGAAGGCGGACCAGCCGCATTTCCCCACCATTCCAAGTGGCGGAAGCCGTGCGGGGAGACCAACTCGCCTGCCGGACCAACCGCTGCTTTCGCGGCAGACCAAGGCCGCCCCAAGCCGAGCGCCGACCGCACGGCGCTCGAAAAGGAGACGTAAGTGGATCTTTTCAAGAAATGCTTCGAGTGGGACCTCGACCGCCTGGCCATGGCAAAGGGCATATACCCCTTCTTCCAGCCCCTCGATACGACCGAGGGAACCGAAGTGACGGTCAATGGCAGGCGGGTTCTCATGATCGGCTCGAACAACTACCTTGGCCTGACGACCCATCCGAAAGTCAAGGAAGCATGCATCAAGGCAGTCGAGACCTACGGGACCTCCTGCACGGGAAGCCGCTTCATGAATGGCACGCTCAAACTCCACCATGAGCTGGAAGCCAGACTCGCGGCGTTCATGGGCCAGGACTCGGCCCTCGTGTTCAGCACCGGCATGCAGACCAATCTCGGAGCGATATCGGCGCTCATCGGACGGAACGACGTCGTCGTCACTGACAAGGATGACCATGCCTCGATCGTCGACGGCGCAAGGCTTGGCCTCGGCGACCGCAAGCGCTTCATGCACGGCAACCTTGAGCAGCTCGACCGCATCCTCGAGAGGATAGAGAAAGACAAGGGCGTGCTTGTAGTCGTCGACGGCGTCTTCTCGATGGGCGGCGATATCGTGGACTTGCCGAAGGTGGTCGAGATCTGCAAGAGGCATGGAGCCAGGCTCTATGTCGACGACGCCCACTCCATAGGAGTCCTTGGCGGCGGTCGAGGAACGGCCGCCCACTTCAACCTGGTCAAGGACGTCGACCTCACCATGGGCACCTTCTCGAAGAGCTTTGCGTCACTCGGTGGCTTTGTCGCCGGAAACAAGGATGTGATCAACTACATCAAGCATTTCGCCCGGTCCTTCATGTTCTCGGCTTCCTTGCCGGCGCACAACGCGAGCGCGGCCCTCGCCGCCCTGGACATCATGGAAAACGAGCCCGAGCATGTCGAGCATCTCTGGGAGAACGCCAAGTTCATGATGAAGGGCTTCCGCGAGCTCGGCTTCAACATCGGGAACACCCAGACTCCCATCATCCCGGTCATCATCGGCGATGACGAGAAGTGCTTCTACTTCTGGAAGGCCCTCTTCGAGGACGGCGTATACACCAATCCCGTCATCTCCCCCGGCGTTCCCGAGGGAATGGCCCTCCTGCGCACGAGCTACATGGCCACGCACACAAGGCCCCAGCTTATCCGGGCCCTGGACGCCTTCGAGAAGGCCGGCAAGAAGCTCGGCGTGATCTAGCGGGCGCCTCCCGCCCCGGACCGCCTACTGGTCCGGGGCGGGCGGCTCAAGCAAGCCCTTTTCCACGAAGCTGAAATATCCCGTCCTCGAGAAGATGATGTGGTCGAGGAGGGCTATGCCGAGGGTATCCCCCGCCTCCTTGAGCCGGGCGGTTATCTCCCTGTCCTCGGGGCTCGGCTCGAGCCGCCCCGAGGGGTGGTTGTGGGCGACCACCACGGCGCAGGCGCGGTCGGTGATCGGGTCGGCGTAGACCTCCCGGGGGTGGACCACTGTCCTGTTTACGAGGCCCACAGAGACCACGCGAACGGCGATGAGCTCGTGGGCGCCGTTCAGGGAGCAGCAGATGAAGCGCTCCTGCTTGCGGTCGGCCCAGTGGGCCACGATGGACCACACTTCCCCGGGCGACGAGACACGCGGCTCCCTTGTCCCGAAGAGCCTCCTTCCGAGCTCGAGGGCGGCTGCCACCGCGCAGGCCTTCGCTGAGCCGATGCCGCTTATCTTTAGAAGCACGGCCGCCTCGGGCACGCTCCTCGATGCGTCGAGAAGTTCAAGTACCTCCTCGGCGAGGACCTGCACCTTCTTCCCCCTAGTTCCCGTCCCAAGCAAGGCCGCGAGAAGCTCGGCATCGGCGAGAGAGGCGGGTCCCTCCCTTGCGAGCCTTTCGCGAACGTCCGGTCCCGAGGCGCCGCGGCATTCCGCGACAGGATAGACTGTGGCTGTCGACATCGTTCCTCCCGCAACCAGTACGTCCGGACAGGCGGGGGGCGCTTGAATGCGGCGCCATCATTCTCGACGTTGCACGGCGCACGAAGCTCCGCTATAGTGATTCAGTCAGCTGCGAAAAAGGAGGCACTCAAGGTGTCCGAACGGCTCCAGGTCTACAAATGCGATTCCTGTGGGGACATGACCCAGATCATCCATGCCTCGTCCTGCGATCCGGCCTGCTGTGGCAAGCCGATGAGGCTCCTCGCCGAAAACACGACCGACGCGGCGCGGGAAAAGCATCTTCCGGTCATCGAGCGAGGTCCGACCGGCACTAAGGTGACGATCGGCTCGGTGGCCCACCCAATGGAAGCCGAGCACTTCATCGAGTGGATCGAACTAGTGGTCAAGGGCGCTGACGGCTCAGCCGGAGTATCCTACCGCGCCTTCCTGAAGCCGGGGGACAAGCCAGAAGCCCTATTCCCGCCTGTGGCCGAAGGGGCCTTCGCCAGGGAATACTGCAACAAGCACGGTCTCTGGAGAGCATAGGCAATACGGTGACAAGGAGCATGTCATGAAGAAGTATGTATGCGACGTCTGCGGTTACATCTACGATCCGGCACTCGGCGATCCCGACGCGAACATCAAGCCGGGCACGGCCTTTGAAAGCCTTCCCGACGATTGGGTCTGCCCGATGTGCGGGGCGGGCAAGGACAACTTCTCCCTGGCTTGACGGACGAAAGGTCCCTCCGGGGGCCGTTGCCGATCAGCGAGACCCTCGTCTACAATGAAGTCGCCCCGATGCGCACCGGGGCGGCTATTTTTTTCTCCGGAGCGTCAGGATGATTTCTCGCGAGGATTTCGCCTTTACAATTGGCTATGACGGGGCCGTTGCCGTCGTCGACGGCAAGGCCAAGAGGGAGTACGGTTCCCTCACCACGATGCAGCTCGCCGAGGAAGGCCTCTACCGCGCCGCCTTCGCCTCGGCCCTCTACTCGAAGAACCAGGAGGAGATGCGCGCGTTCATCGATTTCTTCAACGCCAAGGCGCGCACCTCCTATGCCAGGCCCGAGCAGCTCATGCGGCTCTTCGGAGTCGTCCTCGAAGAAGTGGCCCGGGTCCTCGTGCTCTAGCCCGCCTCGACGATCATGCACTTGAGGTAGCGCGACTCCCCATATCCCGAGACTATGGGGTGGTCCAGGTCCTGGGCCCTCTCCTCGACATACCGCAGTCGCCGGCCCGCGTCCCTGGCCGCCTCCTCAAGCATCGCCGTGAAACGCTCCTGCCCGAACCAGTGCGAGCAGGAGCAAGTGACTAGGATCCCGCCGGGCTCGAGCAGCTTGAGGGCGCGAAGGTTGAGGTCCTTGTAACCGCGATGCGCCGCCTCGACGGCTGCATGGTTCTTCGCGAAGGCGGGCGGATCCAGGATGATGAGGCCAAATCTCTCCTTCGACCGCTCCATCAAGCGAAGGTAGTCAAAGGCGTTTGCCTCCTCTGTCCTCAGCTTGGAAGCGAATCCGTTGCGCTCAGCGTTCGTCGCGGCCGCCTTGAGGGCGGGCACCGAGGAGTCGACAGCGACGACCTCGGTCGCGCCCGCGGCGAGGCAGGCTATACCGAAGCCTCCCGCGTTGCAGAACACATCGAGGACGCGTCGGCCCGAGGCGTAGCGCGCGGAGGCCGCGCGGTTCGCGCGCTGGTCGAGGAACCAGCCCGTCTTCTGCCCCCCGATGAGGTCGACGGCGAAGGAAAGCCCGTTCTCCCTGATCACCAGGCCCTCGGGAGCCTCCCCGGCGAGCAGCCCCACCGCCTCGCTCAGGCCCTCGTGGGCGCGCACCGGGGAGTCGCTGCGCTCGGCGATCCCGCTTGACGGGAAGAGCTCGGAAAGGGCCGAGAGGATCTCGGCCTTCCGCATGTCCATGCCGAGGGACAGGAACTGGGCGGAGAGCCAGCGCCCGCCAGCGCGGGAACTGGAAGCACCCTCGGCCTGGCCCACGAAGGAGTCGACGATGAGGCCGGGGATCCCGTCGGCCTCGCCGAAGACGAGCCGCAGGCTTTGGGCATCGGGGTCGAAGAAGCGGCGGCGCCAGGCGATCGCCCGAGCGATGGCCTCGCGGAAGAAGGCGGAGTCGGCGCTCCTGAAGGCCCGCGAGTAGATGCGGGCGCGGATGCGCGAGGCCGGATTGTAGAGAGCCACCCCGATCGGCAGCTTCCTGGCATCGAGCACCTCGACCTCGGCCCCCGGCTCAGGCACGCCTTCCACTCTCGCGATTTCGTTGTCGTATACCCAGGGATGACCTGCGCGGAGCCGTAGGTCTTCCCGTGGCCTGAGGATCAGTCGTGCTCGTTCCATGGCCGAAAGGGTACACGGAGCCAGCACGGGGCTTCAAGCGCCTGCGTGTCGCTTTTTCCCTCTGGCGGCCTTGGCGGAAAATCAGCGATTTAGGTATATTTTTAACGAATTGGCGGCGGACTCGAAACCCACGAACCGACACGGGGCAATGCCGCGCCAGGATCAAGGAGGAACACGCATCATGCGCGTAGCAATCGCTCTGATCGTTCTCGCCCACACCCTGCCGGCGGCCTTCGCCGAGACGGTGTACGGCAACGGGAAGATCGAGACACAGAGGCGGAAGGTCTCGGACTTCAGCTCGATCTCATTCGGAGGCTCGGGCGAGATACGGATCCACAGGGGGCCGCAGAAGCTCGCAATCACCACCGATGCCAACATCCAGCCATATCTGGAGACCAGGGTCACGGGTGGCAGGCTCGACATCGGCTTCCGGACGGGGAGCTCGATAGTGCGGATGACCAAGCTCGAGATCGACGTGACAATCCCCTCCTTCACCGGGATGGGAATATCGGGATCGGCCAACGCGTACATCGACAGGTTCTCGGGGGAGGAATTCGAGTCCACGCTTTCCGGCTCGGGCACGGTATCTGGCGACCTCGGCTACTCCGCGGCGAGATTCAGCCTCTCTGGATCGGGGGAGTACCGGCTGAAGGGGAAATCGGAATCGGTCGAGATTCGCATAACAGGCTCGGGGAGGGTCGAGGGGCGAGACTTCGCCGTGGACACGATGTCCATCGCCGTCAGCGGCTCCGGCAGTGCCGAGCTGAGGGTCGCGAAGCGGCTTGACGTGGACCTGAGCGGCTCGGGGAGCATCAGCTAC
>JANXYO010000063.1 GCA_025356015.1 Spirochaetaceae bacterium
GCGGCCGCGGCCGCTCTTTTACCTCGACACTAAGGCTTGACCGGCTCTCCCTTCGCCGCCGAGGCGTAGACAGCGTCGACGATCTTCATGAGCCTCACCGCCTGCTCCGGGGTGTTCAAGGGCGCTTCCTCGCCCTCGATGACCTTGATGAAGTTGGCAGCGGCGCTGAGCCTGCCCATGCTCTCGTCGAAGGGGACGAGGATCTTCCGGTTCACCTGGGCGCCGTGCTCCACAGTGTACAGCTCGCAGCGGTCGGCGCTGGTCTCATCGAGGCCGTCCCGGGAGAAGGTCCGCTGGACCAATCCGCCGGCCTTGCTGCCCTGGAAGCACATCGACACGAGTTCGCGCTCGGTCATCTCGGCCCATGAGGAGCGCAGGAAGAGGACCTGGCCGGTCTTGAAGCTGATGAAGCCGTGGCAGGCCGACTCCACATCGGTGGCTCCGCCCTCGACATCGGGTATGCCCCAGGGGCCCTTGAACCTTTTGTCCTCCATGAAATCGCAGAAGGTCTGGGCGAGGACGTACTGGGGCTCGGGATAGTCCATGAAGTACAGGGCGAGGTCGAGCATGTGGAGGAGGTCGATCACCGGCCCGCCGCCCGAGACTGCCTTGGTCGTGAACCAGCCCCCGAAGCCGGGGATGCCCGAGCGTCTGGCCCAGATGGCCTGGGCCGAGTTGATCCTGCCCACCTCGCCGGCCCGGATGTAGTCCATGAGGGCCCTGGACTCGGGCCTGGCGCGGTTGTTGAAGCCGAACTGGAGGTGCTTGCCGGCGGCCTTGGAGGCGGCGGCCATCGCCTCGACCTCAGGAGCACTAAGGGCCGGGGGCTTCTCGCAGTACACGTGCCTACCGGCCTTGAGGGCCTGGATCGCGACAGGGGCGTGGAACTTGTTGGGGGTGATGATAGAGACCGCGTCGATGTCCTTTCTCGCGGCGAGCATCGCGTCGAGGCCGTCATAGGTCTCGCCGACCTGGTGGGCGGCCGCTGTGCGGTCCCGGGCGCCCTTGCTCGGGTCGGCCAGCGCGACCACCTCGGCTCCCGCCTGGCGGAAACCCGCGATGTGGTAGCGGGCCATGCCTCCCGCTCCGACGATACCTATCTTGAGGGCCATCTTCGCGTCTCCTCGAAGGAAATCTGAATGAAGAATATCGAACCGCAGAGACACAGAGGCGCAGAGCCAAGACATTCCCTCTGCTTCTCTGCGCCTCTGCGGTTCTCCTTACATCTTGTGCACTAGGCCCCTATCAGAAGGGGGCGGCCGGGACGTAGAAGTCCTTGGCGTTCTCCTTGGTCACCAACTCCGAGGGGAGGATGACGCGGCGGGGAAGGGCGCGGACCTGGTAGGTGTAGGGGTTGAGCTTGTCGCCCTTGACTCCGATGCAGGCGTAGGAGATCGAGGTGGCGATGACCGAGGGAGAATAGGTCACGTCGGCCATGACGACCGGGTAGCCGGCCATGATGCTCTTGCCGTCCATGATACCCTTGATCACGTCCTTGAGGCAGCCGCCGCCGAGCCAGAGCTTGATGTCCGTGCGGCCGGACTCCTTGTAGGCCTGCATGGCGCCGAGCATCATGTCGTCGTCGGCGGTGTAGACGGCGTCGACCTGCTTGTATTTCTGCAGGTAGTTCTCCATCACGGTCGTGGACTTCTGGCGGTTCCAGTCACCGGGCTGCACATCAAGAAGCTTGATGTTGGGGTACTTGGCGACGACGGTCTTGATCGTGTCGGTGCGGATGGTGTCGATGGGTGAGGGGATGCCGGTGATCAAGAGCAGGTTGCCCTTGTAGTTCATCTGCTTCGCCATCCACTCCATGCCCTTGCGGGTGTAGGCCTCGTCGTCGTTGGTGATGTAGACGTCGTAGATGCCTTCCTTGGATACGCCGCGGTCGAGGACGACCACGTAGACGCCCTGGTTATAGGCCTTCTCCACGACCGAGGTCACCGAGGTGTCAAAGGGGAACACGACGATCGCGTTGACCTTCTTCACAAGGAGGTCCTCGATGTCGGAGGACTGCTGGGCGGCGTTGCCAGCGTACTTGAGCTCGACCGTGATGCTCTTGTCCCTGGCTTCCCAGTCGGTCTTGGCCTTCTGGGCCCACCAGTTGGCGTTGGCCATCCAGCCATGGGTGGCGCTCGGCATCGAGACGCCGACCTTGTACTTCGCCTGGGCGAACTCCGCGCTCGCGAACATCGTCACGATGAGGAGAGCGATAAGCAACTTCTTCAACATGTGCCTCCTAAAGAAACGCACTTGTATGACTCCCCCCCATTGGAGGGGGCATGGCCCTCGACGAGGGCCCTTTCAACCGCCCCTTACTGGCGGAGGATGCCTACTGTCGCTGCCTCTGTATGTACACAGAGGCGATGATGACCACGCCCTTCACGACGCCCTGCAGATAGGGTGAGAGGCCGGCCATGTTGAGCATGTTCTGGATGATCTGGAGCATGAAGACGCCGATGACCGTGCCCCAGACCGAGCCGCGGCCGCCCGCCATCGCGGTACCGCCGATGATGACTGCCGCGATGGCGTCGAGCTCGAAGCCGAGGCCGAAGTTGGGCGTCGAGACAGTGTTGAAACGAGCGGCCAGCAGGGCCGCCGAGGCGCCGATGCACAGGCCGATCACCCCGTAGGCCCAGAAACGGACCCTGTCCACCCTCACGGCCGAGTATTGGGCCACCCTCGCGTTCGAGCCGACGGCGCAGAGATAGCGGCCGTACCTCGTGTTATGCAGGATGAAGGAGAGGATGAAGGCGATCAGGAAGAGGGCGAGGACGGGCGTTGGCAGGGACACGTTGTTGCCCGAGACATCGAAGGAGATCACCTTCGACATGCCGAACTCGCCGTAGGCCTGGCTATGCGAGGCGAACTCGCCAGCGTTGGCCATCTGGAGGCTGATGTAACGGAAGATCGACATGGTGCCCAAAGTGACGATGAAGGGGACGATCTTGCCCTTGGTGATGAGGAAGCCGTTGAGGGCCCCGCAGAGGAAGCCCAGGGCCAGCATCACCGCGATGCCCAGGAGGATGGCCGAGCTCTCGTTGCCCCCGTTGTGCACGAGGACGTAGTTCATAAAGAGGACGCCGCAGGAGGCCACGAAGGCGGCTATCGCGCCCACCGAGAGGTCGATGCCGCCAGAGATGATCACGAAGGTCATGCCCAGGGCGATGATGCCCGTGTAGGAGGACTGGCGCATGACGTTGACGAGGTTCTCGACCTGGAGGAAATAGGGCCAGCCGATTATGCCCGCGAGGATGAACAGCACGCCCAGGGCCAGGACGGAGCCGTGCTTCTCGAGACTGAACCTTGAGCCGCTCGTGGCCGTCATGATGCGAACTCCTCGCGTGCTCCCGTGGCGTTGAACATGATATCCTCTTCATTGATGTCGCGGCCCTCGAGGGTCGCGGCTATTTTCCCGTCCCGCATTACAAGGACCCGGTTGCACATTCCTATGACCTCCTCGAGCTCCGAGGAGATGAACAGGCAGGAGATCCCCTTCTTCGCGAGGTCGTTGATGAAGAGGTAGATCTCGTGCTTGGCCGAGACGTCGACGCCGCGCGTGGGCTCGTCCACGATGAGGATGTCGGGCTCGGTGTCGATCGACTTGGCGAGGGAGACCTTCTGCTGGTTGCCGCCCGAGAGGTTCTCGAGCCTCTTGTCCAGTGACTCGGTCTTGATCCTGAAGGAGTCGACATAGCCCTGGACCTTCTTGCGCTCGCCGCCCTTGTCGATGAGGCGCAGAAGGGAGCGGCAGTAATTGGCCAGGGAGACTAGGGTGATGTTCTCGGTGACGGTGAAGCCTGTCACGATGCCCGCGCCCTGCCTGTCCTCGGAGAGGTAGGAGATGCCGGAGGCGACGGCGTCGGCGGGCTCGTCGAGAGCGAGGACCACGCCATTCTTCAGGAATTCCCCCGCGCTCTTCTTGCGCAGACCCAGTATCGTCTCGGCCACCTCCGTCCTGCCCGCGCCCACGAGGCCGGCGAGGCCCAGGATCTCGCCCTTGCGCAGGGTGAAGCTTATGTCCTCGACCAGGCCCGGGACGGTGACGCCCCGGGCCTCGAAGACGACGTCCTCGCCGGGCTCGTGCTTCGCGGGGAAGATCGAGCCGAGCTCCCTGCCAACCATGCGCTGAGCCATCTCGAGGACGCTGATGTCGGCGATCGGCGACTCATGCACGAGGACCCCGTCGCGGAGGATCGCCACCCTGTCGCAGAGGGCCTTCACCTCCTTGAGCTTGTGCGAGATGTAGATGATCGTCATGCCCCTTTCGCGCAGCTTGCGCACGAGGCCGAAGAGAATGTCGATCTCGTAGGTCGTGAGCATGGTCGTGGGCTCGTCCATGATGAGGACCGAGGCCTCGAATGCGAGGGACTTGCAGATCTCGACCATCTGCTTCTCGGCCGCGCTCATGCGCTCGATCCTGGCCTCGGGGTCGATGGTGACGTTGAGCTCGGCCAGGAGCTCCCTGGTCCTCGCCTTCATGGCCTCCTTGTCGAGGAGTCCCAGCCGGGTCCGCAGCTCGGAACCGAGGAAGACGTTGTTGTAGACGGGGAGGTCGCGGATGAGGTTGAACTCCTGGGGCACGAGGCTGATGCCCAGCCGCCTCGCGTCTATCGCGGTGTCGATGCGGACGCTCTTGCCCTCCATGAGGACCTTGCCGGAAGTGGGCTGGTAGATCCCGCTCATGATCTTCATGAGGGTGCTCTTGCCCGCCCCGTTCTCGCCGATGATGCCGAGGATCTCGCCGCGGCGCACGTCGAGGCTCACGTCCTTGAGGACGAGGACGCCCCCGAAGTCCTTGTTGATGCCCTCGGCCCGCAGTATGACGTCGCCCATCGTGCCGCTCATTTCCTCATCGCCGCGTCGAAGGCGATGAGCGAGGCCGGGAAGTCGTGTCTTCGCACATACTCTAGGGCCTCGCGCGCCCCGTACTCGCGGTCCATGCCCACGTCCTCCCACTCGACGGAGAGGGGCCCCGTGTAGCCCGCGGCGTTGAGCTCGCGGACGATCGCATCGAAATCCACGTCGCCGTGGCCCAGGGAAACGAAGTTCCAGCCCCTGCGCAGGTCGCCGAAGGGCAGGTGGGAGCCAAGGATGCCCGAGCGGCCGTCGCTCCTGACAGCTACGTCCTTCATGTGCACGTGGTAGATCCTGTCGGCGAAGTCGCGGATGAATAGCTCGGGCCTCACTCCCTGCCAGAGCAGGTGGGAGGGGTCGAAGTTGAAGCCGAGGGTCCGTCTGCCCTTGAAGGCCTCGAGGAGGCGCTTCGCCGTGTAGTAGTCGTAGGCGATCTCGGTGGGGTGGACCTCGAGGGCGAAGCGCACACCGCACTCGTCGAAGACGTCGAAGATCGGGGTCCAGCGGCGGACGATCTCGGCGTAGGCGTCCTCGATCATCGCCTCTGTCGTCTGGGGGAAGGAGTACCAGTAGCGCCAGATGGGCGAACCCATGAAGCAGGTGACGACCGAGGCGCCCATGGCCCTCGCGGCGCGGGCCGCGTTCTTCATGTCCTCGGTGGCCCAGGCGACGATCGCGTCGGGCTTGCCCTTCACCGAGGGCGGGGCGAAGCCATCGAGCCTCGGGTCCCAGGGGTCGCCGACGCACTGGCCGGTGAGGTGGGCCGAGAGGGCCCAGGCCTTGAGGCCGTGGCGGGCCAGGACCGCCTTCTTCTCCTCGACGTAGCGCGGATCGCTCGCGGCCCGGGCGAGGTCCATGTGGTCGCCGAGGTTGGCGATCTCGATGCCCTCGTAGCCGAACTCAGAGACCTTCTCGCACAGGGTCTCGAAGGGGAGGTCGGCCCACTGGCCGGAGATTATCGTCACTGGTCGAGCCATTGCTGCTCCTTTCCTAGAATGCGATGACGCCCTTGATGTAGCCGCCCGAGCGCGAGAGCCCCGCGGCATAAGCTTCCTCCCGGGAGCGGAGCGCGTGGCGGGCCATGAGGCCGCCGCCCCTGGATCCCACGGGGACCTCGTGGCAGGCGACGCGTTGGCCGACCTTGAGGCCTTCGGCCCTCGCGCCCGCGGCGAGGATCCTGCCAAGGCCCTCGTGGCCTGCGTAAAATGGATAGCTGTGGAATCTGGCGAAGCGGCCCGAGTAGGCGAGGAGGTCCCAGCCGCAGATTCCGCAGGCCTCCATCGCCACGAGGACTTCGTTTTGATCGGGCTCGGGTACTTCGACCGGGCGGAACTCGACGCGCCGTTCGCCCAGATACCACAAGGCTTCGCTTTTCATGTAATCCCCGTGAGCCCAAGTATAATTCGATTTGGCCAGCTGTCAATCACAAGTGTTCGGGCGCCGAACTTTTTGATCCGCTGCCAGAACGGACTCGTCTTGACATGCCGGCGGAGCGGGGAGATACTCGTGCGCGGGGAGCGGCATCAATGCTTCATAGTATGGGAAGTCCGGGCGAGAGCGAGGGCCATCCAGTCAATGGCTCTACGACAGCAGGAAGCATCTTCAAGATCATCCGCGATCATGGCCCCCTGTATGGCAATGACATCGTCCGCCGGACCGGCCTGGCCAAGTCGACCGTCTCGGCCTACCTCGAGCGCCTCGTCTCGGTGGGCCTCGTGCGGGAGGAGATCCCCGAGGGGGGCAAGCGGCGCAAGCTCAAGGTCGCCGAATCGGCCGGCTACGTGGTGGGGGTCGCCCTCGGCCAGACCCACCTCGAGGTCGCCCTTTGCGATCTCGAGGCCGAGATCATCGAGACGGTCGGCGGAGAGGTCGACCTTGTTCGCGAGACGCCCGAGACCGTCCTCACCCGGGTCGTCGAATATGCCCACGAGCTCGAGAGGCGGGCCGGCCTCGGCCCCTCCTCCCTCTTCGGGATCGGCCTCGGCCTGCCGAGCCCTGTCGACTACACCCGCCGCATGCCCGTCACTCCCCCGGTGATGCCCGGCTGGGACCGCTTCCCCGTCGCGTCCTTCCTCGCCAACGAGTTCACCTGCCCCGTCTTCGTGGACAACGACGTCAACGTCATGGCCCTCGCCGAGCGAGACAAGGGAGCCGCCACCGAGATCGCCTCGGACTCGGACTGCTTCCTCCTTGTGAAGGCGGGGACGGGCATAGGGGCGGGCATCGTCATCAACGGCGAGATCTACCGCGGAGCCAAGGGCGCGGCCGGCGACATAGGCCACATAGGCATAGACGGTGACGACACCCTCTGCCGCTGCGGCAACATAGGCTGCCTCGAGGCGGTCGCCGGGGGCAGGGCCCTCGCCTACCGCGCCGAGGCCGCCGCGCGCTCGGATCGCAGCCCCTTCCTTGCCGAGGCCCTCGGCAAGGGCATCCCGATCAGCCCCGAGCTCCTCGCCCGCGGCGCTGCCTCGGGGGACGAGGAGTGCCTCCGCCTCATCATCTCGGCGGGGAAGTATATCGGCGACACCCTGGCCAAGCTCGTCAACTTCTTCAATCCCTCATTCATTGTGATAAACGGAAGGCTCGCCAACCTCGGGGAGCGCTTCATCGCCTCCATCCGCGAGTCCGTCTACCGCCGCTCGACCCCCCTCGCGACGGCCGACCTCGTCATCAAGAAGTCCTCTCTCCTCGAGCGCGCCGGCACGACAGGCGCTGCCATCCTCGTCCTCGACGAGGTATTCTCCCACCGCAATGTCGGCCGCCTCATGCGGCGTTTCGCGGGCTAGGGGCTCCGATGAACGATGCGGGAGAGCGCTTCCTCGAGAGCTTCGGCTCCCTGTTCGCCGGCCCCGAGTGGAAGGGACCCGAGAGGGCCCAGCTGCTCGACTCGGTGAGGATCCGCAGCCTCCACTCGGGTGACGCCGTCATGAGGGAGGGCGAGACCTGCGGCGCCGTCCCCTTCGTCATCTCGGGCTCGATCCGCGTCTACAAGGTCTCCGATGGGGGCCGCGAGATCACCCTCTACAGGATCGGCCCGGGCCAGAGCTGCATCCTCAGCTGCTGCTGCGCCCAGAGCGCCGCCCCCTTCCCCGCCATCGTCGCGGCCGAGGAGGAGACCGAGGCCGCCTTCATCCCCTCCGACTCGGTCAGGCGCTTTTTCGAGAGGAGCCCGGCCTTCCGGGCCTTCGTCCTCGGCCAGTACTCCTCGCGCATCGCCGAGGTGATCGAGCTCGTCGAGGAGGTGGCCTTCAGCCGCCTCGACGAGAGGATGCGCGAGTGGATGCTGACCGAGCGCGCACAGGGCGGCGAGAGCCTCAAGGTCACCCACCAGGAGCTGGCCGACCACCTCGGCACCTCGCGGGAAGTCGTCAGCAGGATCCTCAAGGACTGGGAGCAGCGGGGACTCCTCGAACTCTCCCGCGGGGAGATCCGCCTGCTTCCCAAATTCACCTGACAGGCCCCGGGGGCCGGATGGAAGGGTGGCGAAAATGGTCCCGCGTGTGACCAAGGTCACTGAAGAAGCCGTGTCGATGGCTGATATTTAACCTCGAGGGCGCCGCCTAGAAGCGCGGCCCCCGACCGAGGAGGTCCCCATGTTCCAGAATATCGGTACCGTTGACAGGATCATCCGCATCATGGCGGGCGCAGCCATCGCCGCCGTCGGCCTCGCCTTCCACAGCTGGCTCGGCCTGCTCGCCCTCCTGCCCCTGGTCACCGCGGGCGTCGGCGTCTGCCCCGCCTACCTGCCCTTCGGCATCTCCACGAGGAAGTAAAGATGGGCGTCACGGTCTACTCAACCTCGAGCTGCCCCTACTGCACCATGGTCAAGGATTTCCTGCGCAAGAAGCAGGTAAGCTTCGTGGAGTACGACGTGGGCAGGGACGAGCGACGCGCCGAGGAGATGGTCAGGAAATCGGGGCAAATGGGCGTCCCCGTCGTGGATGTCAACGGCCGCATACTGGTGGGCTATAAGCCTGCCGACATAGAGCGGGCCCTCCAGGGCTAAGAGGAGGGCCCTCGGGCCCTGGGCACTGCAGGGAGCCCTGCAAACAAGAGGCGGCGCCCCGGACGGGAAAAGACTCCCGCCGGGGCGCCGCCTTTTCGCTCATGGTGGGCAGTTTCTTCCCATGCCGCGGAAGCAATTGCGCCCCAGGCCCGGCATCGGTGCCTTGGGCATGTATCACTAAGTGCTGCAGCGGATGGCACATACATGAGATTCAAAACCTGGCACGCTTTCTGCTTATATATGAATAGCACCTATCTACCAATTGGAGGTTCACATGCATGGTTGGTACGGCTACGGTCCCCAAGCCTTTGGCTTTCCCTGGGGCATGGCCATCTTCATGATCATCCTCGTCCTGCTCCTCGGCTTCGCGATCACCCTCGCGATCAGGGCCCTGCGCAGACAGGGTGGCGTCGAGGGGAATTCAGCGATGGGCATCCTCATCGAGCGCTTCGCCAAGGGTGAGCTTTCGAAGGAGCAGTTCATCGAGATGCGCGACCTGATCGAGAAGCGCAAGAAATAGGACTGACGACGCGGGGTGGCCCAGGGGGCCGCCCTGCCCGCACCATCGAGCCACGAGCGCGAGGAGCTCCCAGAGCCCGAGCGCGGCGACGAGCCGCCCACGACCAGGACCCGCCTGATTTCGGCGACGACTCCCTGGGTCTGGGCCCAGGGAAAGTAGTGGATCGATAGCGCGCGACTCCTCGAGCAGGGCCTCGAAAAGGACGAGCCAGTCGTCGCGGCGGGGCCGAGAGGCGACCAGACTCCGATAGACCCGGTTCCACTCCCCGAGCTGCGCGTCCATGTCTCCTCGCCCTGCCCTTAGCTGACAAGCTCGACGCGGCCCGGCCTGTCTGTGGTCTCCCCTATGATGCGGGCGGCGATCCCCGAATCGCGCAAGGCGGCGAGGGCCGCGCCCGCGCTTGACTCGGGCAGGGCGACCAGGAGGCCGCCCGAGGTCTGGGGGTCGAAGGCGATGTCGAGCTCGGCCTCGCTGAAGGCCCCGAGGCCGTCGACGAAACGCGCGCGGCCCTGTCTGTTGCGGCCCGTGCCCCCGGGAGCGAAGCCCTCGGCGGCGTAGCTGGCGATATCGGGGAACTGCTCGACGGCGCCAAAGCTGATTCTCAGACCCGCCTTGTCGCCCGCCGCCATCTCGCAGGCGTGGCCCGCGAGGCCGAAGCCGGTCACATCGGTGCAGGCGGCGACGGGGAAACGGGCAAGGACCTCGGCAGCCGTCTTGTTGAGGCTGCGCATCGAGGCGGCCGCGGCCTCGAGGGAGGCCGCGCTCGCCCTGCCCCGCTTGTGGGCGGCGTTGACGAGGCCTGTGCCGATGGGCTTTGTGAAGATGATGGAGCAGCCCGGGACGATGGTCGAGTTGCGCCAGAAGCGATCAGGGTCGACCAGACCCGTCACCGCGTAGCCAAGCTTGGGTTCGGGGTCGTCGATGCTGTGTCCGCCCACGAGGGCGCAGCCTGCCTCGACGAGGGCATCAAGCCCCCCTTCCATCATCGCGCGAAGGGCATCGAGGCCGAGCTTCGAGACGGGAAAGGAGACCAGGGCGAGGGCAGTGAGGGCCCGGCCGCCCATCGCGTAGACATCGGAGAGGGCGTTCGCGGCCGCGATGCGTCCAAAAAGGAAGGGATCGTCGACGATGGGGGGGAAGAAGTCGACGGTCTGGACCAAGGCGATCCCGGGCGCGATCTTGAACACTCCCGCGTCCTCGCAGCCCGAGAAGTCGGCGAGCATTCCGGGGTAGGCGGGCTGGGAGAGGCCGCAGAGGGCCTCCTCGAGGACCCCTGGGCCAAGCTTCGCCCCGCAACCCGAGAAGGTGGTGTACTTGGTAAGCTCTATCGATCCACTCATCCCCATGTTCTCCTTTTTTCGCTCAAGCTGAGAATCGCCTCAAGGACTCCGCCAGCGATGGCCCGCGACTTGTCGCTGATGCTGAAGCAGTGCTGCCGCTCGCCCCGCGGATCGATGTCGGCTATCTTGAGGCCCGGCTCCAGCTCGAAGCCGGGGCGTATGAGGCCGCGGATGATCCCGTCCAGTGGCGATGCGATCTCTGTGCTGCCCCCGCTTCCCTCTATGGCGAGGATGGGCTCCCCGGCCCTCACCGAGTCGCCTATCTCGCGCAAGGTGATCGCCCTCCCGCCAGTGGCTGCATGGACGACGCGCTCATGGGTCTTGCCCCCGATCGAGCCAGGTATGCCCGTGTCCCTCGCGGCCCGGCCCTCGAAGATGACGCGGCCCAGGTCATGGCCCCTGTTGGTCTCGACCACGGCCCCCGCGTCCGCGGGGGCCTCGAAGCCGGGCCCCAGGGCCACGACGATGAGGGCCATGCCGGCCCTCGTGCCGAGGTTGCGCTTCGCGAGGATCGCATCGACGAGGGCGAAGGGTTCAAGCTCGCCGACAAGGCGGCAGCCGGGGTCGACCAGGATGGGCACCATGCCCTGGGCAAGGAGGCGGCGGGCCGTGGCCAGGTCGGGGGCGAGGCGGGCCTCGACTCCCTCGACCACAGCCTTCCCGTCGTAGACGGCCTCCGAAAGCGATACCGTGCGTCGTATCGCGGCGGGCGCCTCGACCTCGAGGGCGGCGACGGCGAAGCCGCAGCTGCGCAGGCGCACGATCGTGCCCGTCGCGAGGTCGCCGGCGCCGCGCACGACGACGAGGGGCCTCTGCCCACCGAACAGGGAATTTCTCTGGGCTGTCATGTCGTCATGGCTCCGTTCTGGAAATGGGCGAGCACACGGCGCGAGGGTGCGGCGAGGCTGCAGGCGAGGATCAGGTCGAGCGGGCCCGGGCATTCGCCTCCGGGCCCCGGGGCGAGGCCGCGGGCGGGCGGGCTTGGGAGGGCGGACGCGATGGCCGAGACCAGGGCCGCTAGGGCCACGGGACCAAGAAGTTCAGCCTTGTTGAGGATGAGGGCCCTGCGTGATGTGGCCGGAGCCGACTTGAAAAGCCCGTCCCTCGAGGAGACGAGGCCGGCGAGGTGCCCGGCCCCGATCGGCTCTCCGGGCGCGAGGCCGACGAGGGGGCCGAAGAGCTCGCTTCGGTGCACAGTCCTGGCGTCCATCGCCTCGCCGATGCAGTCGAGGCCTACGAGGCCGATGACGAGGCCGGCGACATCGGGCATCGCGGGCTCGTGGGCCGCGGGAGCCTTCACCGGATGGCCGCGCGAGCCGTCGGCCTCGACGAGGATGTAGTCGAAAAGGGGCATGAGGGAGGCCATCGCCCTCCGGGCTATGCCCTTTAGCTTCGGGCCTCCGGGAAGCGGATGCGAGGCGAGGACTGTGACTCCCCGCAAGGGCGCGGCGAGCTCATCAGGGAGGGCCTCGCCCTCGGTCCAGACGCCCTCGGCAAGGGAGGGAGCGAAAAGGAGGCGATCGAAGCTCCGGCCTTGCTCGCCTCGGGGATCGATGATGCTCGTCGTCGTGGTTAGGAGGACCCGGGCCCGGGCCTCGCCACCCCCGCCATCCCGGCACTCGCCGAAGCGGCGGGAGAGCTCCGCGCCGAGCGCGAAGAGGGCGCTCGTCTTCCCGCCTGCCCCGACAATGGCGGCGACCACGGCCGGGCCCTTGCCGGTGGCCCCAGTGCCAAAGAGGCTCTGCGCGAGTTCCATCCTGCTGCCATGCTAGCACGAAGGTGGCTCCCGCGCCGAGCCTTTGGTCGGGCTCCGATCCCCGGCGCCAGCCTCGGCTAGGCTATTGACACCACCTCGTAGCCGGCCTCGGCGACGGCGGCCTTCATGGCCGCATCGTCCATGCCCGAGCCCTCGACCACGGCGCTCTTCTTGTCGAGATCGACGACGACAGAGGACACGCCCTGGACCTCGGTCAGCGCGTTCTTGACGTGCATCACGCAATGGTTGCAGCTCATGCCCTCGATCGACAGTTGCTTGGTCATGGAACACCTCCGGGAAAATGCTATGCCTTGAAGGCCTTGAATCGCTTGAGGCGCAGGGCGTTGCTCAGGACCGAGACAGAGCTCATCGACATGGCGGCGGCCGCGATGATCGGGTTGAGCAGTGGCCCGCCGAAGGCGTACAGGACCCCGGCGGCGACGGGGATGCCCAGGACGTTGTAGCCAAAGGCCCAGAAGAGGTTCTGCCTGATGTTGCGCATGACCTTCTTCGAGAGCCTGATCGCCGTGGGGACGTCCATGAGATCGGAGCGCATGAGGACCACGTCGGCGCTCTCCATCGCGACGTCGGTGCCCGAGCCTATGGCGATGCCCAGGTCGGCCTGGGCGAGGGCGGGGGCGTCGTTGATCCCGTCGCCGACCATGGCGACCTTGCGGCCCTCGGCCTGGAGCTTCTTGACCTCGGCAGCCTTGTCCTGGGGCAGGACCTCGGCGAGGACGCGGTCGATGCCCACCTGGGCGGCGATCGCGGCGGCGGTGAGCCTTGAGTCTCCGGTGATCATGGCGACCTGGATGCCCATCTCGTGGAGGGCAGCGACCGCGGCCGCGCTGGAGTCCTTCACCACGTCGGCGACCGCGATGAGGCCGGCATAGCGGCCGTCGACGGCGATGTACATGGGAGTCTTGCCCTGGCCCGAGAGTTCGTCGGCTCCGGAGAGGCCCTCGCGGGCTTCTATGCCCCGCTCGCCAAGATGCCTCACGCTTCCGAGAAGGACTCGGCGGCCGCCCACGCTGGCTTCGATGCCGAGGCCGGGGACCGCGGCGAATGCCTCTGCTGCGGCGAGCACGGCACCGCGATCCAGGGCGGCGCGGACGATCGATTCACCCAGGGGATGCTCGGAGCCCTTCTCGGCCGAGGCCGCGAGGGAGAGGAGCTCGAGCTCGCCGAAGCCAGCGGCGGGCCGTATGTCGGTGAGCTCGGGCATGCCCTTGGTGAGGGTGCCCGTCTTGTCGAAGACTATGGTGTCGATCCTGTGCGCGACCTCGAGGGCCTCTCCGGACTTGATGAGGACCCCCTGTTCGGCACCCTTGCCGGTTCCTACCATGATGGCCGTCGGGGTGGCGAGGCCGAGGGCGCAGGGGCAGGCTATGGTGAGGACGGCGACGAAGACCTGGAGGGCGAAGGCGATCGGGTGCCCCAGGAGAAGCCAGGCTGCCGCGGCCACTAGGGCTATGCCGAAGACGATGGGGACGAAGATGCCCGAGACGAGGTCGGCCATCCTGGCGATGGGGGCCTTCGAGCCCTGGGCGTCCTCGACCAGCTTGATGATGTGCGCGAGCACGGTGTCGGCGCCGACGGCTGTCGCGCGGAAGGTGAGGGAGCCGTTGCGGTTGATGCTCGCGCCCACGAGGGCCGAGCCTATGCCCTTCTCGACCGGCATGCTCTCACCGCTGATCATGGACTCGTCCACCGAGCTCGAGCCGCTCGTGACCACACCGTCGACGGGGATGCGCTCTCCGGGCCTGACGACCAGGAGCTCGCCCTCCTCGACCTCCTCGATCGCTGTCTCGACCTCGACCCCGCCCCGCAGGACCATGGCCGTCTTGGGCTGGAGGCCCATGAGCTTCTTGATCGAGTCCGAGGTCCTGCCCTTGCTGACAGCCTCGAGGGACTTGCCCAGGAGGATGAGGGTGATGATGACGGCGGCGGTCTCGAAGTAGAGGCCATCGACGAGCCGGAAGTCACCGCCGGCGATCTGGAAGACAGCCCAGACGCTGAATGCCAGGGCAGCGCTCGTGCCCATCGCGATGAGGGAGTCCATGTTCGGGGACAGCCGCGCTATCGCGCCGAAGCCGACCACATAGAACCGGTAGCCCGCGGCGATGACGGGCAGGACGAGGGCGATCTCGAGGAGGGCGTAGCGGAGCGGGTAGTCCATGGGGGCGATAAAAACCGGCAGGGGAAAACCGAGCATGGCGCCCATGGCGACGTAGAGCAGGGGCAGGGAGAAGAAGGCCGAGACCGCGAACTTGGTCCACAGGACGGCAATCTCCCTTTCCTTCTCCTTCCTGTGCTCGTCGACCCTAGCCCCCGCGTCGGCGGCGAGGGGGGTATAGCCCGCCTTGGTGATCGCCTGCTTGATCTCGGAAAGCCTCGTGGCCTGGCCGTATCGCACGAAGGCCTTCTCCGCCGCGTAGTTTACGGATACCGAGGACACGCCTGGGACCTTGGCGACGGCCTTCTCTATCCTGGCGGCGCAGGCTGCGCAGCTCATGCCGCCGATCGGGATCGTCGCCTCCCTGTCGTGCCGCTCCTCGACGGCCTCGTAGCCCGCCTTAGCGACCGCGGCCTTGATATCCTCGAGCCCGAGGGCTCCCTCCTCGAAGGACACCGAGAGGCGCTCGGTGGCGAAGTTGACCGAGGCCTCGGCGACTCCGCTGAGCTTCTTTACCGCCCGCTCCGAGGCCTGGGCGCAGGCCGAGCAGGTCATGCCCCTTATGCCAAGCTGGACTGTCTTGACCATGGCTTTCCCTCCTGCCCCTATCCTATGTACTTCTCGAGGATGAGGGAGATCTCGTCTATCTTCTCGCTGCCCTTGTCGGAGCTGATCGCGTCCTTCACGCAGGTGTTCATGTGCTGTTTGAGGATGACGAGGTTCGCCTTCTTGAGGAGGGCTATCGCGGCATGCACCTGTTTGGAGACGTCGATGCAATAGCGGTCGTCCTCGACCATGCGGATGATCCCCTCGACCTGGCCCTTGGCCGTCTTGAGGAGATCGAGGGCCTTGGCGCTTTCGTGGCTCGAATGGTCCATGGGGGCCTCCCAGTACCCCTCCCCTAGGGGGGTGGGGGTGTCTGGGTCCAATGTACCGCCGCGGCCGCCCTAGGGTCAAGCGGCCGGCCGCCCAAGGGCCTCGCCTGGACCGGGGGCCCCGGGCGGCGCAGGAAGGGGGAGGCAGGCCCCCTAGGCCAGGGCGGCTCCGGCCGGGGAGAAGAGGGCGGGCGTGCCCCCGGTGTGCCAGAACAGGATGGTCTCGTCCTTGGCGAACTCGCCTGTGGCGGCCAGGGCCAGGAGGGCGCCGAAGGCTCTGCCTGTGTACACGGGATCGAGGAGGATACCCTCGCTCCGGGCGAGGAGGCGGATCGCGCCGATCTCATGTTCGCCGACGACGCCGTAGCCGCCCCCGGTGAACTCATTCCTTAAGGTGATCTCCTCGCGGGCGATGGGCCGGCCAAGGCCGAGCCTGGCGGCGAGCCTGTCCGAGAGCTCGAGGACCAGGTCCTCGAAGGGGCCCTCCCCTGCCTCGCCCTTGTCGATCGCGATGCCTGTGACCTTCCAGTCGCGGCCGGCGAGGGCCCTGCCGACGACGAGGCCGGCATGGGTTCCCCCCGAGCTCGAGGCGAACACGATGCGCGAGACATTCTCGCCTGTCTTCCGCAACTGCTCCGAGAGCTCGAGGGAGGCGCGCACGAAGCCCAGGGCTCCGGTCTCGTTCGAGCCCCCGTAGGGCACGAGATAGGGGCGCTTGCCCCTGCGCTCGAGCCCCGCCGCGATCTCGCTTATGCGCTCGCCTTTTCTGAGGGCACCCGACCAGTGGATCTCGGCCCCGAGGATGAGGTCGAGGAGGAGGTTGCCCTCTGCCCGCTCGGGCTCGCTCCCGCCAAGGACGAGGTGGCAGTCCAGGCCGCGCATCGCGGCAGCGGCCGCCGTCTGGCGGCAGTGGTTTGACTGGGCGGCCCCTCCCGTAACGAGGCAGTCGCAGCCCTGGGCAAGGGCTTCCCCGACGAGGTACTCGAGCTTCCTCGTCTTGTTTCCCCCCGTCGCGAGGCCCGTGAGGTCGTCGCGTTTCATGAGGATCCGAGGGCCGCCTGAGGCCTTCGACAGGCGCCCGAGATGGCACAGCGGTGTCGGGAAAAAGCCGAGCTCGGTGCGGGGAAAGGCGTCCAGGTCCATTGCTTGTCCTCCGTTTGAAGGAGTATATACCCTTGGACAAAGACAGGACTTAGGAATTATCGTAGGCTGGAAGACAAGTGGAGGGGATCATGGCACCGGACATCGAGACGATCGACCTGGGTTTCGTGAACGCCTACCTCCTGCGCGCGAAGGGGGGCTTCATCCTCATCGACACAGGCCTGCCCCAGCAGTGGCAGGCCCTGGACAGGGCCCTCGGCGCCGCGGCCTGCGTGCCCGGCACCCTCGCCCTGGTGATCGTAACCCATGGGGACATAGACCACTACGGCAACTGCCGCCGCCTCCAGAAGGAGTATGGGGCGAAGGTCGCAGTGCACCGGGAGGACGCGAGCACCCTCCGCACCGGCCACGTCCCAAGGCGCAGCATCAAGAGCCCCGCTGTCAGGATCCTCGTCGGCCTCATGCATTTCGTCCAGCTCCTCGCTGGCAAGCCCAAGGGCATAGACTGTGAGCCCGACATCCTCCTCGAGGACGGCCAGGACCTCGGGTCCTTCGGCCTGGACGCGAAGGTCCTCGCCCTGGGCGGCCACACCAGGGGATCGATCGCCATCCTCACTGCCTCCGGCGACTTCTTCGCGGGGGATGTCCTATCCAACCGCACAAGGCCGGCGCCCTCGTTCTACATCGAGAACACCGCCGACTACCGGCGCTCGATCGAACGTGTCCAGGCCATGGCCGGGAGCATCCGCATGGTCTACCCTGGCCACGGCAAGGCCTTCGCTGGTGAGGCCCTCGCCGGCATTTCCCTCTAGGTCCTGGAACAGTCACCGGATCGACTTAGCAAGGAGCCGTATACATCATGACGAAGTTCTGCGTGGTCGGAAGCCTCAATATGGACATGGTGACGCGCGTGGAGCGCTTCCCCCAGCCCGGCGAGACCCTCACGGGCCTCTCGTTCAACATCTTCCCCGGAGGCAAGGGAGCCAACCAGGCTGTCGCCCTGGCCCGGCTCGGCGCCCGGGTCGAGATGGTGGGCGCCCTGGGCGACGATGTCCTCGGCAACCGCTATGCACAGATACTCGCAGAAGCGCGCATCGGCATGGCCGCCGTAGCGAGGGAGGCGGAGGTCTCCACCGGCACCGCGAGCATCGAGGTCTCGGCCGCCGGGGAAAACCACATCGTCATCGTGGCGGGGGCAAACGCCCTGGTCCAGCCTGCAAGGGTCGAGGCAGCCCGGCCCATCATCGAGACCTGCGCCAGCCTCCTTTTGCAGCTCGAGATCCCCATGGAGTCAGTCCTCGCGGCGGCCCGCATCGCGAAGGCGGCCGGGCTCGCCGTCATCCTCGACCCCGCCCCGGCGCGGGAACTGCCGGCAGAGCTCTATCCCCTGGTTTCGGTCATCACTCCGAACGAGCACGAGGCCAGGCTGCTCACGGGGGAGGACTGCTCGACCGAGGCCGGCATAGCCCGCGCGGGCAAGCGGCTCTGCGAAATGGGCGCCGCCTGCGCCATCATCAAGGCCGGCCCCCGCGGCGCCTTCATCGTCCAGGGCACAAGCTGCAAGAGGATTCCTGGCTTCGCGGTGAAGGTCGTGGATACGACCGCCGCGGGGGACTCCTTCAACGCAGGCCTCGCCCTCGCCCTCGCAGAGGGCAGGGAGCTCCCCGAGGCGGTGCGCTTCGCGAACGCCGTGGGCGCCCTGTCGACGACCCGGGAAGGCGCCCAGAGCGCCATGCCGAGCCTCGAGGAGGCCCGAGCCCTGGTCGCGAAGGCGGGGGCCTAGGGGGAGCCTAGTCCTCGGTCTCCACGGCCACAGCAAGGGCCGCGTTCGGGCTCACCAGGCATGACTCACGCGCGAAACGCATGCGCACCTCGTCGCCGATCGAAGGGAAGACCAGGCTCGGGTCGTTGAAGACGTCGGCATATACCTCGCGTGAACCCAGAGCGACGACCTGCCGCACGATCGAGCCAAGGAACTTGAGGTTCTCAAGTTTTCCGCGCAGGGTCTCCCGGCCATCCCCGGCCTCGTTCGCGGCCGAGCTACCCTCGATCGCAATGGCCTCGGGCCGTATCCGCAGGGAGAGCTCGGAGCCCGCCGCAGCGTCGAGGGAGCCTGCGACCCTTATCCTCTGGCCATCGACCTCGACCAGGCCCGAGGCGGCCTCGAGGACCCTGGCCGGCAGGAGGTTCAGGGTGCCGATGAAGGACGCGACATAGGGCGTGGCGGGGCGGTTGTAGATCTCGAAGGGGCTCCCGATCTGCTCGATCCGCCCCGCGAGCATGACTGCCACGCGGTCCGAGATCGACAGGGCCTCCTCCTGGTCGTGGGTGACGTAGATCGTCGTGATCTTGAGCCTTCTCTGGATCGCGCGGATGTCGTCCCGCAGCTTGAGGCGTATCTTCGCGTCGAGGGCCGACAGGGGCTCGTCGAGGAGGAGGGCCGCCGGCTCGATGGCCACCGCGCGGGCGAGGGCGACGCGCTGCTGCTGGCCGCCCGAGAGCTGGTGGGGGAAACGCTGGGCGAACTCCTCCATGTGGATGAGCTCGAGCATCTCGTCGACGCGGCGCTCGGTCCGGGCCTTGTCTGCCCTGGCGATCCTGAGGCCGAAGGCGATGTTGCGCCTGACGTTCATGTTCGGGAAGAGGGCGTAGTTCTGGAAGACCATGCCGAGTTTGCGTCGGTTCGGGGCGAGGCCCGACACGTCGGCGCCGTCCATGAGGATGCGGCCCTCGTCGGGGGTCTCGAAGCCCGCGATCATCCTCAAGGTGGTGGTCTTCCCGCAACCCGAGCCACCGAGGAGGGAGACGAACTCCCCCTTCGCGACGTCGAGGCTCAAGGACTTCACCACCGCGTTGCTGCCAAAGCTCTTGTTTATCCCGTGCAGTTCAAGGAAAGCCATGCTTGTTCTCCTAGCTCGTCTTTGCTCCGCTTCAGCGGGCGCCCGTGCCGAGGCCTGCGCTCTTGTCCCTGCCGCTTCGCGTCAGGGCCTGGATGAGGCCGATGGCCCCCCAGGTCAGGCCAAAGCTCATCACCGCGAGGGCCGCCGGCTCATAGGCGCGGTTGCGCCCCATGAGGGCCATGTAGGGCCCGAAGGCGGGCCAGGCGAGGAGGTTGGCCAGGGTGAGCTCCCCGATGACTATCGCGAGGGTGAGGAAGGTCGCCGAGAGGAGGGCCGCCCTCAGATTGGGGAGGACGACGAGGAAGAGGAGATGGATCCAGCCGGCGCCGAGGCTCTGGGCGGCCTCGGAGAGCCCGCGCAGGTCCATGGCCCGCAGGCCCGCGTCCACCGAGCGGTAGATGTAGGGGAAGGCCACGATCACGTAGCCGGCGACAAGGAGGGCCGGGCTCGACACGAGGGCCAGGGGAGGCCGCGAGTAGGTCCTGATGAGGCCGAAGGCCAGGATGATTGGCGGGATCACGAAGGGCAGGAGGGTGAAGATCTCGATCACCGGCTTGGCTTTCGGCACCTTGAGGTGGATCCAGATCGCCGTGGGCACGATCAGGGCGAGGCCGGCCACGACGGTGAGGATGGCCATCTCCAGCGAGAAGCTGAAGGTCCTAAGGAAGATCGGGTCGACGAAGACGTTCTTGTAGGCGACGAAGGACAGGACATCGCGTTTCCCGCGCAGCGAGAAGAGGAAGGTCGCCGCGAGGGGCAGGAAGAAGTAGACCATGCCGAGGGCGAACCAGAGCCAGGAGAGCCCCTTGCGTTGCTTCATTTGACCCACCTCGAGCTGATCTTCTGGAGCCAGGAGTAGGCGAGGATGCTGGCCGTCATGACGAGGACCATGCCAAAGGCCAGGGCGTAGCCGAGATTTGGATCATGGAGGACGTTTCCCTTCACCTGGGCGCCGATGAGGATGGGCACCAGGTTGATAAGGCCCCCCGTGAGGGCGTAGGCGGTGGCATAGGCGCCGAAGGCGTTGCCAAAAAGGAGGATGAAGGCCGCCAGAAAGGAGGGCAGGAGGACGGGGATGCCAACCCTGGTCCAGTACTGGAAACTGGTGGCCCCGAGGTTTTCGGAGGCCTCTCGCCACTCCTTCTTCATCCCGTCGAGGGCCGGCAGGATGATGAGGATCATGAGCGGGATCTGGAAATAAGTATAGGTAAGGGTGAGGCCCCAGAAGCTGTAGAGGTTGAAGCCGGTGTCGTAGAGCTCGATGCCGAGGAAGGTCCGAAGGAGGACGGTGATCAGGCCCACGCGGCCGAGGGTGGCGATGAAGGCGAAGGCGAGGGGGACGCCGGCGAAGTTCGAGGCCACGCCCGAGAAGGTCGACATGAAGGACCGCAGGCCCTTGGGCAGGCCGCCGAGGGAGATGGCATAGGCGATGAGGAAGCCGAGGACGCCGCCAAGCACGGCCGTCGTCGCGCTCACCTTGATGGTGACGAGGTAGGAGTCCAGGATGCTCGGTTTTAGGAGGTGGATGAGGTTGTCGAAGGTGAAGGCCCCCGATTCGGTCTGGAAGGAGCCAATGACGATGGAGCTCGCGGGCAGGAGCATGAAGAGGAAGGCGAAGCCGAAAAAGGGGAGCAGCCCGAGCCATGCCAGGCCGGCCTTCTTCCGCCTCGGGCTCATTTGGGATGGCGGGGCCAGGTCGCCAGGCCCCGGAGCGCCAGCGCGCCCCGGGGTCGAATTGGCCCGCTCGGCTTGAGCGGTCATCGAGTGTCCTTACTTCTTCTGGATGTTGGCGCCGACGATCTTGTCCCAGCCTTCGGCTATGGCCTTCGCTGCCGCGCCCTGCTCATCGAGGGTCGGGAAGACGACGTTCTTGGGGGCAGGCGGAAGCTTGGCGGCGAGGTCGGCGGGGACCTTTCCGCGCTTGACCAGGTCGGCGTAGCGGATCGGGTTTCCGTAGCCCTTGAGCCATATCAGCTGGCCCTCGTCGGAATACAGGTACTCCATCCAGAGCCTCGCGGCGTTGGGATGGGGGGCGAAGGCGCTGACGGCCTGGATGTAGATGCCGGCCACGACGCCGGTCGCCGGTACTACGACCTGGATGTTCGGGTTTCCGGCAAGCTTGTCCCTGTTGGCGAGGGCGTTGTAGTCCCACTCGATGGTGATGGGGGTCTCGCCCGAGGCCACGGTGCCGGTGACGGCGATGAGGGGGACGAGGTTCCCTGCCTTGTTCATCTTGGCGAAGTAGTCGAGCCCGGGGCCGACGTCGGAGGGCTTCTTGGCGCCGTTGGCGAGGGAGGCGGCCACGACGGTCATGTAGGCCTGGGCGGAAATGCGGGGATCGCCGGAGAGGGCGAACTTGCCCTTGTACTCGGGCTTGAGAAGGTCGGCCCAGGTCTTGGGGATGTTCTTGATGATGTCGCTGTTGATCTCGAAGGCGAGGTGGCCGTAGTAGTCACCGTACCAGTAGCCGTCCTTGTCCTTGGCGCTCTCGGGGATCGAGGCCCAGGTCTGGACCTTGTAGGGGGCGATGAGGGCCTCCTTCTTGGCGTCGGGACCGAACTTGAGGCCGACATCGACGACGTCGGGGGCCTGGGGACCCATGTTGCCCTTGTTGGCCCGGATCGCCTCGATCTCCTCGGCGGAAGAGCCGTTGGGATTGAGCTCGTTGACCGTGATGCCGTACTTCTTGGAGAAGGTGTCGATCATCTCGCCGTAGTTGACCCAGTCACGGGGCAGGGCTATGACGGTGAGCTGGCCCTCCTTCTGGGCCGCGGAGATGAGGGCTTTCATATCCTTTGTCGCTGTGGCCTGACCGAAGGCCATCGATGCCGCGAGCAGGACGATCGCGATGACGAGTGCGATTCTCTTCATAGTGCCTCCTTGAAACCTGGCGCGGCGTGCTTTCCCCGCGCGTGGGTAGATTATAAGAACCATTTGGCGGGAATAGAATAGGCATTCGTTAGAATCAGGTTAGGCGGGCGAGGGTCCTGTATGCTAGCATCGGACCAGAAAGGGGCCTTGGGCGATGGAAAGCTATGCAATGACGGAGATAAGGGTCGCAGAGGGAGCCAGCCTCGCCCTGCTTGGCTTAATCCGCGCCAGGGGCTACACCACGTTGCGCGTCGTAGCCGACAAAAGCACCCTGGGGGCCGGAGGGGCCGCCGTGGGGACGGTCCTCGACGCGGCGAAGGATGCCGGCATCGGGCTGGGCTTCACGGTCTTCGACCCGGACATGCTCGTCGCCGGGGCCGAATCGGTATTCCGCCTCATGCTCGACCTCGGGACACAGAGGCCCCTCCTCATCGCCCTCGGCTCGGGCACGATAACCGACATTGTCCGCTTCGTGGCCCACCGCGCCGACCTCGACTTCGTCTGCCTGCCCACAGCCCCCTCGGTCGACGCCTACAGCTCCGTGGTCGCCCCCCTGGTGGTCGGGACGGCGAAGGTGACGGTCCCGGCCAAGGCGCCGGTGGCAATCTTCGCCGAACCCTCGGTGCTCGCCGCAGCCCCGGCCGCGATGATCGCCGCGGGCTTCGGCGACATGGTCTGCAAGTTCTCGGCCGTCGCCGACTGGCGCCTCGGCTCCCTGCTCTGGGACGAGAGCTTCGACGAGGTCCTGGCCCAGCGTTCCCTCGCGGCGGCCAGCATGGCGGTCGAGGCGGCCCCGAAGATCGGCATCGGGAGCCCCGAGGGTGTCCGGGTCCTCTTCGAGGCCCTCCTCGAGTCGGGCACCTGCATGGCCCTGGCCGGGCACTCGAAACCCGCCTCGGGGGCCGAACACCAGTATTCGCATTTCTGGGAGATGAAGCTCCTGAGGGAAGGGCGGCAGCCCATCCTCCACGGCCTAAAGGTCGCACTCGGGACCCTGATCGTGGCCGGGTACTGGGACAGGCTGCGCGACATGACGAGGGAAGAGGCGAAGAGCCTCATGGAGGGCGCGGCCCTCCCCGACAGGGAGGCCGAGCTCGAGGCGATCCGCCTCGGCTTCGGCCAGGATGCCCCGACCATCCTGGGGATGGCCAGGCCCTTCCTCGACATGGATGCCGGCTCCCGGCGTGCCCTTGGAGCAAAGGTCCTTGGCAACTGGGAGGAGGTCAGGTCTATCGCGGCCGGAGTGCCCTCGGCCAAGGCCCTGGCAGGCCTCCTCGAGACCGTGCATTGCCCCACCGAAGCGGCCGCCCTCGGCCTCGAGAGCGGGGATATGGAGGCCGCCCTCGCCCTGGCCCACTATGTCCGCGACCGCTTCACCGTGCGTAAGCTCGCCTGGCTCCTCGGCCTGGCCTAGAGCGCTCATGGAGCGCGTGGCGGCCCCGCCTTGGCCAGGGGCCAGACCAAGGCTCCTAAGCCCTGTGTTTCTCGAGGCAGTGGAGCTCGGCCTGGATGGTCTCGTCCAGGGTCGTGTCGGCCTCGATGTCCAGGGTCCTGGTGCCCTTGCGCTCCGTCTTGGACCTTCGCAGGGCCTCGGCGATCCAGGAGGCAGCAAGCTCGGCGGGGATCTTGCTCGTGTCGAGCACAAGGTCAAAGGCCGAGCTCGCGTCCCAGCGCATCCCGTACATCGTATGGACAAAGGATGACCGCACGCGGTCGCCTTCGCGCAGGAGCTCCTCGGCCTTGGCCCGCTCCGCGATCTCCATCTCGGCCATGACCCGGGCGAGCCTCGATTCGAGGGGGGCCTGGATCCTCACGTTGAGCACGTCGATGTAGCCGTGGAGGACGGCGAAGGCGCCGCGGCCAAGGACGACGACGTTGCCATGCCGCGCGAGGGCCCTGGTGACGCGGTTGAGCATCGAGACCATCTCCTTGACCTGGGAGTCGAAGGAAGCCCAGAAGCCGAGCTCCGAGTCGTATTCGCGGTCGAACTCGATGAGGCCGTAGGCGGCAAGGAGGCGCCCGATGGTCTTCTTGTCGATCAGGTGGTAGCCGAGCTCGCGCGCCACTTCCGCAGCGATCCGGCTTCCGCCCGAGCCGAATTCGCGGGAAATCGTGATAACGCCCATCTTCAGTACCTCTGCCCCTTGGGGCCGTGCCGGGCCAAGGGGCCCGGGCTCCCGGAAGGACCGCCGGGAGCGAAGCCCGAAGGCTCCAGGCACCCGGTGCTCTCTCTCAAGTATACACGTTCCCGGAGCTCCCGGCCCTCTTCCCAAATGAAAAGGGCGCCCCATCGCGGGACGCCCTGCTGCGCCAGAAAATCAGTCCCCAAAGAGGGGCCCGGAGGGTCAGAGCCTGTAGCTCTGGCCCGGCCGAACCAGGGCCTTCGCCACAAGGTGGGAGAGGAACTCCACCTTCATGCCGAGGGCGTAGTGCTCGTTCAGGTCCGAGAGCTGGCTATGGCAGTTCTCGCAGGCCGTGGTGATGATGGCCGCCTTGGAGGCTCGCATCTGCTCGGCCTTGACCTTCGAGGACTTCATGCGGAACTCCATCTCGCCCATCGCGACCAGGCCACCGCCGCCCCCGCAGCACCAGTTCTCCTCCTTCGTCGGCCTAAGCTCGACGAAGTACTCGGTGAGGGCGCGCAGGACGCGCCGGGGTTCCTCGATGACGCCCCCGTTGCGCGCGATCTGACAGGGGTCGTGGTAGGTGACCTTCTCGGTGATCTTCGACTTGTCCAGGGTTATGCGGCCCTGACTGAGGTAGCGGTCGATGAGCTCGACGAAGGCGATGACCTTGAAGGGCTGCTTGCCCATGAAGTGCCGCATCACCCTGAAGGCCGTGCCGCACTCGACGATCGCGACTTCCTTGACCCCGAGGCCGATGGCCTCGTCGATGATCCTCTGGGCGATGGCCTTCATCTTCCTCGAGTCGCCGACAAATGCGCCAAAGTTGACGGCCTCGAAGAAGGAGAGGCTCCAGCGTTCCTTGGCGGCGTTCATGATGGCCGCGGCCGGCACTATTGAGTGGGCCCCAGCCAGGCCGACGTACAGGAGGTCCGCGCCCTTCGCCTCAAGCGGCATGGGCCGGGAGAAGGCTCCCTCGGCCTCGGCGGCCGTCGGCCAGAGGGCGAGCACGTCTGCCTCGAGGTTGGTGATCGCCTCGGCGTAGCTGGCCTTGGTCTCCTCGATGCCCTCGCCCTTCGCTATCGACATGTCGGAGAGCATGGAGAGGAGCTTTGGCTCCTTGTCGGCGCCGATGAGGAGGGCTTTCGCGATGGACATGAGCTGCTGGGTGTCGATGCCGAAGGGGCAGTGCACCATGCAGCGCCGGCAGCCCGTGCAGGAATAGGCCGCCTCGTAGATGCGCTCCAGGGTGCCGTCGTCGAACTCGAGGACCTCGCCCAGCCAGGGGGCGAAGCTACCTTGCATCTTGAAGTAGCGCCTGAAGACCTTGCGGATCACCTCAGCCCGGCCCACCGCCGTGTACTTGATCTCGGGGATCGAGGCGCCCACGTGGCAGGAATCGAGGCAGTTGCCGCAGCGCGTGCAGGTCTCGAGGTACATCTTCATCGCGGAGTTGAGCCTGGTCTCGAAAAGCCTCTTGAGGTCGCGGCTCAGCTGTGTGTCCATACACGCCTCCTGACTGCGTTGATGGGGAGGGCGAGGAAGGCGTGCATGATTTTCGAGAAGGGGAGGACGAGGAAGATCAGCTCGGCCAGGACGACGTGGAGCACGACCATGTGGTAGTGCGAGCCGTGGAGGATGGCCCGGGGGTCGGCGAAGGTGAAGGCCGCGAGGCCGTCGAAGTACTTCGCGAAGTCCTGCTTGGTCATGACGAAACCCGATGCCGTCCAGGAATTGCCCCAGCTGATGAGGTCGCCGAGGAGGAAGGTGAACAGGAGGAGGAGGAGGAGGAGGTAGTCAGAGGGGATCGAGATCTGTCTATAGGATCCCTTGAACCTCCTGCCCATGAAATAGAAGGCGCTCAGGGTGACCATGAGGCCTACGCCGCCGGCGCCGAGCATGTCGCGGGAGGCGGGGGGGACGAGGTTGATGGAGCCCAGGATGTCCAGGTGGCCCAGGATGAGGAGGAGGAAGCCGAGGTGGAAGACCAGGAGGGCGACCCAGAGGGCCGGGCTGCGCTTGAGGATCTGGGGCATGCCCAGGCTTTCGCCGAGGGCGGCCATCCATGGCCTCTTCCTCGCCGGGTAGAGGGCAAGCTGGTAGGGAGGAGGTGGCGAGTTGAGGATCTTGACGATCCTCACCACCAGGGCCACGAGGAGGAAGGCGAGGGAGAGATAGACCAGGGGGACCATGACCGAGTACTCGAGCTTGTCAAACGCCAGGGCCAGACCCGTGTGGGCGACCTGGCTCGCGGCCGTGACCGCGTCCGTCGTCGTGCCCGCCGCGGCCGGGGCTACCGCCTGCGTGGCGGCCGAGACCGCCTCTGCTGCTGCTGCCATCGCTATCTGCCTATTTCTGGCGCTTGACGTAGATCTTGATGAGGCCGCTCTCCTGCTTGGTCTCGAGGATCGCGTTGCCCGTCGTCTTGGCCCAGGCGGGGAAATCCGAGAGCGAGCCTGGGTCGGTGGTCAGCACTTCGACTACCTCGCCTACAGCGATCTTGGGCAGCTCCTGGCTGATCTTTACGATTGGCATGGGGCACTTTAGCCCCTTGTAGTCGAGGGTCTTGAGGGTGGTGTATTCGGCCATTCTGATACTCCTTGTGCGAACTGCTTCGCCTGCGGTCTAGAGGAAGAGCTGGATCGAGGATTCCCCGGCTTCGGCGAGGAAGGTGGCGACGCCTCCGATCGACTTGTGGGGGTAGTCGATCATCTCCTCGGGCTTCATGCCCATGAGGTCCATGGACATCTCGCAGATCACGATCTTGACGCCAAGGACTCCCGCCGTCTCGAAGAGCTCGTCAAGGTTGGCGACGTTCTTCTTGGTCATAAGGTATTTCATCATCCCCGTGCCGGCCCCGGCCATGTGCATCTGGGAGAGCTTGGTCTTGTTCCGGCCCTTGGGCAGCATCATGCCGAACATTTTGGAGAGGAGGTCCTTGCCCTTCACCTTCTTGGCCGGATCGCGGAGGGCGGCGGTTCCCCAGAAGGTGTAGAACATGACGACCTCCATCCCCATGGCGGCGGCGCCGGTGGCGATGATCATGGAGGCGAGGTGCTTGTCCAGGTCTCCCGAGAACACGATCATCGACAGTTTCTTCTTGGGACCCGGCCTCTCCTCGAGCATGGCCTTGATAGAAGCCAGTTCCTTTTCCATGTCAACTGCCATCATTTCCCTCCATCGGTGTAGGTCGTGCAGCCCTCGAGGCACCGCATGAGGTCCCTGAGTCGCGGCACGGCGAGCCGGTAGGTTGTGAAGCCCCCGCCCCTGGCGGCCTCGACGAGGCCGCTCATCCGCAAGATCTTGAGCTGCTGCGAGACGATCGCCGGCGCCGCCCCGATGCGTTCCGCGATCGCGCCCACATTGGCTTCGCTGTCGCAGAGAACCGAGACTATCCGGATCCGGGTTGGATTTCCGATCGCCTTCACCATTTCGGCCACATGCGCGGCAAGGCCCGAATCGGCGTCGATTGCTCCCATGTCGTCCGTTCCTTCGAAATAGCGATATAGCTATATCTATACATTAAGTTCTGGAAAGCCGCAAGCGAAATCCGGCGCCCACTGCTATACTTTCCAAGGGTAAGCCAAGCGGCTTTCCAGGAGAACCGGATGCCAAGGACCTTCAGCCATTCTCTGCACTTCGATGCCGCCCCCACCCGGGACAAAGCCGGGCCACCAAGGCCCAAGGCGGCACGATGACGATGAACTTGAAGCTGGGCCGAGCATGCTAAAACGCCAACTGCCGGGACCCGGGGGAAGGTTCTCCGTCACCCATGCCCTTGGGTCCTCGGGCAAGCAGATCAGGATCGAGCCGGGCGGGCACCGCGCGGTCATGGAGAACGTCGTGCTCACGACCATACTCGGCTCCTGCGTCTCGGCCTGCCTCTACGACGAGGAGAGCGGGGTCGCCGGCATGAACCACTTCATGCTCGCGAACCGCCGCTACGCGAAGGCCATGCCCATGAGCGTGACCGATGCCGGGCGCTACGGCATCCACGCGATGGAGCTCCTCATCAACGACATGCTCAAGCTCGGGGCGACGAAGTCGCGGATAAAGGCGAAGGTCTTCGGCGGGGGCCGGATCCTGGAGACGGGGAGCAGGGACACCTTCTTCTGCGTGGGTGAGGTCAACCAGCGCTTTATCAGGGAATTTCTCGAGCTCGAGAAGATCGAGGCGGTCGCCTTCGACCTCGGGGGAGAGCTGGGGCGGGTGATCCACTTCAGGACCGATACCTTCCAGGTCTTCCGCCGCTGGATCCAGAAGGCCGAGACGATCAGCGTCGAGCGTGAGGAGCACCAGCTCTGGAAGCAGAGCATCTCGGAGCACGAGACCAGTCCGGGAGACGCGATCCTCTTCAGGTAGGCGACTAGGTCGACCAGCGTCCCTGGGAACCGAGCATGTCCTCGAGGGATTTGGGCAGGAACTCGTGGAGGCGGTCGAGGTCCTCCCTCGTCACGATCGCCTCCCGCTCGAGGGCGAGCTCCCTGGTGGTCGCGCCGAGGCGGCGCAGCAGGCTGTAGATAACGAAGGTGAAGATCTTCAGGCCAGCCCTCGGATTCTTGTCGCAGTAGGCGAACAGGGAATCGCGGGGAACGGCGGCGACGAGGCAGGCGCCGTGGGCTTTGGCGTCGGCCGTGCGGGGCAGGTTCATGAAGATCGAGGCCTCGCCGAGCACGTCCCCCTTGCCGACCTCGCCCACCTTCACCGTCTCCCCGTCCTTCACCCTCACCGCGATGTCCACGACGCCCTCGATAAGGAGATGCAGCTCGTTGCCGATGCTGTCCTGCCTGACCAGGGCCTCTCCTGGCTCGTATTCGCGGAGCTCGCAGAGGGCGGCGAAGCGCTTGAGCTCGAAGCGGCCCAGGTTCTGGAGGATGAGGGTATGCCTGAGCTCTTCCATGAGCCTGTCGGTCTTCATGCTGCGTGGCTGCACTAGTTCACACTCCTTGCTGGCGCGGCTCGCCCGTCGGGCGCGATACAAATGTAGCGCGCATGCGTGGTGAGGACAAGATTCATCCGCTGGTCTCCGCCTCGCTCCTCGCCCCGAGGGCGGCGAAGCTCCTCCATGAGCTGTCTGCTTCCGCGTCCGCCAGGATGTCGAGGCAGGCGGCCGCCTCGGCGGCCGCGAGCCTCCCGTTGTGCCGCACAAGGCCAAGGGCCGTCGACGCGGCGCCCTCGGCCTCGAGCCGGCCCAGGCTGGAGGCGATCGCCCCGGCCGCCGCCGCCCAGTAGGAAGCCCGGCTTTTCAGCGCCTCGAGGAAGGCGGGGCGGGAGGCATGGCAGGCGAGGAGGAGGGCGACATCGAAGGCCGCGAAGTCGCGGTCGCGCGCGGCGACCCTTGCGAGGATCTCGGACTCGAGCCTGCCAAGGCCTATCTTGCTTGCCGAGAAGATCCTCTTCCTGGAGAGCGGCCCCTCCTTGGTCTCCCTCGCTTCTATCAGCCCCTTCCTCTCGAGGGAAAGTATCAAGGCGTAGACAGAGGATTCGGCGATGGGGCACCAGCTCGCCGAGTTGAGCCGGTCGAGGAGCTTGAGGAGGAAATAGGGGTTCATGGGCCTTTCGGCTAGGAGGCCGAGCACGAGCAGGGCCGGGCTCGAGAGGGCCGCTTCCCCCTTCCCTCCCTCGCGTCCGCTCACCACGGGACTCCAGCCGATCCTCGACCATGCATGCTCTAACTATAGAGTACTCTATAGCTAGAGTAAAGCCGCAACCGCTATCCCAAACCCACCCCGACATCGCCTCATTTGCCCCGGAAACACGGTCCCGGGCCGCCTTGAGAGCCCCAGCCGGACCAAAGCAGGCGATCTTGCGACAAAGAGGCCGGACGGGATAGAATGCCCGCCATGGAATACCAGAAGCGCACAACCACCTGCGGAGCCTTGCGCAAGGCGGACGCGGGCCAGACCGTCGTCCTCAACGGGTGGGTCCACCGCAAGCGGGACCACGGCGGCATCTCCTTCGTCAACCTCCGCGACCGCTACGGGATCACCCAGGTCGTCATCGACGACGACGCCGTCCCCGAGCTCAAGGACCTCGCCGCCGAGCTCAAGTTCGAATACTGCCTCTCGGTGAGGGGAGTGGTGCGCGCCCGCCCCGATTCGATGGTCAACAAGGACATGCCGACGGGCGAGATCGAGGTCAAGGCCGAGTCGGTCCAGATACTCTCGCGCTGCGAGACCCTTCCCTTCATGGTCGACGAGAAGAGCGACGCCAAGGAGGAGCTCCGCCTCAAGTACCGCTACCTCGACCTGCGCTCCTTCGCCATGCAGCGCAAGATCGCCCTGCGCCACGAGGTGGCCTTCGCCGTGAGGGAGTACCTGGGCGGCCAGGGATTCTTCGAGATCGAGACCCCGACCTTCATCAAGTCGACCCCGGAGGGAGCCAGGGACTACCTCGTCCCCTCCCGCCTCTATCCCGGCAAGTTCTACGCCCTCCCCCAGTCGCCCCAGCTCTACAAGCAGATTCTCATGGTCAGCGGGATGGACAAGTACTTCCAGCTCGCGCGCTGCTACCGCGACGAGGACGCACGGGGCGATCGCCAGCCCGAGTTCACCCAGATCGACATCGAGATGTCCTTCGTGAAACGCGATGACGTCCTCGAGCTCATCGAGGGTCTCTTCGGCCACGTCTTCAAGAAGACCCTCAATGTCGAGCTGCCCGAGAAATTCCGCAGGATCTCCTTCGACGACTCGATGGAATTCTACGGAACCGACAAGCCCGACCTGCGCTTCCACATGGAGATGCAGAGCATCGACGAGCTCGCGCAGAAGTCCGCCTTCCAGGCCCTCAAGGACGCTCTGGCCGCGGGCGGCGCGGTGAAGGCCCTCGTGGCCCCGGGCAAGGCCGACTACTCGCGCAAGCAGATAGAGGAACTCGAGGCAGCGGCGAAGATCTTCCGCGCCAAGGGCATGGCCTGGATGAAGGTCTCCTCCGAGGGCAAGCTGGAGGGCGGGGCCTCCAAGTTCTTCAACGGCGAGGGCGCAGCTCCCGGCCTCGAGGCCGAGCTACTCGCTGCTCTTGGCGCGAAGAACGGAGACCTCATCCTCCTCGTCGCCGATCCCAAGCGCAAGGTCGCGTGCCAGTCCCTGGGGGCCGTGCGCTCCAAGCTCGGCAAGGATCTGGGCCTCTGCGACCCCGACAAGTTTGAGTTCGCCTGGATAGTCGACTTCCCCATGTTCGAGTGGAACGAGGACGAGTCCAAGTGGGAAGCCGCCCACCACATGTTCACGATGCCCCAGGAGAGGTACCACGCGACCCTCGAGTCCGACCCCGGTCCCGTCAAGGGAGACCTCTACGACCTCGTCCTGAACGGCTTCGAGCTCGCCTCGGGCTCGATCCGCATCCACGACCCCGAACTCCAGAAGCGCATCTTCTCCATCGTCGGCATAGATCCGAAGGAGGCCGAGGCCAAGTTCGGCTTCCTCACCGAGGCCTTCAAGTACGGCCCCCCGCCCCATGGCGGCATCGCCCCCGGCCTCGATCGCCTCGTGATGCTCATGGCCGGAGAGACCTCGATAAAGGAAGTAATCGCCTTCCCCAAGAACAGCTTCGCGGTGAACCCCATGGATGACTGCCCCAGCGACGTAGACCAGAAACAGCTGGACGATTTGCACATCCAGATCGTAAAAAAGGCGGATTAAAAGGCAGCCGATGGACGCCGTAGCGAGGCGCCTCGCCGCGCATAAAATCCATTCCTCTCGGCGAGCGGGGCCGAGCATTCGCGAGGCCCCGCACGATTGCCCGAACGACGTCGACCGGATACAGCTGGACGATTTGCGGATCCAGATTGCAAGGAAGGCGGATCAAGGACAGCCGATAGATGCTGCGCCACTCTCGTGCGGACGCCATTTCGCCTATCGTGTCTTGAAAGCTCCGGATCCCGTGGTATATTTGCCGCGGGATTCAGCACCACGGAGGCAAATATGAAGAAAGTCTTGATCGCGGTGGCGATCATCGCGGCGGCGGGCGCCGCGCTCTCGGCCCAAGCGGCGATCGACTCGTACTGGAAGCCCGGAGTGGCGAGCTACTCGGCCGCGGGACAGTTCTCCAAGCCCATGCCATGGGCGCCCGGCCAGTACGTAGTCGTAGGCAATACCACCAGCGGCAAGCACGACTCGGTGTCGACGAGTCTTCTGGTCAGTCATGAGAAGGACGCTTGGGTGATCGAGACGGTCTCCATCGACAAGAAGGGCCAGCAGACGGTCGGCCAGATGATGCTCGCCGGGATGGACCAGGCTATGGCGACGGGTGACACCTCGAAGATCGAGCTCGTGTGGATGAAGACCATGGACAAGGACGGCAAGGTCACCCAGAACGAGGGACCCGCCCTCGCGATCTTCAAGACTATGATGAAATCGAGCTGGGAGAAGCTGGTCGTCAACCTGAGCGCCTTCACGAACGGGGGTAGCGTCCAGGTCCCCGCGGGAAGCTTCGCCGACACCGCCTTCCAGAAGTCCAAAACCAAGGTAATGGGCTTCAATGTGGAGATGGAGTCATGGTACCACTCAGGCGTGCCGGTGAACGGCGTCGTCAAGAGCAGGTCAAGCGACGGCAAGACCCTGAGCGAGCTCCTCGCCTTCGGCTTCGATGGCAAGTCCAAGATGCCCTGATAGCCGGCAGTGATCGAGATGGCCGCCCCAGACGGGCGGCCGTTTTATTGCGCCTTGCCCAGATCTGGGAGCAGGGGCTGGGGGCCGGCTTCCAGGAATGGAGCTACGCCCGGCTCGGCGCCGAGGCGAATGCCCTCGCCTCCTGGCTGGCCAAGCAGGGCCTTGAGCCCGGGGACCGCGTGGCGATCTGGGGAAGATCAAGCGCTATCTCTACAGGACCTGGGAAGAGGCGACGCGAAGGTAAGGCCGGCCGAGGCCCTACCTGACCACGGCAAAGTCGCTCAGCCAGATCTCGCCTACCTTGCCGAGCGAGAGGAGGCTGTTGAAGGTGTCGCGCAACGCGGCCTTCACTCTTCCCTCGAAGGCCGGGGCCAGCTCGTCTGCCTTCCTCCTCGAGAACCAGGCTATCGCGGCGGCTTTGAAGGCCGGGGCCTTCCGGACAAGCTCCTCCTCGAAGGCCCGGTCGGCGCCATCGTAGGGGAAGGCGATCGTCGCGACGACCACGGCCGGCGTCTTGTCGGCTGTGCTCGCGCGCAGGGTGCCGATCTTGTCGAAGATGGCCGAGCCGGGATGGCCCATGGAAGCCGCCGCGTCGCGCTCGATCTTGCGCTGCCTGCTCCCGGTCGCCAGGCCGTAGATGCTGCCCGCGATGATGACGAGGACCAGGAGCCCCGCCACGAGGGCGAGGAGCCGGGGCAGGGCTCTGGCGCCTCCCTCATGCTCGGTGTCACTCATCGATTCCTCCTGTGGAAGCCGGGAAGGCTGCCTCGGCCTTCGCGCTGCCCTGCCTGCGCCAGATCGAAGGCGCCATCGCCAGGCCCGTACCGGCCAGGACGAGGGCCGTGGCGATGAAGACCGCGGGGTAGCCGAAGGCTGTCGCCACGAAGGCCCCGAGGGCCGGTCCCAGCGCCGAGCCCGCGCTCATCACCGAGGATGATATACCGTAGACCGAGCCCTGGCGAGAGCGTTCGCATATTCCCGCGATCAGGGCATTGAGGCTCGGCATGGTCCCGCCAAGGAAGAAGCCCATCGCCGCCCTGGAGCCGAGGAGCTGCCAGGGGCCACCGGCGAAGGCCTGGGGCAGGCTGAACACGAAGGAGCCCGCGACGCAGACCGAGAGGGCGCGCCCGTAACCGATGCGGGCCGAAACCCTGCCCACCAGTACCGCGCCCAGAGCCGCTGTCACCGCGCTCGACCCGAGTATGAGGCCCGAGAGCGAGCCCACCCCCGCCTCTCCCTTGACCATGTCGAGGACCACAAGGGGGATGATGGGGCTGGCCGTACCGTTCGCGAGCTGGACCGCGAAGCTTACCGCGAAGAGGGGGATCAGGGCGGGCACGGCAGCGAGGATCCCGAAGTCGGGCATGGCCTTCCGGAGAAGGGATCCCGACCTGACCGGGGCCTTGAAGTCCTCGCTGACCATGCGAGCCACTACGACGGCAGCCGCCGCCAGAAGCAAAGCCGTGAGGAGGAAGTTCACCCGGCTCCCAAGCAGGTCGGTCACGACGCCACCAAAAAGCGGGCCGATGGCTCCCCCCAGGAAGATGGCCATCTGGAGGAGGCCGAGCCTGTAGCCGGCCTCCTTCTCGGGGACGATGCTCGCTGTGAGCACGGTCGCGGCGGCCACCGTCCCCGTGACACAGCCCTGGATGGTCTTCAGGAGGAGGACCTGCCAGGGGGCGTTCGTGATGACGAGGAGTCCCATCACCACCGAGCCGCCGATCATCGCCCGCAGGAGCATGAGCTTGCGGCCGTAGCCGTCGGCGAGGCTCCCCCATATCGGGGCGAAGATCGTGAGGGCCACGGCCGGAGCCGCGTTGATGGCCCCTGTCCACCAGTTCAGGCTGGCGGGGTCGTGGATCCCGAGCTCGGTCAGGTAGAGGGGGAGGATCGGGTTTGAGGTCGAGAAGCCCGCGATGGCGAGGAACTCCGCCACCCAGAGGGCGCCAAAGGACTGCTTCCAGGCTGTCATTCCGTTCGTTCGCCCTCCTCGGCCTCGTCCACTAGGACCAGGTCGCTTCCCCCCTCGCGCTGGGTGGCGTAGAGCTCGGCATACATGCCGTTCTGGGCCATGAGGCTCTCGTGGGTGCCGCGTTGGGCGATGCCATCCTCGGTGAGCACTACGATCTCGTCAGCCTCGCGCACCGTCGAAAGGCGGTGGGCGATCACAAGGGTGGTCCTGCCGTGCACGAGGCGGCGCAGGGCGTCCTGCACGGCGCGCTCGCTCCTCGCGTCAAGGGAGCTCGTCGCCTCGTCGAGTATGAGGACCCTGGGATTCTTGAGGAAGGCCCTCGCGATAGCGAGGCGCTGCTTCTGCCCGCCTGATAGCCTCACTCCCCTCTCCCCGATCTCGGTGTCGTAGCCCGAGGGCAGGGCGAGGATGAACTCGTGGGCGTTGGCATCGCGGGCCGCCGCCTCGATCTCCTCGTCGCTGGCCTCCGCCTTGCCGTAGGAGATGTTGTCCCTCACGCTGCCCGTGAAGAGGAACACGTCCTGCTGGACGATGCCCACCGCGCGGCGCAGCGAGGAGAGGCTGTACTCCCTGATGTCGATGCCGTCGAGCAGGACCCTGCCTGTCTGGGGGTCGTAGAAGCGCGGGATGAGGTTGCAGAAGGTGGTCTTGCCCGCGCCCGAGGGGCCCACAAGGGCGAGGGTGGAACCGCTGGGGATCTCGAGGTCGAGGTCGCGGAAGACGTGTCGCTGCCCTCCGTAGGAGAAGCCGACGGCCTCGAAGCGGATGGAGCCCGCGACGCTGTCGGGAACCGCCCTCGCTCCCGGGGAGTCCACTATGGCCGGCTCCTCGTCCATGATCGAGAAGAAGCTGCGCAGGCCGGCCGCGAGACGCTGCGCCCCCTCGACCGTGCGGGTGAGGCGCTCGATGGGCTCGAGGCAGATGGCGATGTAGGAGACGAAGGCGACAAGGCTTCCCAGGCTCAGGGCCCCCTTCACGGCCATGAGGCCGCCCGCGGCCATGATGAGCAGGCGCGCGAGGTCGCGCATGAAGTCGACCCCGCCGAAATACCAGCCCAGGGTATTGAGGACGGAGCGCCAGGCCTGGTAGTTCTCCTGGTTCAGGGCCTCGAAGCGGCGTTCCTCCTCGCCCTCCCGGGCGAAGGACTGGACGACGCGGATGCCGGCGATGATGTTCTCCACCTTCGCGTTGATGCCGGCCACGGCGTCGTTCTGCCTCTCGAAGCCGGCGCGGATCCGGCCGCCCAGGAGGGCGGTGTAGGCGATCATCACCGGCAGGGGCAGGGCGCAGATCAGGGCGAGCTTGGCGTCAAGGGCGAATAGCACGCCATAGGCCCCGAAGATGGTCGCGATGGCGAGCAGGAGGTCCTCGGGCACGTGGTTGACCGCGTCCGATACCTTGCCGATGTCGTTGGTCATGCGCGACATGAGCTCGCCGGTCTTGCGCCCGTCGAAGAAGGAGAAGCTCATGCTCTGAAGCTTCCTGAAGAAGTCCCGGCGCATGTCGCGCTCCATGCCGGCGGCCATCGCGTGGCCCACGAAGAGGCTGTAGTAGTTGGCCCCGTACTTCGCCAGTGCGAGGAAGGCCACGAAGAGGGAGATCCGCGCCATCGCGGCGAGGTCGCCCGCGGGCACGGCCTGGTCTATGAGGACCTTGAGCAGGTAGGGGAGGACAAGGCCGAGGGCCGACAGGAGGACGACGGCGGCGAGGTCGGTGAAGAGGATGAGCTTGTAGGGCCGGTAGTAGTGCCAGAGCCTGCGGATCAGGCTTGAGTATTCGTAGCTTCGCGTTCGGGACATATTGTGTTCGAGCCTTCGGGCCCATTGGGATCGGGCCCAGATCGGGTGCTTCAAGGCCGACTTCGCATAGGCGAAGTTCGACGATGGGTCCATGTGTGGCAAGGGGACCGGGCGCGCGTCGCGGCCCTTTAGCACCGACTCGAGGCTGGTATAGGGAAGCCTAGGAGGCGGAGCGAGGCCGGACGACGTCCGTGGGGCAGATCGTCTTGATGCATTTTTCCATTGGGCACCTCTCGCATTTGATGCTAGATATATACCCGCAGAGGCCGCTCCGGTCAAGCCATCGCCCGCCTCGAGGCTGCGGAACGGGTCACAGGCGGTGTATACTCATGTGTCACGGGAGGCATTGTGAAACACGAGATCAACTGCGGCTGGGCAGGCGACATGGCCTTTGAGGCCGACATCATGGGCCATCGCGTCCGCATGGACGCCGGCGGGGCCGACGGCGGGCAGGACAGCGGAGCCAGGCCCAAGCCCCTGATACTGGCCTCCCTGGCTGGCTGCACGGGCATCGATGTCGTCTCGATCCTGCGCAAGATGCGCCAGCCCCTGAGCTGGTTCAACATGCGCGTCGAGGGCGAGCTTAGCGAGGACCAGCCCACCAGATACACGGCTTTCCGGATCGTCTACGAGTTCAAGGCCTCTGACGCTCTGGACCCCGCCAAGCTGAGGCAGGCCATCGAGCTTTCCCAGGAGAAGTACTGCGGAGTGACGGCGACCCTCAGGGCAGCCGGACCGGTGGACTGGGCAATCGAGTTCGTATGACGGAAAGCGGCAGCGCATCGGGGGAGAGCAGGTTCCAAGGGCTTTTCCAGAGCCTCGTCTTCGGAGCAGCCCACCATAGGTTGATCAGGGACGGATCCGGAAGGCCCGTCGATTACCTTATCATCGACGTCAACGCGGAATTCGAGCGGCTGCTTGAACTCAAGCGGGAATCTGTGGTCGGGAAGAAGGCGAGCGAGGTCTACGGCGCCCCCTACTACCTCGCCGAATACGCCGAGATCGTCGACACTGGAGCGCGCAGATCCTTCGACCTCCCCTACCGCGACCGCATCTACAGGACTGTCGCCTACCGCCCGGATGACGAGGAGTTCGTCACCCTGTTCGAGGACACGACCGAGCTCCGTCGGGCCCAGGAGAGACTCGCCGAGGCCGAGGAGCGCTACCGTCTCGTGACGGACGCGACGAGCGACGTGGTGTGGGACTGGGACCTCACGACGAATGAGATCTACCTGAGCCCGCGCTGGTGGGAGCTTACCGGCTATACCAGGGAGGAACTGCCCGGAAGCTACCAGGATGTCACCTCCTGCATACACAGCGAGGACCGATACCTCACCGAAGGCTACATCAGAGGAAGTGGCGTCGCCCTCGGCGAGAACTACAAGATAGAGTTCAGGATCGTCACAAAGGGAGGAGGGATCCGCTGGATCCTCGAAAGGGGTCGGGTCGTCGCCGTCGACGGCGTGGGTCGGGCTCTGCGCGCCCTCGGTTCCTTCATCGACGTGACCGACAGACACGTGGCCCTCGAGGCTCTCGCGGCCCAGACGGCCGAGCTATCGGCGAAGAATGCCGAGCTCGAACGCTTCACCTACACGGTCTCGCACGACCTCAAGAGCCCCCTCATCACGATCAAGGGGTTCCTCGGCTTCATAAGGAAGGATGCCGAGAAGGGAGACCGCCTGAGGCTCGAGGCGGACATCGACAGGGTCGCCAAGGCCGCCGAACGCATGCACGAACTCCTCGACGACCTCCTCGAGCTCTCGCGCATCGGCAAGATCGTCGAGCTCCCCGCCCTCATCGACTCGGGGGATGCGGTGCGATCCGCCCTGGAGAACCTCGACGCCATCGTGCGATCTTCGGGCGCGGCGATCACCGTGCCGGAGGCATGGCCCAGGCTCAACGCCGACCGCTCGCGGATTGTTGCAGTCTTCCAGAACCTGATCGAGAACGCCATCAAGTACTCTGGCGAAGGGCCGCCGAGGATCGAGCTGGGATGGAGGCGCCGCCTGGCCCGGCTCGAGTTCTTCGTCAGGGACGAGGGAAGGGGCATCGATGCGCGTTACCTCGAGACGATATGGGGCCTCTTCAACCAGCTCGACCCGGGGACAGAGGGCACGGGCATCGGCCTCGCCCTCGTCCGCAGGATCGCCGAGGTCCATGGAGGGCGGGCCTGGGCCGAATCGGGCGGAGTCGGCAAAGGCTCAACCTTCTGGGTCAGCCTGCCCGCACCCGCCTGAAGGCCCCGAGACGCCCTGATCCGGGCTGTCTAGGCCCTCAGCGCCTCGACGTCGGCGGCGACAATGCCCGCCAGGGACTCCAGGAAGGCCCTGTCCCCGCTCGTAAAGGCCGCGACCTGGTGGGAATCTATGTCGATCTCGCCCGCCACCTCGCGGCTCCCTGGAGCGAACACGGGAACGACGATCTCGCTCTTCACCTTGAGGCTGCAGGCGAGGTAGTTCGAGGCCGCGCTCACGTCATCCACAAGGAAGGTCTCCTTGCTTTCGGCCGCCTGCCCGCAGATTCCCCTCCCGAAGGGGATACGGGTGTGCTCGGTCGGCTCGCCGGCGAAGGGTCCCAGGAAGAGCTCCTTCTGGTTCCGCTCGGCGATGTAGAAGCCGAACCAGTCGTAGTGGGAGACCTTTGAGTTGAGGTATCCGCAGAGTTTCTGCAAACGGTCGCCGGGGCTCCCGCCCGAAGCGCAGATCTGGCGGGCGTCTGCGGCGATCGAGGCGAAATCGATGCTCTTGCTGTCCATGACGAAGAGGCATACCACCTGATCACTTGCGCGCACAAGTGGGCTGCCATCCAAGGGTGGCAAATGCGAAATACGGGTCGATTTCGCGGGAAACAGGCAGGCCCCCTTGACTCCAACAGGTCCCCTTCCATATCTTCCGAAGGGTAGACGCTCTCGTCGGGCCGGTTCGGGACGAAACGTCCGGGTCGGCGTCGCGAACGGTTAAGTTCGGACGCTGCCTTGCCGGTGGAACGAAGGCGATCGTACGGAGAACAGGCCATGAAAAAGACAGGCTTTGCGGGCTCAAATCCCGCGCGCGTTTCTATTGCTGCAGGCGTTCTGCTCGCGGCAACGATAATCATGACAACTTCATGCTCGAAACCGATGGTGAGGGAGAAGAAGAGCCTCGACCTGGCCTCGGTCAGCGTGGTCTCCCCTGGCTTCCGCCAGGTCTCGACCCCATATTCGGTGATAGGCAGCATAAGCGCCTGGAACGAGGTCAGCGTCATTTCTGAGACCTCGGGCAGGATCATCGCCATGCCCGCGGCCATAGGAGCCCAGGTGGCGTCCGGCTCTGCCCTTGTCTACGTGGACAAGGACCTCCGCCAGGCCGCCTTCCTCGCCGCCGAGGCAGCCTATGCCAAGGCCCAGAAGGACGCGGAGCGGGCGGCCTCCCTGCATCAGGGCGGCATCATCTCCGACGCGGACAGCGAGGCCGCCAAGCTAGGCGAGACCTCGGCACGTGCCCAGTACCTCGTCGCCAAGAAGGAATACGAGAACACCACGATCAGCTCTCCCATAGCCGGGACCGTCGCCGACACCTTCGTGAGCCTTGGCGGCCAGGTCGCCCCGGGCAGCAAGGTCGCCCTCGTCGTCGACGTCTCCCGACTCAAGGTGAAGGTCCTCCTGCCTGAGCGCGGCGTGATCAGGCAGCGCGTGGGAGGACTGGTGAGCCTCTCCACCGACCTTTTCCCCGACCGGAGCTTCCAGGGCCACATCGAATCGATCAGCGTCAGAGGCGACGATGCCCACTCCTTCCCCGTCGAGGTCGTCCTCCAGGGCGACGCTGCCAAGACCCTGCGGGCCGGAATGTCGGTGCGTCTCGATTTCACCGAGGGCTCAGACCGGAAGGTCCTCCTCATCCCCCGCTCCACCATCGTGGGCAGCGTCCAGGACAGCGAGGTCTTCGTGGTGACGAGGACGGATCCCCCGCAGACAGGCGGCGCCGCGGCAGAAGGCCTCGCCCCGGCCGGCCTGGCGTCGAAAAGGAAGATCGTCACGGGCGACGAGTACGGCACCGACATCGAGGTGCTCTCGGGTCTGGGAGTGAAGGACCTCGTCGTGAACGGCGGCCAGTCCCTGCTGGCCGATGGACAGGAAGTGCGGATCGTGTCCGAGGGAGGATCCGATGACACTCACTGAGATTGCGATAAAGCGGCCCCCGCTGATCATCGTCATATTTTCGGTCCTCGCGATACTCGGCATCTTCTCCTACATGCAGCTCAAGTATGAGCTGCTGCCCGACATCACCCCGCCTTACGTATCGGTGGTGACGGTCTATCCCGGAGCCGCCCCCCAGGAGGTCGAGGCCTCGGTGACAAAGGTCGTCGAGGACGCCGTCGCCGGGGTGGACAAGGTCAAGAGCGTCAGCTCCTACTCCTACGAGAACTACTCGGTCGTGCAGATGGAGTTCAACTACGCCGCGGACAAGGCCAAGGCGACCCAGGATGTGCAGAAGAAAGTCAACGAGATAGTCGCGAGCCTGCCCGCGGCGGCCAAGACTCCCATGGTCTCCGACTTCAGCTTGAGTGACTTCCCGATAATGAGGATCGGCCTCACCTCCGACATGGATCCCCGCCTCCTCTTCGCGACGGCCAAGGACGTGATCAAGCCCAGGCTCTCGCGCCTGAGCGGGGTCGGCCAGGTCTCCATCGTCGGCGGCGAGGAGCGCGAGATCAGGGTGAACCTCGACCTCGCGAAGCTGTCGGCACGGGGCATTCCCGTGCCCCTTGTCGTGGCGGCCCTCAAGAGCGCCAATGCCGACCTCCCCGCCGGCACCATCCAGGACGCAGACGGCGAGTACCTCGTGAGGCTCTCGGGCAAGTATTCCACCATCGACGAGCTCAAGCAGGTCGGCATAGCGCGGCAGGGCGGCAGCGAGCTCATCCTCGGGGACTTCGCCGACGTCGAGGACGGTGCGAAGGCCGTGTCCTCGATCGGCAGGATCAACGGCAAGGACGCCCTGGGAATCATGATCCAGAAGCAGTCGGGCGCAAACGCCGTCGAGGTGAGCAAGTCGGTGCGCAATGAGCTCGCCTCGATCGAGCAGGAGTACTCCGCGAAGAAGCTCGCCTTCGACATCGCCGTCGACAGCTCGAACTTCACCCTCGAATCGGCGCGCTCGGTCACCCACGACCTCTTCCTCGCCATTTGCCTCGTCGCACTCGTCATGCTCGCCTTCCTCCACTCGGTCCGCGGCTCGGTGATGGTCCTCGTGGCCATACCCCTGTCGATCGTCTCGACCTTCATCGGGGCCTGGGCCTTCGGCATGACCTTGAACCTCATGACCCTCCTCGCCCTCTCCCTCATCATAGGAATCCTGGTCGACGACTCGATCGTCGTCCTCGAGAACATCTACCGCCACATGGAGATGGGCAAGCCCCGCAGGCTGGCCGCCCTGGACGGGCGCAACGAGATCGGCTTCTCTGCCCTCTCGATCACGATGGTCGACATCGTCGTCTTCCTTCCCCTCTCGCTGATCTCGGGCATGATCGGGAGCCTGGTGCGCCAGTACTCCCTCATCGTCGTCATCGCGACCCTCATGAGCCTTTTCGTGTCCTTCACCGTCACGCCCATGCTCGCCTCACGCTTCGCGAAGGTCGGCGAGACCAAGGGCAAGCACCCCTTGGCCTTCTTCAGCCACGCCTTCGAGGCCGGCTTCTCGAGGCTCGTCGCCTTCTACGAGCGGGTCCTCGGCTGGAGCCTCGCGCACAAGGCACGCACCATCATCGGCACCTTCGCCCTCTTCGTGGGCTCGATGGCCCTCCTGGGCCTGGGCATTGTCTCCTCGGAGTTCGTCCCTCCCCTCGACAAGGGCGAGATCCAGGTCCAGCTGACAGCCCCCCGGCGCACCAATATCCTCGAGATGAACGCCTACACCCTGACTGCAGAAAAGGGAATCTACGCGATACCCGAGGTCTCCAAGGTCTTCACCACAGTCGGCCAGACGGGTGGCGGGCAGTGGGGCATCGGGGGCGGATCGAACACCGCCGAGATCAACGTCACCCTCGTGCCCGCCCAGGAGCGCAAGCGCTCGGCGACCGTGGTGAGCGAGGACATAAAGAGGGTCGTCAAGACCATCCCCGGCATGCAGGTCAACACCTCGCCCATCGGCATCTTCGGCTCGGGCGACAGCTACTCCCTGGGCATGATCGTCAAGGGCGTGGACAGGGCCAAGGTCCAGGAGGCGGCGAACCAGATCGAGGCCGCCATGAGGCGGGTCCAGGGCACGGGAGAGGTGAAGATCTCGGCCGGAGAGGCCCAGCCCATCGTCAACGTCCGCATCGACCGAAGGCGCATGTCCGAGCTCGGCCTCTCCACCGACGGAGTGGGCGCCCAGCTCAGCATAGCCCTCACCGGCTACGAGGACCTCAAGCTCCGCGACGGCAGCGCCGAGTACCCGATGCGCATCATCGCTGACAAGTCCCAGCGCGACTCGACCTCGGGCATCGGGCGAATGAAATTCCTCACCGCCTCGGGCCAGGAGGCCGAACTTGTCCAGTTCGCCCAGATCACGCCAACCCTCGGCCCCTCGATGCTGCAGCGCGAGGACAGGCTCCCTGCCGTCATCGTCCTGTCGCAGGCGGTGGGCCGCCCCTCGGGCGACATCGCCGCCGACATCAAGAAGGAGCTCAAGAAGGTAAAGTTCGACCCGGGAGTCTTCGTCCGCGAGGTGGGCGACGCCCAGATGCAGACCGAGGCCTTCTCGAGCCTGGGCCTGGCGATCATGGCGGCCATCCTCTTCGTCTACCTCATCATGGTCGCACTGTACAACTCCTTCATCTATCCCTTCATCGTCCTTTTCTCGATCCCCGTGGCCATCGTCGGTGCCCTCCTGGCCCTCGCGATCACCGCGAAGACCCTCAACATCTTCTCGATCCTCGGCATCATCATGCTTATAGGCCTCGTGGGCAAGAATGCCATCCTCCTCGTCGACCGCGCGAACCGCAACAGGCAGGACGGCATGGCCCTCATCCCCTCACTCATCGAGGCGGGCAAGACGAGGCTGCGGCCAATCCTCATGACCACCATGTCGATGATCTGCGGCATGTCCCCGATCGCCCTCGCGACCACAGGCGGCGGGGCCGAGTTCAAGTCCAGCCTCGGCGTCGTCCTCATCGGCGGCCTCGCTTCGTCGCTCTTCCTCACCCTCCTCCTCGTGCCGGTCGTCTACGCGATCGTCGAGAAGCTCAAGCTGAGGGTGCTTGGCCTGGGCAGGACGAGGAAGCTCGTTATGGACGAGGGGAGCCTGCCTGCCACCGGCGGCGGCAGCAACGAATAGTCAGCCAAAGCCGCAGAGGCGCACATCGCGCGCAGTGAGCCGCGTCCGGCATTGACCGGCCGCGGCTTTTTCATTCCTTCACCAATGGGGTCGAGGGGAATCACACCGCTAGTCAGCGCCGGCGCTCTGGGCGAGCCTGAAAACCGGCATCCGAATAGTAGGCGAAATCCAGTTTCATGCCAAAGTGCTCATTCAGGTATTCAGTGAGAGCGTTGCACCAGACAATCGCATCGCTCCAGGAAATATTTGTCACGGGATCATCGGCGTCGTGCTCATGAGCCTTTGAGGTGAGAATTCCGCCCATGGAACCCGGGTCCTTGTCGCCATATCCCGACGGAAACTGATAGTTACTTCCCGGCTCAAGTATCTGGATGCGTGAGACTGGTAACCGATCCTATCATATTTTTGTCTTCATTCCTGCCTTGCGAATCCCCTGCGGCCAGAATTCCGACCATAAGCAGGCTCAGCATTGCTCTCAGGATCAGCGCATTCTTCATCATGTCCTCCAAATCCTAGTCTTTTCGTTCCGGCCCGACCGGCACCTAAACCTTGGTCTCCCACCAGTCCAGGCCATACTGGTGCTCGGTGGGCCTGAAGCCAAGGCTCTCGTAGATCCTCGCGGCGAAGTAGTCCTCATCGGCGACCATGACAAGCCTCTCGATGCCCATGGTCATCAGCGCGAAGACGCTGGTCTCATAGACCAGGGCCCTGCAGATGCCCTTGTTGCGGTGCTCCCTGTTAGTCACCACATTCTGGAAACGGCCGACCGTCCCGTCACGGAATATTCCCAGGCTGGCCACGAGGCTGCCGTCGAGGAAGGCCCCGAACCATTTTCCCAGACCTGCCAGGCTCATGTCCCGGTAGCCTTGCATCTTCAGCCTCATGAATTCGCAATAGCTCCAGTACTCGTGGCCAGGACCCCGGCACTCGATCTGGCCCCGGGTCGCCTCTTCCCATTCCCGGTCCTCGACCAGCTCCCTGACCACGACAGTCTGGCCGCTCTTCGCTGGCTTGACCACGGCTTCTGCCGTCAGGACCAAGGACCGGTTCAGGTTGAAGCCGGCCTCGAGGAATTCCTCGACCTCGCCCGCTTCCTCGCCGCAGAGATCCCAGCCAAAGGCATAGTGCCCGGCCTTGATCCTCTTCCCAAGCTCCTCGTCGAACAGGTCCTTCCACCTGGCCAGGTCGCCACGCCTCGGCCCATCGTCGAAGAGGATATAGTTCCCCCAGTGATAGCCAGGGTTAGATTCCGTGAGGATCACGGTATAGGCCCCGCGCTCCAGCACGGTGCCGCCAAACCTCGCGAAAACCAGGTCGGTGCGATAAGCCAAGGACCTGACTCTCTCTTCATGCCCAGGCACCCTGCCCCTCCTCCAAGCTTTCCGCTATGCCTATGGTCGTCTTGAAGGCGATGCGGGCCCTGCCGCTGATCTTCACGAGCCGCGCGTCCGTCTCGTCGCTGAAGACATGGACCTTCATGTAACCCTTCCTGCCCATCGCCTCGCCCTGGGTTATCTCGAAGCTGAAGCCGTCCCTGCGCTTCTCGATGATCCCGTAGTGCGTCAGGTAGGCACCAAGGGGACCATTCGCGTTCCCGGTGACGGGGTCTTCGCTTATGCCGTTCGCCGGGGCGAACATCCTCCCGCTCGCAAGGATCCCGGGCTCCTCGGTGTCGAAGGTGAAACAGTAGTGGCCATTGCAGCCGATCGCGGAGCTCAGGGCCTTGAGAACCGATTCGTCAGGCTTGAGCGAGTCTAGGGTCGCCTTGCGCTTGAGGGGGATCATCACCTTCGAGTGCCCCGTGGAGACGATCTGGACGGGCAGCCTCGGGTCAAGGTCCCCGGCCCCGATGCCCAGACCCTCGAGGAGGACGTTCTTCCGCTCTCCTTCAAGGATCGCCCCGTACTCTATCCCCGCCTGGGTCATCAGGATCCTTCGGTCCTGGTCTTCGCTCAGTATCTCAACCGGGAGGATGCCGGCCTTGGTCTTCTGCCGTATGATACCTTCGGTGATGCCATGCTCCCTTGCGTACACGTAGTGTGCCGCGATCGTCGCGTGCCCGCAGATAGGCACCTCCCTCGTCGGAGTGAAGAACCTCACCTCGATGTCGTAGTCCTCTGTCCCCTTGTTGATGATGAAGGCGGTCTCCGACTTGTTCATCTCGCGGGCGATCTGCTGCATCTGTCTCTCATCGAGGCCATCGGCGTTCACCACAACCCCTGCGGGGTTGCCCATGAACAGGGTAGTGGTGAAGGAGTCGACCTGGTAGACCGTCAAGTCCATGCGAAGCTCCCCTAGAATTCCTTGAGCTGTCTGATGGCGCCAAGATGATAGGCGCAATGCGCGATGATTGCGATGGAGCCACCGAAATAGTCTTCGTTCCCCCATGTTTCTACTCCGTCTATGAAGTCCATGAGGAGGGCGTACTCGTCCTTCAGCGCGTCCCTGAGCCCGGCCCACTCAGCCTCGTTCACTTCCCCGATTACCCAGCTGTCATCCCAGTCTGTCTTGCCTGTCCTCTTGCCCGTGATGTATTCCTCGAGCACCACGATATAGAAACGCGTGTGATAGACATGGCCCGCGATGGTTTCCTTCAGCCCTGGGAAGCGCTTGGACGCGAGGACATGATCGATGCCTGCCAGCGTCTCCAGCAGGGAGGTACCCTTGTCGGTGTAGGCCCCATGGTGGCTGGCAAAGGTCTCTTCCAGGAGCGTGCGTATTTCCCTGCGGATCATGTCTGAATCTTTCTTGTCCACACTTCCTCCCATGAGGCCACAGCTTACTTTCCCGTGCTCCGGAAATACAGGCCCCCCGCCCATGCCTCCGGCATCGTCCTGCCGGCCCTGGAAAAGGGCCGATCGATCCACGAGTATGGAAAATCTGGAGATTTTGACGATTCTTTGGCGAACCATGTTTTGTTTTCTTATCAACAATATTTCTTGCCATTAAGTGTTTTTAACACTTGCAGCCCCGGCATTCGGGTTTATACTGAGCCTACCATGGAAGGCACGATGCGTGGAGCGGTGCTGCCAGGTGACAGCAGCGTCGCGTTCAAGGACTTCAGGATTCCCAAGCCAGGCCACGGCCAGGTAATCGTCAGGACCAAGGCCTCCACAATCTGCGGCTCCGACATCAGGGCAATCTACCGCGAGCACCTAGGCAAGGGCCCCGAGGGCTACCAAGGCGTCATAGCGGGGCACGAGCCCGCAGGCCTGGTGGTGGAAGCCGGGCCCGGCCTCAGGCGCTTCAAGGTCGGGGACAGGGTCATCATCTACCACATCTCCGGCTGCGGCGTCTGCCATGACTGCCGGATGGGTTACATGATCTCCTGCTCAAGCCCCCTCCGAGCCGCCTACGGCTGGCAGCGAGACGGCGGCATGGCCCCCTACATCCTCGCCGACGAGAAGGACCTGGTCCTCCTCCCGGACTCCCTCAGCTTCACCGACGGGGCACAGGTGGCCTGCGGCTTCGGCACAGTCTACGAGGCCCTGGAAAAGATCGGGGTCTGCGGAGACGACGCTGTCCTCGTGGTGGGCCTGGGTCCGGTGGGTCTCGCGACCCTCATGCTCGCCAAGTCCATGGGCGCCCAATTCCTCGTCGGCATCGAGGTGCAGAAGGAGCGCGTCGAACTCGCCGTGCGCCTTGGCCTGGCCCAGCACGTCATCGAGCCGGGCCCCTCATCCCTCGACAAGCTGAGGCGGCTCACCGGGGGCCGAGGCTTCGAGCGCAGCATCGACTGCTCGGCCAATGCCGAGGGCCGCGCCCTGGCCATCAGGGCCACGCGGCAGTGGGGCAAGATCGCCCTGGTCGGAGAAGGGGGGAGCGTCTCTTTCGACCCGAGCCCCGACCTCATCCACGACCAGAAGACAATCTACGGTTCCTGGGTGACCTCGATCTGGCGGATGGAAGACCTCGTGGAGCGCCTGATTCGCTGGGGTCTCCATCCAGAGGACCTGGTAAGCCACCGCTTCCCGCTCGAGAGGGCCGACGAGGCCTACCGCCTCATGGCATCGGGCGCCTGCGGCAAGGTCTCGGTCTCCTTTGACGAGGAGCTGTAGGTAGTTCCCGAGGCTTCGGTATCCCACGGCTCACGGATTGGCCGTGAAGCCGGAAAAGCATACTAGGAGGAACTATGAAGAAGTTCTCGACTCTCGTAGCCCTGCTGTGTGTCTTGCTCTTCCTGGCGGTAGGCCAGGTCTTCGCCCAGACGATCAACATAGCCCTGGCGAACAACCCGATCTCCCAGGCCCTGGCGAAGTTCGCGGCCGACTACTACAAGGCGCCGGGGGTCACTGTCAACATCGCCGTCCTGCCCGAGAACGACCTGCGCCAGAAGCTCACCACGGAAGCCTCAATGGGCGGCACAACCTACGACATGTTCTACTTCGGCCCCTACGAGGCCTCCAACTGGGCACGCAATGGCTGGCTCGAGGACCTCGAGCCCTATTTCAAGGCCCTGCCAGCCGACAAGGCCGCCTGGTACGACCGCGGCGATCTCATCAAGGGCATGGTCGGCTCGGTCTCCCTCAAGGGCGACGCCTACGCCATCCCCTTCTATGGCGAGAGTTCATTCATCATGTACAACAAGGCTCTCTTCGCCGCCAAGGGCCTCAAGATGCCCGACGAGCCCACCTGGGACCAGATCTACGACCTCGCCAGGAAGATCAACGACCCGGCCAAGGACATCGTCGGAATGACCATGCGCGGAGCCCCGGGCTGGGGCATGAGCGGTGCCCCCTTCGTCACCATCGTCAACGCCTTCGGCGGGCGCTTCTACGACATGAACTGGAACGCCACGGTCAACACCCCCGAGCAGCGCGGCGCCTGGCAGATGTACAAGAAGATCCTGCGCGACGCGGGGCAGAAGGACATCCTCTCCTACACCTACAACGAGTGCATCGCCCTCATGCAGTCCGGCAAGTGCGGGATCTACTACGACGCCACCTCGATCGCCCCTCCCCTCGAGTCCGAGGGTTCGGCTGTGAGGGGCAAGGTCGGCTACGTCATGCCGCCGCACCAGAAGATGCAGACCAACACGGCCTGGCTTTGGAACTGGTCCATGGGCATCAACCCCAAGAGCTCCCCTGACAAGAAGCAGGCAGTCTTCGACTTCATGCTCTGGGCCACCTCGAAGGACTACATCAAGCTGACGGTCGACAAGGACCCCACCGGCTCCTCGACCCCACCGGCCAACCGCTCCTCGACCTACAAACTCGCCGCCTACAAGTCGGCGCCCTACGCGGCGATGACCCTCAAGACCCTCGAGTCTACCGACTTCACCCACCCCACCCTGCAGCCCGTCCCCTACGTGGGCCTGCAGTACATCGCCATACCCGAGTTCGCCGACGCCGGCACCAAGATGACCCAGTACCTGGCCGACTACGTGGTGGACAAGATCAGCCTGGACGAGGCCTTGAAGCGCACCAACGACCTCTTCAACCAGGTCGCGATCGACGGTGGCTACAGGAAGTAGGATTGCACACACCAGATCCGACAGGCAATGGGAAGCCGCCCCGCCAGGGGCGGCTTCCATCGGCACCGAAATGGAGACCAACGTGACGGCAAAGAAGAAGCGCGACTGGTTTTTCCTGTTGCCCGCCATCGTCGTCGTAGCCGTGATGACCCAGGTTCCCTTCATACTCACGATCATCTACTCGACGCTCCGCTGGAACCTCGCCCGCCCCGACCTTCCGGTGAGGTTCGCCGGAGTCGACAACTACCTCTACTACCTCAAGGTGCCCAACTTCCCCGAGATACCCGAGTTCTACAGCATCTTCGCCCAGACAGTGCTCATCACCGTGGTCACACTCGTGCTATGCACGATAATCGGCTTCCTCCTTTCCATCCTCCTCGACAACAAGATCCCCGGGGTCAACATCGCCCGAACCCTCATCCTGGGTCCCTTCTTCGTCATGTCGACGGCAAGCGGGGTCATCTGGAAGGCGACGATCCTCAACACGACCTTTGGCTGGTACGGGGTGGTCTTCAAGGCGCTTGGCCTGACCCCCGTCGACCTCCTGAGTTACTACCCGATCCCGGTCATCGTCTTCCTCTTCACCTGGCAGTGGATGCCCTTCTTCGTCCTCGTGATCCTCGCGGGGCTGCAGGGCATCTCGGCCGACCTCGTGGACAGCATGCGCATCGACGGGGCCAGCTGGCTGCGGGCCACCTTCCAGGTAAAGCTCCCCATGATCACCCATCACATACGCGTGGCGGTCATGCTCGGCCTGATCTTCATCGTCAAGGAGTTCGGCCTCATCCTCGTGACCACGGCGGGAGGACCGGGAACGCGCTCCTACACCCTGCCCTACGCTGTCTACATGGAGGTGTTCAACGCGTCGAATGTGGGAAGGGCCGGGGCCCTCGCGGTCATGATGGTCGCCTTGACCCTGCTCGCCGTGAACGTGCTCTACCGCTCGATCAAGAAGCGCGGCGCTTCCTTCGCCTGAACCGGGAGGATGGTATATGGCCAGCACAAGAAGCCTGAAGGACCTGAGCCGGTCGATGAAGCTCCGCAGGATCCTGCGGAACATCGCTCTCACCGTCGTCATCTACGCGATCGCCATCGTGTATTTCTCGCCAGTCCTCTACATGTTCATCTCCGGCTTCAAGACGGAAATCCAGGCAATAAGCCCGAGCCTCCACTTCACGCCCACCCTCGAGACCTACAGCAAGGTCCTCTCCGACTCCAGCATGTACGGCTTCCTGAGGAATTCGCTCTTCCAGGTCATCGCCGGCACGGGCCTTTGCCTCCTCCTTGGGGTGCCTGCGGCCTTCATCCTCGCCTTCGGGAAGTTCCGCAAGAAGGGCACCAAGGAGAAGACCTACACCTGGTTCATCACGACGATCCTTCTGCCGCCCGTGGCCGTCCTCATACCCCTGTACACCTGGTACCAGGCCTTCGGCCTCAACAAGACGCCCCTTGGCCTCATGCTCGCCTACGTGGGCTTCCACGTCCCCATCGTCGTCTGGATGCTCCACTCATTCTTCACCGACGTTCCGGGCGAGATCATCGAGGCCGCGGAGATCGACGGATGCACCCGCTTCCAGCAGCTCGTGCACGTGGCCCTGCCCCTCGTGCGCACGGGGATCGTCGCCTCGGCCCTCCTGGTCATCGTCTTCATCTGGAACGAGTTCTTCCTGGGCTTCAACCTCACCTCGAACACCACCGCCACCCTGCCGGTCTACATGGCTCGCTTCCGCGAGCAGCAGGGAATGTTCATCGCGCAGCTCTCGGCCTCCTCGACCATCGCCATCCTGCCCGCTGTCGTGCTGGGCTGGATGACCCAGAAGTCCCTGGTCAAGGGTCTCACCATGGGCGCGGTGAAGGGATAGATCTTCCACGGCCGTTCCATCAAGGGGGAATCTGATGAGCGTACTCGACGCATTTAGCCTCAAGGGCAAGAAGGCCTTTGTCACCGGCGGGGCCAAGGGGATCGGAAGGAGCGCGGCCATCGCCTTCGCCGAGGCCGGAGCCGATGTCGCGATAGTCGACACAGACCTCGACAGCGCGAAGGACACCGTGCGGGAACTCGACCGCATGAGTGTCCGTTCCCTGGCGGTGCGGGCCGATGTGACCGACCCTGCCGATGTTGACAGGATGATGGCCGAGATCCTCGGCGCCTTCGGCACTGTCGACATCGCCTTCAACAACGCCGGGATCTGCATCAATGAGAAGGCCGAGGAGATGTCCTTCAAGTCCTGGAAGAAGGTGATCGACGTGAACCTCACGGGCGTATTCCTCACCGCCCGCGCCGCGGGCAGGGTGATGATCGCCAAGCGTTCGGGCTCCATCATCAACACGGCCTCCATGTCGGGCCACATCGTCAACGTGCCCCAGCCCCAGTGCGCCTACAACGCCTCCAAGGCAGGAGTGATCATGCTCACAAAGTCCCTCGCCGTGGAGTGGGCGCCCTACGGGGTCAGGGTCAACAGCATCAGCCCTGGATACATCGGCACGAAGATGACACTCTCGGCGACGCAGTGGATCCCCACCTGGGAGTCCCTGACCCCCGTGAAACGCATGGGCCTGCCAGAGGAGCTCGTCGCCGCCCTGGTATATCTCGCCGGAAGCGGAGCGGGCTTCACCACGGGCTCGGACATCGTCATCGACGGGGCGTTCACCTGCGTCTAGAGGAGGAAGCATGAAGGCTACATTCATAGAAGAGCCGGGCATCATCCTCATGAAGGACATACCGGTGCCCCTCATCGCGGAGAGCGAGGTCCTGATCGAGGTGAAGGCGAGCGGTATCTGCGGCACCGACATCCACATCTTCCGCGGCGAGTACCTCGGCGGCTATCCCGTGATCCCGGGACACGAGTTCGCCGGTGTGGTGGCCGCCGTCGGCTCGAAGGTGAAGCGCATCAAGGCAGGGGGCAGGGTCGCCGTGGAGCCGAACATAGCCTGCGACAACTGCCCGGCCTGCCTTTCGAACCGCCAGAACTTCTGCGACAACTGGAAGGGGATAGGCGTGACCCTCCCCGGCGGCATGGCCCAGTACGTCGCCGTCCCCGAGAAGGCGGTCGTTGACATCGGCGAGCTCCCCTTCGAGGCGGGGGCCTTCGTCGAGCCCCTGTCCTGCGTCCTCCACGGGGTGCAGAAGACGGGCTTTGGCCTGGCCGACAGGGTCCTCATCATCGGCTGCGGGCCGATCGGGATCCTCCTCTTGAAGTCGATCCTCCTCGAGGGGGCGAGCGAAATCACGACAGTCGACAAGAACTCGGGCAGGCTCGAGCTATCGAGGAAGTCGGGGGCCGCGAGGGCCTTCTCGGGCCTGGACGAGCTCAAGGGCCAGGAGTTCGACGCCGTCGTCGACGCCACCGGCGTCCCCGCCCTGATGGAAAGGACCTTGGCCTTCGCTCGGCACGGAGGGAGGATCCTCCTCTTCGGGGTGCCGCCAAGCGAGGCGAAGATATCCCTGGACGCCTTCACCATCTTCCGCAAGGGACTCACCATCCACTCCTCCTACACCTCGGTTCGCAACTCCATACAGGCCGTGCGGCTCCTCGCTAGCGGGAGGATCGAGGTTTCCAGCCTCGTATCCCACCAGCTCCCCCTTTCCCGCTTCCGGGAGGGCATCGCCCTCATCCAGGACTCCGCCGAGGGGGTGAGGAAGGTCATCATGCGCCCCGACCAGTGATGGGTCCGAGGCGGGAGCATTCCACCAAGGAGGTCGGTCAATGAGACAGGCGGTGATCCTCGCGCCGGGACAGATCAGGATCGACAGCGTGCCGGACGCGAGCGCGGGCCCTGGCCAGGTCCTGCTGCGCATACGGCGCATAGGCATCTGCGGCAGCGACATCCACGTCTACCACGGCAAGCACCCCTTCACGAAATATCCGACCGTGCAGGGCCACGAGTACTCGGGCGAGGTCGTCGCGATCGGCGAGGGAGTGTAGGGCATCGAGCTCGGCATGAAGGCGACGGCCACGCCCCAGGAGGTCTGCGGAACCTGCAGGCTTTGCCGCTCGGGCAGGTACAATATCTGCGAGAACCTCAAGGTGCGCGGCTTCATGTCGCCCGGGGCGGCCCAGGACCTTTACCCACCGAGGCCGAGAAGATCGTCCTCTTGACCGACACCTTTAGCCACGAGCAGGGGGCCTTTATCGAACCCGTGGCAGTGGCAGTCCACTCGACGGGCAGGATCGGCGACATGTCGGGGCGCAACGTCGTCGTCCTCGGCGCAGGCCCCATAGGAAACCTCATCGCCCAGGCAGCGAAGCGCCGCGGGGCAAAGAAGGTCCTCATCACCGACCTCGGCGAATATCGGCTCGAGGTCGCCGCCGATGTGGGCATCGACGAGCAGTCAAGGGCGAGCCTTGAGAAGCTATCCGAGGCGGCGAGGCGGGTCTTCAGGGACGAGGGTTTCGACCTGGCCTTCGAGGCGGCCGGCAACGAACGCAGCATGGACGAGGCCATCATGGACCACTACTTGCCTGGGGGCTCCCCGCTCCCCAGCGAGTATCTCAATTCTTCACCCTCCGCCGATCGGACCACGAAGCCGTTCTTTTCCAGCGCCCTTCTTGATCCGGCGTTGCCAATGCCGGTATTGGCGACGATCTCCCTGAGCCCCAAACCCGAGAAGCCGCAAGCCGATGCGCAGCGTATGGCCTTCGTACAGTAGTTCCGCTTTCGATACTCGCGCTTGATGATGTACCCGAGTTCACCCCTCAGATCGACAAACCCTCGATAGAAGCCTATCGTCCCGACAATCGCACCTTCATCCTCGTCCCAGATCGCCCAGTGGATCGAATCTCCCTTTTCGAAATCACCCTCTATCCTTTGCGCGATCCCCCTCGCCTCGGCTTCGTCCCTCGCGAACTTCCCGTCGTAGACGCTGATCCGGACGATCTGGGCGCAGTCCCCTGGCTCCAGCTTTCTCAGGGATATACCGCCTTCTGCGAGACGCGTTTCACGTAGGCTCCTCAGCTTCTGCTTCATCTTCATGTGTCCTCGTCGGCCCCCTAGTCCCTCAGGCTCCGCTTCACAAATGCCGCCGATCTCGCCGCCATCTCGTCCAGGGCCTTCTCGCTCGAGTCGTCCACAAGATTGCGCCAGACCGAGATGTCCCTGCCTATCTGCCCGCCGGGCATCACGAAGGGCTCCATCACGAGGGGGCCGTCGAACCCGATGTCGTCGAGGGCTGCCTTGATCTCCTGCCAGGGCATCCTCCCCTCGCCCGGGGGCCTGCGGTTGGTCTCGCCAATATGGAGGGCCGAAAGGTGGCGGCCGGTCTTTCGTATCGCCTCGCCGAAAGAGTCCTCTTCGATGTTCATGTGGAAGGTGTCGAGGAGGATCCCCAGGCCGGGGCTGCCCACCTCCTCGACGAAGGCGATAGCCTCGTCGCAGACATTGAAGAGGAAGTGCTCGAAGCGATTTAGGACCTCGATGTTGAGGAGGACCCCGTGGTCGTGGGCATAGGGGGCGAGCTCTCGCATGCTCTTGAGGCTCCGCTCGCGGACCGCGGCCTTGCCCGCGAGGTCGGCGGGGGCCTTGGCGGGCCAGGTCGAGTGCACCGTCCCTCCGATCATGCCCCCGCCCATCGAGGCGACGGCGTCGATCATCGCCCTCATGAAGCGCACTCCCTCCTTCCTCACCGCCTCGTCAAGGGACGAGGGGTCGCGCGCCGCCGGCAGGCCGATCCCGTAGGAGAGGGCGATGCCCTTCGCGGCCGCCGCCTCGGCGATGGCCATGCGCTCGGCTTCCTTCATGAGGGCAACCGTGCCGCCATTGAGCTCGAGCTGCTCGAAGCCCAGACGGGCCACCTTGTCGACAAAGGGCAGGAATTCGACATCCCACTCGTGGGTCCAGAATGCGTAGAAGATCCCGACTCGTCTCATGATTCCCTCCCATCAGTCTGGAGCGATACGATATGCGATGCCGTGTCGGCGTCGATGAGGCCGGCCGCCTGGGCCCCGATGAGGGCGGCGCCGATGGCGGCTCCGTCGCCCACGGCGCAGGTGGAGACAGACAGCGAGAAGGATTCGGCCAGGGCGCGCGCCACCGCGGGGACCTTGAGGGCGAAGCCTCCCGTGGCGAGCATCAGACTTATCCGGTCAAACTCGGAGCCGAGCCCGAGGGAGAAGCCGCGCAGCTCCTCGACCACGCCTCTTATGAGGGCGGCCACGAAGGTGGCAGGCTTCAGGTTGTCCATTCCAATGCCGAGGATGGCCCCCCGCGCCGCGGGATCGGCCCTCGTGCCGCCGAAGCTGGGGATGACGCGGAGGCCGGACCCCCCGGGGCCAGAGGCTCCAGTGCCCGCCAAAGCGGAGCCGGCGCCCGAGGCCAGGCGGTCCATGGCCGCGTAGACAGAGGCCGACTCGATCTTCTGCCCCGTCACAAGCTCGGCGGCAGCGCGCAGGAATTCCTCGGCGATCTCCCAGGCCTTGCCCCCGCAGAGGCTCGCCCCGACCTGGAGGTAGCCCCTCCCAAGGAAGGGCCTTAAGTCCATGCCTGCCACGGTCCTCGGCCTGGGCGTGAAAAAGCTCAGCTGGCCCGAGGTTCCGAGATTCACCAGGCAGGTGGACTGTGGGTCGGCGACGAGGCCGTGGAAGCCCGCCTGGTTGTCCCCGACCGGGTAGGCCACGGGCAGAGTGCCCTTCCAGAGCCCTGCGACCGACATGGGTGGGGCGAGGCGCAGATAGGCCGGGGCATCGGGTCCCAGGAGCTCCTCGAGGAGCTCGGTGTCAAAGCCGGAGGCAGCGACATCCCAGGCCCCGTAGGAGGCGAGACAGCTCGCGTCTGAGGCCCCAAGCCGGGCGCCCACGAGGCCCTCGGCGATGTACTCGCAGATCCCGCCGATCCTCAGGGCCGAGGGGGGGACGGCCTGTGCCAGACGCAGGGCGTAATGGGTGGCGAGGGCGTAGCCGGCCGGAAGGCTCCGCCCAAGCCTGCGCATCGGCTCCTCGATGGGGACGATGCCGCCCACGGGAGCGGCCGCGCGGGCGTCCAGCCACGTGTAGAGGGGAGAGGCTGGCCTGTCATGGCGATCGAAGTAGAGGAGGCCATGCATCTGGCCGGCGATGCCCAGGCTCGCGGCCTCGCCCGCGCCACCGAGGAGCTCCTCGGCCTTGGCTCTGATCGTCTCGGCGTCCTGGAGATAGGAAGCATCGCCGCCGTCGGGGAGCCTCTCATTGGGGAGGCTCCTCGCCCAGAGCACCATGCCGCTTTCCAGGTCGAGGGCGACCAGGGCGATGGTCGTCGTCCCGATGTCCAGGCCGAGGGCTATCATAAGTCATGCGCCCTTGTTCTTGTCGTCCCAGAGCCTTGGCTCCCAGAGCTCGACCTTGTTGCCCTCAGGATCCATGATCCACGCGAACTTGCCGTTCTCGGCCAGGTCGGGGCCGCCGACGATCTCGATGCCGGCCGCGCGCAGCTGGTCCAGGAGCTCGCCGAGGTCGTCGACGCGGTAGTTGATCATGAGGGAGGATGTGCTCGGGCTGAACCATTCGCTGTCCTTGTCGGCGACGCACCACACGGTGAGGCCCTTGTCCTCGGCCTTGTCGTCTGGCCAACGAAGGATGGCTCCGCCAAAGTCCTCGAGCGTGAGGCCGAGATGCTCCTTGTACCACGCGGCCAGGGCCGAGCCCTCGCCCCTGCTTTTGAAGAAGACACCGCCTATCCCGGTTACCCTCGCCATGTCTTGCCTCCCTTCGTGCGCTGCCCATGCGTCAGAAAGCCCTTCCACGGCCACCCTACTCTGATCGGGGCGCGCCACGGAAGGGTCCCGTGGTCCTCTAGCTCGGCCCGAAGATCTGCGTTATGCGGAACTCCCCGTCGCCGATGATCCTGCGCAAGCCCGAGGCCCATTCGATGGCCTCCTCCCTGCTCGGGACCTGGATGATCGTGAAGCCCGGGATGAACTCCTTGGACTCGATGAAGGGGCCGTCGGTGACCGACATCCTCCCCTCGCGGAGAGTGAGGTAGCTGGTCTTGCGGGCCAGGCCACCGCCGGCGACGACGAAGTCGTGCTTGATCTTCCAGCCGAGGCCCTCGGTGTAGAGACGCTTGGTCTTTTCCATGTCCCTCACGCCGAGGAGGATCGAGCTTAGCTGTGCCTTCATGACTGCTCCTTCCAGTGAGCTAGCGCCTCACTGTCTGTGTTCTCGCCATGTAGTCGAAGGGGAAGGGGCCAAGGAGACAGGCTCATGGGGAAAATCCAGAAATTTCGGCGAGCCGCCTCTCGAGGAAGCGACGCTCGGGCCCCTGGAGGGCGAGCTCGAGGGCGCGGCGGTAGGAGAGGGCCGCCTCCCTGGGCCGGCCCAGCCTGCGGTTGAGGTCGGCGCGAGCGGCGTGGGCGGGAAGGTAGTCGGCGAGCTCGCCCCGGCCTAGGAGGTCATCGACGAGGTGGAGGCCGGCCTCGGGCCCGTCGCGCATCGCCACGGCTATGCCCCGGTTGAGCTCGACGACAGGGCTGGGGCTCCTCTCGAGGAGCATGTCGTAGAGCCTGACGATCTGGGCCCAGTCTGTCGCCGCAACGGAAAGGGCCGCCGCGTGGACGGCCGCTATCGCGGCCTGGAGGGTGTAGGGTCCGAAACGCCCGGACTGGAGGGAGCGGAACACGAGGCCGATCCCCTCGGCGATCAGCCCGCGGTCCCAGAGGGACCTGTCCTGGTCCTCGAGTCTCACCACCTCGCCCGCGGCGTCGGCGCGCGCGGCCCGGCGGGACTCGTGGAGGAGGATGAGGCCGAGGAGGCCCAGGGCCTCGGGCTCGGGCAGGAGCCCGACAAGGAGGCGGCACAGAAAGAGGGCCTCATCGGCGAGCTCGCGCCTCACGAGGGCCTCCCCCGCGGTGGCGGCGTAGCCCTCGTTGTAGACGAGATAGACGACCTGGAGAACTGCCTCGAGACGCTGGCGAAGCTCGCCGCGCGAGGGGATCTCGTAGGGGATCCTCAAGCTGCGGATACTGTCCTTGGCCCGCGTGATGCGCCGCTTCATCGCCTCCTGCGTGACCAGGAAGGCGCGCGCTATCTCATCTGTCCCGAGGCCGCAGACCTCGCGCATCCATCGGTGCCACCCGCTTTCAATGATACTGGCCCGGAGGAGGGCCCGGCCAGCTCGAGTTCTGCTTCCCTACTTGCCGGCGCTCACCAGGGCGACCATCTTGTCGATGTACTCGTCGACCCATTTCTGGCCGGTATCCTTCGAGCTCACGTTGGTTATGGTTATATTGATGAGCTTGCCTGAGAAGTAGCCGAGCCAGAGCCCCTCGTAGGTTACAAAGCCTGGCTCGCAGCCCGTGCCGAGGACGAGGGTCCGCTTCTTCCACTCCATGAGGCCCTTCTTGTAGGCGCCCTTGCCCGCCGGCTCCGTGCGCGTTCCCATCATCTCGCGCGCAGGGTCCTGGGGGCTCTTCGCCATGAGGGCGAGGGACTTGTCGGCCCCCGGGGAGGCCTGCCAGCCGAAGGTGAAGCCGATCTTCTCTGCGTTCTTGCAGCTCGAGTCAGTCTCCCGCTCCGACATGCTCGTGTCGGCGACGCCCTGGGCCCTCATCGCTTGGACCGAGGACCTCTGGGGCAGGAGGACGAAGCCGGGAGGAGGAGCAGGCAGGGCCTGCTGGGCCGCGAGAGAAAGTGCTCCAATGAAAAGCAATGCTACCAGCATGGCCGAGATCCATTTCGCGTTCATGTGGACTCCTTATTCTTCGGGTGATTATCTATGAGTGGGACTAGTGGACCCCATTATGCCTCTCCACGAGCCCCGCGAAATCCTCCCAGGTCGAAGCCGACAGCGATTTCACTGCGTGGGATTTCATGGTTTGACCTCCCGTGCCCCATGGTATTTCCACCCCAAGCCCCCGTCAACAGCGCGCATCGGACCGCCGACTGAGGCTTTCAAGGCCCTTGTTCCAGTATCTTGTATGCAGTGCAGGTCCGCGGATCGCCGGCCATACGGCAGCCCTGCCCGCCCCTTTTGAAGGAGATCCCCGCATGACGCGCCACCAGGTCACCGACAGCATCGTCCAGTTCTCGACCTTCTACGATCCCGTCAATTTCACCTTCGACCAGTACCTCCTGGATGGCCCCTCCCCGATCCTCGTGCACACCGGCCCCGTCTTCCTCGCCGGCGAGCTGCTTGGCAAGCTGTCCCAGGAGCTTGGCGACAAGGCCCTGCTCTTCATCTTCGCCTCCCACTTCGAGAGCGACGAATGCGGGGCCCTCGCCCCCATCCTTGTGCGCTACCCCGAGGCGAAGGTGATCTGCTCCGAGACCACGGCGCGTCAGCTTCGGGGCTTCGGGATCACCGACAGGCTCCTCCCCCAGGCCGCGGGAGCCAGCCTCAAGGTCGAGGGCTGGGAGCTCCACTTCATCGCCTACCCCGCCGAGATGCACAGCTGGGAGGGGCTCATCATGTACGAGAAGGGCTCCCAGACCCTCTTCAGCAGCGACCTGTTCATCCGCTTCGGGAAATTCGGCAAGGAGCACCTGGAATCGAGCCTCGGCGAGGAGCTGGCCTCCCTCCAGGCTGATCCAATGCTTTCATCTGTGTCTGCTGACAGGCTGAGGAAAGAGCTCTCCGCCCTCGCGATCAGGCGGATCGCTGTGGGCCACGGGCCGTATATCAGGCTCTAGCGGGCCGGCGGCATCGGCCTCGATGAAGGGAGGAAGTGCGATGGTGTTCCGCTGTTCCTGTGGCCAGGTCGAGCTTGAGGCGAGGGCCAGGCCAATCCTGGCGAGCGTATGCCACTGCGACGACTGCCAGAGGGCGTCCCGCGAGCTGGAGTCCCTTCCCGGCGCGCCCCGTGTTCTCGGTGAAGGCGGAGGGACAGAGTACGTCCTCTACCGGAAGGATAGGCTCGTCTTCACCAAGGGGAAGGAGCTGCTCAGGGACCACCGCCTCGAGAGGGAGGCCTTCACAAAGAGGGTGGTGGCATCGTGCTGCAACTCGGCCATGTTTCTCGACTATGAGAAGGGGCACTGGTTCTCGCTCTACCGCGACCGTGTCATGGGCCCAAAGCCGAGCATCCAGATGCGGGTCCAGACTAAGTACAAGGCCAAGGGGGCCTTGATTGCGGGTGACGTTCCATCTTCCAAGGGCTTTCCTGCGGGATTCATCTTCAGGCTGCTGTGGGCGAAGGTGGGGATGCTCCTGGGAAGCTGACGATCCGCTCGGCTCGGGCCAAAGAGTATACACCGCCTTTGCGGGCGCGCAAGCTCAAACGGCCCCCGGCTACTTGATGAAGAAGCTCTTTGCGCTCTATACTGCGATGTGCACCGCTACTTTTCAAGCAAACGATGACAAACCGCAGAGCTTGCAAGGTAAAGCAGGGCACCCGAGTCCAGGGAAAATCGCGACGAACGCATGGCTAGCATGCGATATTCAATCCGCAAGAGGTAGTGACCGACATGGCCATCGACATCCTAAAGATGCGAAACATCGGCATCAGCGCTCATATCGATTCCGGCAAGACGACGCTGTCCGAACGGATCCTTTTCTACTGCCAGAAGATCCACGCCATCCACGAGGTGAAGGGCAAGGACGGGGCCGGGGCTACCATGGACTCGATGGACCTCGAGCGCGAGCGCGGGATCACCATCCAGTCCGCCGCGACCAACGTCCAGTGGAAGGACTATGACATCAACCTCATCGACACCCCCGGACACGTCGACTTCACCATCGAGGTCGAGCGCTCACTGCGCGTCCTCGATGGGGCCGTCCTCGTGCTCTGCGCCGTCGCGGGTGTCCAGTCCCAGTCGATCACGGTCGACCGCCAGCTCAAGCGCTACCACGTACCCAGGCTCGCCTTCATCAACAAGTGCGACCGCACCGGCGCCAACCCCTTCAGGGTAAAGGCCCAGCTCGCCGAGAAGCTCGGCCTCAACCCCGTCTTCCTCACCCTCCCGATCGGCCTCGAGGACAAGCTCGAGGGGGTCGTCGACCTCATAGACATGAAGGCGATCTATTTCGACGGCGACAACGGCGAGGACATGCGCTACGCCGAGATCCCCGCCCACCTCGTGGCCAACGCCGAGAAGTACCGAGAGGAGCTCATCGAGTCGGCGTCGATGTTCGACGACGAGCTCATGGAGGCCGCCCTCGAGGGCAACGCCACCAACGAGCAGATCATCGAGGCGGTCCGCAAGGGCTGCGTCGCCGAGGCCCTCGTGCCCGTCTTCGTGGGCTCGGCCTACAAGAACAAGGCCGTCCAGGTCCTCCTCGACGGAGTCGTGCGCTACCTGCCCAACCCCACCGAGGTGCGCAACATCGCCCTCGACCTCGACAACGACGAGGCCGAGGTCGTGCTCAAGGCCGACCCGGCAGAAAAGGCTGTCGCCCTCGGCTTCAAGCTCGAGGACGGCCAGTACGGCCAGCTCACCTACGTGCGCATCTACCAGGGCGAGATCAAGAAGGGCACCGAGCTCTACAACACCCGCTCGCGCAAGAAGTTCAAGGTGGGACGCCTCGTGCGCATGCACGCGAACAACATGGAAGACATCAACGAGGGCTTCAACGGGGATATCGTCGCGTTGTTCGGCGTCGAGTGCGCCTCGGGCGACACCTTCTGCGACCCCTCGCTGAACTACGCCATGACATCGATGTACGTCCCCGAGCCCGTCATCTCCCTGTCGATCGAGCCCAAGGACAAGAAGTCCTCGGACCAGCTCGGCAAGGCCCTCAACAGGTTCACCAAGGAAGACCCGACCTTCCGCACCTATGTCGATCCCGAGTCCAACCAGACCATCATCCAGGGCATGGGCGAGCTCCACCTCGAGGTCTACATCGAGCGCATGAAGCGCGAGTACAAGTGCGAGGTCGACACGGGCATGCCCCAGGTCGCCTACCGCGAGGCCATCACCCAGAGGGCCGACTTCAACTACACCCACAAGAAGCAGACCGGCGGCTCGGGCCAGTACGGCAAGGTCGCCGGCTGGATAGAGCCCAACGCCGAGTCCAACTACGAGTTCGTCGACTCGATCAAGGGCGGCTCGATCCCCAAGGAATTCATCACGAGCTGCGACAAGGGCTTCAAGGAGTCGATCAAGAAGGGCAGCCTCATCGGCTTCCCGATCGTCAACACAAAGGTGACGATCAACGACGGCGGCTCCCATGCCGTCGACTCCTCGGACATCGCCTTCCAGCTCGCCTCGATCGGCGCCTTCCGCGAGGCCTACGAGAAGGCCAAGCCCGTGATCCTCGAGCCCATCATGAAGGTCGAGATCGAGGGCCCGACCGAGTTCCAGGGCAATTTCTTCGCCTCGGTGAACCAGAGGCGGGGCCTCATCTCCTCCTCCTCCGAGGACGGCCACTTCTGCAAGGTCGAGGCCGAGGTGCCCCTGTCCGAGATGTTCGGCTTCTCCACGGTGATCCGCTCCCTGTCCCAGGGCAAGGCCGAGTTCACCATGGAGTTCCTCAAGTACGGCAAGGTCCCGACGAACGTCTCCGAGCAGCTGCGCAAGGACTACCTGGAGAAGCGCAGGCTGGAGCACGCGAAGTAGGAGAAATAGTACCGCAGAGGCGCCGAGACGCAGAAAGGATGGGAGAGATGGGATTTCCAGGAGGGCTCAGCCATTCCGATCCTTCTCTCTCCTCTTGCTTCTTTCCGAATCTTTCCTCTGCGTCTCTGCGGTTAGTTTTCATTCCCATGATTGGTTTTGCCCGGATGGGCGATATGGCTTATAATGACATCAACGAGGAGTCCATATGCTGAAAGAGGAGCTGATTGCCAAGAGCCCGGTGCGCCTCCTGGAGCGATCCATCGAGGGAGGCCTAAAGCCCGGCAACATCGGAATCATCGCGAGCCGCAAGGGCATTGGCAAGACGAGCGTCCTTGTCCAGCTTGCCCTGGACAAGCTGCTCCAGGGCGAGAAGGTCATCCATGTCTCCTTCACCGCCCACACCAGCTACGTCATCTCCTGGTATGAGAACATCTTCTCGGAGCTAGCCAAGCGGCGGAACCTCGAGCACCTCGGCGAGGTCAAGGACGACCTGGTAAAAAACCGGGTCATCATGAACTTCGCCCAGGAAGGGGTCTCCATAGACCAGATCCTGCGCTCCCTCAAGGCCATGGTCGTCGACGGCGGCTTCAAGGCCAAGACCCTCATAGTGGACGGCTACGACTTCACCCAGGCGACCAAGGACAGGCTCCAGAAGGTCAAGGAGTTCGCCGGCGAGATGGGCATCGAGGTCTGGTACTCCTGCACCCTCCTTGGTGAGGAGCCCCTGGTCGACAAGAACAACGTCCCCATGATCCTGCGCGAATACATCGACTCGGTCTCCGTCCTAATCCTCCTCGAGCCCAAGGCGGAGTACATACACTTCACGGTGGTTAAAGACCACGACGTGATGAACCCGCACGACCTCAAGCTCAAGCTTGACGCCAAGACCCTGCTGATCGCTGAGACTTGATAGCGTAGAGGCCCGCCGGGCCAAAGAGCCCTTGTTAGTTCGGCCATGGATGGCCGAAACCACACTCGCGGAAGCGCTCAGCTTCCGCGATGTCATTTTCTGACAGGATGTCAGAAAATGACTGAAGACCCTGCTGATCGCTGAGACTTGATAGCGTTCAAGACCCGTCGGGCCATAAAGCGAGAAGCCGCCACTAAGGCGGCTTTCATTCAATTTGGCGACTAGGCGGAAGCGTAGCCAACCTTGAATGCGTCCCGTGTGACATCGATGTCGCTGGTCAACATCAGTCGGCGGGATTCCTGGAGCCTGAGCCATTTCTGGTACTGGATCGGGCTTATCGCCGTCACCCTGCGGAAATGGTGGTGAATGGCCGAGAGGCTCATCTGGCAATAGCTGGCCAAAGAAGGGCATAGGTCCCGGACTCCGAGGCTCTAGCCCTTGATCCACTCCGCCCAGAGCTCGGGCTTGAAGCCGACGCTGGCCTTGGGCCCGTCGCGGACGATCGGGGTCTTGAGGAGGAGCGGATCGGCAAGGAGCTCCTCCTCAAGGTCAATGACCAGGTGTGCCAGGCCGCGCTCGAGGTAGCGCCGGCCGGCGGTGTCGACGAGGGCCTCGAGGCCGAGGGCGGCGGCGACGCTGCGGAGCTCCCCAGCGCTCATGCCCTTCTCGGCCAGGTCGATGGCCTGAAAACGGACGCCGCGCTCCTTGAAGAAGCGCTCGGCCTTCCTCGTGTCGGGGCACTTCTTGGTGCCGAAGATCTGCAGGGCCATGGGAGCGAGGATAGCCAGCAAAGGGGTGGCGTGACAACGGCCCCGGGCCGCGCTAAGATTGTGCCCTAGGGGGGATGCATGTCAAAAATCAGCCTCACGATAATTCTACTCTGCGCAACGGCCACGGCGGCCTTCGCCGCTCCGGCAAAGCAGATGAGCGTCAACGTAAAGGAAACCCAGGTCAGGTCCACGCCAAGCTACCTCGGCAAGGTTCTCGGTGTCCTCGCCTACGGGGACAGGGTCGATGTCCTCGAAACGCAGAAGGACTGGTCCAGGATAAGCCTGAGCGCAAAGAAGCTCGAGGGCTGGGTGAACAACTCGGCCTTGACCCCCAAGAAAGTCGAGATAGCGGCGGGCTCCCAGGCCGCCGGTCAGAACGCCTCGACCGGAGAGGTGGCCCTCGCAGGCAAGGGCTTCAACAACCAGATCGAGACCCAGTACAAGGCCGACGGCCAGCTCGACTACACCTGGGTGGACAAGATGGGCGCCATCAACCCTCAGCCAGAGACGGTATCTGCCTTCCTGAGCTCGGGCGCCCTCAAGGGAGGCGCTAAATGAGCCGCCTCCTCTGCCTCGCCCTCCTCCTTGTTTCCGCGGCGGCCGCCGAAGCCCAGGGCCTCTTCGGCCAGCTCGGCAACGCGGCGACCGGGGCCCTCCAGGGCGCGGGCGTGATAAACCAGGACCAGAAGGCCGCGATAGACACGGGCTCGGCCGCTGTGGCGAAGAGCTTCGAGGACATCACGCCCGAGCAGGAGTACTACATCGGCCGCGCGGTCGCGGCCCAGCTCCTCGCCACGCGCAAACCCTACGACGTGCAGAAGGTGACCGACTACCTCAATGTCCTCGGCCGGGCCCTCGCCCAGGCCTCGGACCGGCCCGAGACCTTTGGCGGCTACCACTTCCTCGCGATCGACTCCGACGAGATCAACGCCTTCGCCGCCCCCGGCGGCCTCATCCTCGTCACGCGCGGCCTTCTGCGCTGCGCCCAGAGTGAGGACGCGGTCGCCTCGATCCTCGCCCACGAGATCGCCCATGTCGCCAAGCAGCATGGGCTCAAGGCTATCAAGAAGGACAGGCTCACCAAGGCAGTGATCGGGGCCGGGACGGCAGCGGCCCAGGTGCTTGGGCCCAAGGAGCTCCAGGAGCAGACCTCGATCTTCAAGGACTCGGTCGGGGACATCACCTCGACCCTGGTCAACTCGGGCTATTCACGGGACCTCGAGTTCGACGCAGACGCGGCCGCCGTGGAGACCCTCAAGCGCGTGGGCTACGATCCCCGATCCCTCGTCGCGATGCTCACGGTCATGAAGAGCAAGGTCAAGCCGGGCGGGGCCGACTTCTCAAAGACCCACCCCGAACCCCAGGACCGCATCGCCCAGATCGAGAAGGTCCTTGGCTCGTACAAGACAGCCGCCCCCTCGGCCGATGTCGCCGCCGCCCGCATGGCCCGCTACAAGGCCGCCCTGGGCGAGATCTAGCCGTGGCCGAGCGCAAGGGGAAGGCATTTCAGGCACTGATCGTCGGGACCCTCGCGGCGGCGATCGCCTCGGGCCTGTGGCTGCCGGGCCTCCTCGAGAGCTTCGAGGCGCGGACCTGGGACCTGCGCGAACGGGTCTTCGCGGCGCCTGGGAAGGCGACGCCAAAAGTCGTCACGGTGATGCTCGACCAGGAGAGCCTGGTCTGGGGCAAGAAGGTGAACGGCTGGCCCTGGCCCTGGCCCCGCGAGGTCTACGCCGCGATCGTGGACTTCTGCAAGCGCGCAGGAGCCAAGGCCCTGGTCTTCGACGTCCTCTTGACCGAGCCATCTCCCTACGGGGTATCAGACGACCAGGCCCTCGGCGCGGCCCTCTCCTCCCAGGGGAGGACTGTCGGCGCCATGCTCCTCGGCTCCCAGATGGCGACGGAAGGATCCTGGCCCCAGGGCCTCCCCCTTCCGGCCCTCTCGGTGTCTGGACTGGCAGAATGGACGGCGGCGTCGAGGCCCGCAGCCATGGTCTACCCCCTCGCCGAGTTCCCCATAAGCGAGGTCGCCTCCTCCATGAAGATCCTCGCGAACACCAACATGCCCGCCGACGAAGTGGACGGGGTCTACCGCCGCGAGCCCCTCTTCTCGGTCTTCGCCGGCCACATCGTCCCCACCGAGGCCCTCGCGGCCTACCTCGTCGGAGAGCCTGGCCCGCACTCCGTCGCGATAGCGCGCAACGCGCTCATGATCGATGGCCATGCCGTACCGATAGACCGTGACGGGCGGGCCATCTTGAGGTACCGGGGTCCGAGCCTAACCCACCAGGCCTACAGGGCGGCGGCGATCATCCGCTCAGAGCAGCTCATCCTGGGCGGCGAGAAGCCCGAGGTGGAACCCTCGGCGCTCAAGGACGCATACGTCTTCTTCGGCTTCACGGCCTCGGGGCTCTTTGACCTAAAGCCCACGCCGATGTCGGGTTCCTATCCGGGTGTCGAGGTCAACGCGACCATGCTCGACAACCTCCTGTCGGGTGACTACCTGCGGCCCGTCCCGGCCTGGGCCTCGGCCCTCCTCGCCCTGGCGCTATGCGTGGGCGCTGCCTTCGCGGTGACCCTCTCGTCCCGCGCCATCGGGAATGCCGCGGCCTACCTCATCATCATCCCCCTCGCCCCCGCCCTGGGATTCGGCGCCTACGCCGCCGGCTGGGCCCTGCCCGTGGTCTTCCCCGAGCTCGCCGCCCTCCTCTCCCTCGTGGGCTCGAGCCTCCTCAACTACGCCACGGAAGGCAAGCAGAAGCGCTACCTGAAAGGTGCCTTCAAGCAGTACCTGAGCCCGGCCTTCATCGAGGAGATCATCGCCCACCCCGAGCGGCTCAAGCTCGGCGGGGAGAGGCGGGAGCTGACGATCTTCTTCTCCGACGTCCAGGGCTTCACCTCGATCTCCGAGGTCTTGAGCCCCGAGGACCTCACCTCGCTGCTCAACGACTACCTCTCCGCGATGACCGACATCATCCTCGAGGAGGGCGGAACCATAGACAAGTACGAGGGCGACGCCATCATCGCCTTCTGGAACGCCCCCTTGAGCCTTGAGGACCACGCGGTGCGCGGCCTACGGGCCACCTTGCGCTGCCAGGCCGCTCTCGCCGCCCTGAGGCCCGCCTTCAAGGCCAGGGTCGGCAAGGACCTCTACATGAGGGTAGGCATGAACTCGGGTCCCGCCGTCGTGGGCAACATGGGCTCGAGTAACCGCTTCGACTACACCATGCTGGGCGACGCTGTCAACCTCGCCGCGAGGCTCGAGGGCGTGAACAAGCAGTTCGGGACCTACACCATGGTCTCGGAGGCGACACTGCGCCTCACCGGCGATTCCTATCCCGCGCGCGAGCTCTCGCGCATCGGGGTCGTGGGCCGCAAGGAGCCGGTCCGGGTCTTCGAGCCCATGTACCCCGAGGAGTACCGGGAGAGGAAGCCAGTGCTCGATGTCTTTGGAAGCGCCTTGAAGCTCTACTACGAGGGCTCACTTGGCGAGGCCCTGAAGGTCTTCGAGACCATAGCGGCCGTGGATCCGCCCGCAGAGCACTACGCGGAGCGCTGCCGTGACCTCATGGCAAGCCCGCCGCCGGGACCGTGGAGCGGGGTGTGGGTGATGACCAGCAAGTGAGGCCAGCGACTCTGAAGAGGAACCACGAAAGTACACGAAGCAAGGATATCCAGCGGAACTTAACCGCACAGATGTGCTCGTGTGTGTTTGTGTTGTTAGTGGTTTCCCTTTTGCCCCAGACGGCCTTACTTCTCGCAATAGAGGATCGCCGTGTCCGCCACCCCTATGCGCGCCGCGGGGAGGTCGTCCTCGGCCTCGAGGCGGCGGACGATGTCGAGCTTGTCCTTGCCACGCGCGAGAAACCGCACCCGGCGGGCTCCTGCGAGGGCTGGATACGTGAGGCTCATGCGAAGCCGCGGAGCCGAGGGCGCGTGGGAGATCCCGGCGAAGAGCCTCTCCTCCCCAAGGATCGCGTCGCCGGGGAAAAGGCTCGCGGTGTGGCCGTCAGCTCCCAGGCCCAGGAGGGCGAGGTCGAAGATGGGCCTCGGCCTGGACCCCGAGGCCGCCATGAGCTCGGCGGCGTAGAGGGCGCAGGCTGCCCTCGCCTCCACCTCTCCCCCGTCTTCCTGGAGCTCCGGCCAGAGCCTCAGGTGGGGGAGGGGATCCCAGACGCAAGCCTCGAAGGAGCTTCGCAGGAGGTGGCCGTTCCAGGCTTCGTCGCTCGGGCGGACAGCGCGCTCGTCGCCAAGCCAGAGCTCGACGGCCACATCGCGGAGGGCCAGGGAGGCCATGGCCCGGTAGGCTGGGGCCGGGGTCCTACCACCGGCGAGACAGAGGTGGAGGGGCCTTGACCGGCCTCCCGCCGCCCGTTCCGCGAGGGCGGCCTCGAACTCGGCGAGGATGGCGGCTATCCACGCTGCCTCGTTGGCCAGGACGACCAGTTTCAACCGCGTCCTCCCTGTCTGAACCATACCCGGGGAATGGGGGGGCCCGAGCCTCCCGCCTCATAGCTCAGCAAGGGAGCCTGGCCGTCTGCCGAAAACCAGGCCGCTTCAAGGGAGTCGACGAGGCGCCAGGCCTCGTCGGTCTCGTCTGAGCGCAGGAAGAGGGTCGAGTCCCCAGAGAGGGCGTCGGCGATGAGGCGCTCGTAGGCCTCGGGGAAGTAATCGCCAGTGTCCTCGCGGTAGGCGAAGTGGAGGTCGTTGGCGGTGAGCCGGGCCGCGCCGGGCACCTTGGCGTTGAAGCCGAGGAACATGCCCTCGTCGGGCTGGATCCTGATCGTCAGGACATTGGGGGCCAGGCGGTCCCCGCAGAAGCCAGCGAAGAGGGTCGCCGGCGGGCGCTTGAAGGTGATCCTGATGACGCTCTCTTGGCGGTCCAGGGCCTTGCCCGTGCGCAGGATGAAGGGCACGCCCGCGAAGCGCCAGTTCTCGATCTCGATGTTGAGGGCGACGAAGGTCTCGGTCTTGGAGTCGGGCGCCACCTTGGGCTCGCCGCGGTAGTCGGGGATGCTCTTGCCGTCGATCCCCTTGCCCGCGGCGTACTGGCCCCGCAGGGACCTCGCGAGGAGCTCGCGGACCCCGTAGTCGGGGATGGCCTTGAGGACCTTTACCTTCTCCTCCCTGATCGACTCTGGCGCCAGGGTCGCGGGTGGTTCCATCGCCGTGAGGCAGAGGAGCTGCACAAGGTGATTCTGGATCATGTCGCGGGCCGCCCCGGCGTGGTCGTAATAGCCCCCGCGAGTCCCGATGCCCCCCGACTCGACGACGTCGATCTCCACCGACTCGATGTGGTTGCGGCTCCACAGGGGCTCGAAGATCGAGTTCGCGAAGCGCAGGTACAGGAGGTTCTGCACCGTCTCCTTGCCGAGGTAGTGGTCGATCCTGAAGATGTCCCGCTCGGCGAAGCATTCCTGGAGTGTCTTGGTGAGGGCGCGGGCGCTCTCCCTGTCCCTGCCAAAGGGCTTCTCGACGACGAGGCGGCGGAAACGCGTTTCGCCAAGGTCGTGGCCGGCCGTCCCGAGGCCCGCCGAGTCGAGGTAGCGGGCGACGACCCCGAACTGCTCGGGGGAGATGGCGAGGTAGAACAGGGCGTTGGGTGGCATGTCGGGGCCGGCAAGCCTCAAGGCGAGGCGGGCGTAGGCCATGGGATCCTCGAGGTCACCCTCGAGATAGCTCATGCGCGCGGCGAGGGCGTCCCAGGCCTCGCTCACCATTGGCTGGATGTGGGAGAACTTCGAGCAGGATTCGCGGAGGCCATCGCGGAACTCCGCGTCCGAGAGGGGACGGCGGGCGAAGCCGATCACCTTGGTCTCGGGTGGCAGGATGCCGTTGCGCTCGAGGTTGTAGAGGGCGGGCACGATCTTGCGGTGGGTGAGGTCTCCCGTCGCGCCAAAGATTACTATGGCCGCCGGAGCCGGACTTAAGGCCGCCTCGCTGAGGTCGCACGACGCGGATTCGTCCCGAATGCTCGGCATAGGCTACCGTCCTTCTCCCCGTGGAGCTAGCGCTTTCTTCAGCCTTGAATATACTACCGCCCCCTAGCCTCGAGGATGCTTCCGCACATCGCGGCCGCCGGACGGCCTGGGAGGCCGGGCACCCTCGCGGCGTCCGGAGAAGCCGGGGCTTTCGGGGCGCTTGTCCGTCGACCGGTCGGCCCGGTCGGCCCGGTCGGCGGGATACCAGTGGAACCACTGCTCCTCGGCCCCGTTCATGATCTTGTGCATGGAAACCGAGCGCTCTCCGAAGAACTCCCCGAAGTCCCTGCGGTTCGTGACAAAACCCAGGCCCCAGCCCGTGAATGCGGCCGCGGTTGAGCCGAGGCTGCGGTAGAGGGCTTCAGCCTCCTGGACGGTCCCGAGGCGCTCCCCGTAGGGAGGGTTGCAGATCAGGATACCGGCGTCGTAGCCGGGCATCGCGTCCTCGGCCTGGCCAGCCTTGAGCTCGATGCGGTCGGAAAGCCCCGCAAGCCGTATGTTGGCCCGGGCAGAGTCGAGGGCCTGGGGATTCGAGTCGCTCCCCTCTATGCGGAAGTCGACGTCTGTCCTGATGCGGCCTCGGGCCGCCTCGACCTCGGCCTTGAGATCCTCGGCCGAGACCGAGGGCATGTCCTCGAGGGCGAAGGAGCGGTCCAGGCCCGGGGCCCTGTCCTGGGCGAAGAGCCCCGCCTCGATGAGGATGGTGCCCGAGCCGCAGAAGGGGTCCAGAAGGGGGAGCCTGCGGTTCCAGCCGGCGAGGAGGAGGACTCCGGCTGCCACGGTCTCCTTCAAGGGTGCATCTCCCGAGGCCTGCCTGTAGCCCCGGCGGTGGAGGGCGTCGCCCGAGGTGTCGAGGCCGAGGAGGACCTCGTCGTCCTCGATATAAACCCGAAGGCTCCTCTCCTTCCCGGTTTCAGGCATGCGGGTGAGGCCAAAGACCTTCCCCAGCCTGTCATAGACCGCCTTGTGGACGATCGCCTGCACCGAGGTCTGGGCGGCGAGGGCAGAGCGATGCAGCCTGACCCTCTCTATAACAAGCTTGTCCTCTTTCTTGAAGTAGAGCTCCCAGGGGACGTCCTTGGCTCCCTCGAAGAGGGCATCGAAGTCGGTCGCCTTGTAGGATGCCGCCTCGATGAGGACGCGCTCGGCCGTCCTGAGACATAAGTTGGCTCTGGTGAGAACCCTTCCGGCCGAGATTCCCTCGGCCTGCCCCGCTGGCTTCAAGGCGAAACGCACCCTACCCGCCTCGCGTCCGGCAACCTCGAGGCCAATCCGGCTGAGCTCAGCCGCGCATACTTTCTCAAGCCCGAGCGCACAGAGGGCGAGGGCGTATCTTGGTTCTTTCACGTCCTTGAGTATGGCCCGGAATGCCCTCCAGCTACAAGCGAAGGGCTCCCGCTTGACATCCCCCTTCCCTCTCAGCTAGGATGCCCCCGCCTCGTGTCGGGGGTGTAGCTCAGTTGGTAGAGCGCTTGAATGGCATTCAAGAGGTCAGGGGTTCAATTCCCCTCACCTCCACGACGCAAAACGGTCACCCTCAAACGGGTGGCCGTTTCTGTTTTCTGAGGAAGTGAGGTGAGGGGAATTGAAGGGTCCGAGCGCCGAGCGGTAGCGAGGGAAGGCGCCCATGGATGGGCGCCGCCAGCGAGGACCCCGGCCCGAAGCGAGCGAACAGGACGTTCGCGAGCGGAGGGCAATTCCCCTCACCTTCACAAATGTTGCCCTGAACGGCATGTCCATTCGTCCAGCGGCCGCGTGCCTCGCCGAAGGCGAGCACGAACATCAAATCCCTAGTCGCGCCACCACTCGGACCGCTCCCCCTGAACCGTATTCTCCATGCGCCAAACACCTGCGTGCCTCGCCGAAGGCGAGCACAATCGCCCTTGATGGCCCCGGGACAGCGAAGTACAATTGTCCCAAGTACCGGCCCCCAGGTCCCACCCCATCGGACCCACGGCCGAAACCCTTGAGCTCCGGAGCGTAGCGATGCCCGAAGATATCGATCCCGAGATTGCTGCCCTTATTGGCGGATCCGCCCAGACATATGTATCCAACGATCCCACTGCCGCGCCCCCTCCCGGCAGGGGCACGGGCACTCCTCCCCCCGATTTCTCCACCCTTTTCGGGGACCTCGGCGTCGATGCTGAGCCGCGGCAGCACGGGGAGTTCGATGTCGATCTGAGCAGGAAGGCCATGGCCCCCGTGGCCAAGATCGAGGCCGACAAGCCAGGAACCTGGCTTTCGGACCCCTCGTACTACAAGACCGCCCTCAACGGCGAGGGGGACGAGGCCCAGAAGCTCCACGAGCTCCTCGGAAAGTACCTGAAGGCGGCGGATCCAAAGGACAAGGGGGTCTACCGCAACCAGCTGATACCGGCCTACTGGTACCTGGTGGCCAAGGCCGCCCTTCGCTCGGTCTCGCCCTCGGCCCCCATGCCCAAGCGCCTCCTGGTGAGGTACGCGGCCCTGCTGCCCACCCTCCTCAGCCCCGAGATCATCGATCTCATGCACAGGGTCATCATAGAGAAGGACATAGACGAGCCTGTGTACTACGTCGACGAGTGGATGCACGCCGTCGCCACCCGGGCCGTGGCCGCGAGCGCCACCGACGAGATCAAGCCCCGGCGCTCCGGGGCGATGGACGACACCAGCCGCTACAGCGCCATCCTCGCGCGGGTCCAGGGCAAGAGGGACGCCGCCGAGGGCATCCTCAAGTCCAAGGCCGAGGAGAGAAGGTCCCTCGAGGCCCTGCTCAAGGAGCGGATCGAACTCATCACCAGCCATGAGAGCCAGCCCGGCCTCCTCCACGTCACGGCCCCCTACACCGAGACCCAGAAGAAGACCATGAGCGAACTCTACGATGTCATCCGCAAGATGATCGCCGTGGACAAGGAGCTCCAGGGGAGCATGAACGAGTTCGAGAAGGCGGGAGCCGAGGTCAAGAGCGTCAGCGAGAAGATCGGCTCTGGCAGCAAGGCCGAGATGAAGACCGACTACCAGGAGCTCGCCCAGGAGTTCGAGACGATCAGGCAGATGACCAAGCTCTGCATCGGCAGGCAGGGCAACCAGTTCCCCATCCTCTCCCGCGAGTACTTCCACGGGACGATAAAGGATATCGGCACCCGCGAAAACGTGGTCAAGATGCTCGCCTGGATCGAGAGCATCGACTGCGAGGCCTTCTGCAGGCCCTACAAGACCACGCTCAACAGGATCATCCCCTTCGTCCTCCTACTCCCCTGCTACGGCGACCAGGGCATCTGCTGGGAGCCCTTCGACCGCTACAACCGCGCCACCAGCCGGGGGCGCATAGCCCTGCCCATGTACCCCAAGAACCTCCAGGTGGCCATCGTCAACGGGGTGGCCGACCTGCGCTGGCAGGTCGCCAAGGAGAAGGCCTCGTACTACTGGATGGAGGAGGGCCTCACCGGGAACTACTACCAGTGGTTCACCTCGAAGAAGCTCAAGGGCGACGTGAAGGAGTACTTCATCCAGGACTACAGCATCTGGCTCGCGAAGGAGAGCGAGGGCATCCAGAAGCTCGACAAGGAGATCAGGGCGATCTTCTGGAGGTACATCCCCTTCTCCAAGGAGATCAAGGAAAAGCTCCGCAACCGGAGCTATGTATACCAGGAGCTCTACCAGAAGGACGTCAACCGCTCCCTCTCAGACGGCTATTGAAAGAGTCCGAAGTTGACACCAAGCAGGGGCGGCGTCTATACTCCTCGTGACCAGGAGGGCGACGTGGAACCCATCAGCCGCAAGTACCGTGACAACATCCTGCGTATGATGGCCACCGCGCAGGGCTCGCACTCTGTTGTCACCGACAGAAACGTCCACCAGCCGGGAAACCCGGACCTGCTGCCCTTCGTAGACAAGATGGTTTCCGAGAACCTGCTCCCGGGATCGGGCATAAACGGCAGCGAGCACCTTGGCGAGCTGCTCGCTGCCGCGCAACGCGGCGAGCCCTGCCTCCTGCTCCTCGAGCACTACTCGAACTTCGACCTGCCAGTGTTCCACTACCTCCTCCGGCAGGCCTCGGAGGAGGGGCGCAGGTTTGCGGAGGCCCTCATTGCCGTCGCCGGCATCAAGCTCAACGAGACCAATCCCGCCGTCCTGGCCTTCAGCGAGGCCTTCTCGCGGCTCGTGATCTATCCCTCGAGGTCGATCGAGATCATCAAGCGCAACTACAAGGACCCCAAGGAGCTTGTCGCCGAGATGATGCGCAGCAGCACCGTGAACCGGGCCGCGATGAGGGCCCTCGCGGAGCTGAAGACCTCGGGAAAGATCATCCTCGTCTTCCCCTCGGGCACCCGCTTCAGGCCCTGGGACCCGACCACCAAGCACGGCGTCCGCGAGATCGATTCCTACGTCAAGTCCTTCTCCAAGATGTGCCTCGTGGCCGTGAACGGCAACATCCTCAGGCTAAACCCCGGGGGCTCCGAGATGCAGGAGGACCTGGTCTGCCAGGACAGGGTCCAGTACACCGTAAGCCCCGTCATCGACTGCGCCGAGTTCCGCGCGCGGGTGAAGCACGTCCACCACTTCCGCGAGGACAAGAAGCAGGCCGTCGTCGACGAGATCATGGCCCTGCTCGAGCGCAGCCACGAGTCGGTCGAAAAGGACCGTCTGTCGCCGACGGGGGCCTAGCCAGGTTGCTTCAGTACGCGTTGTACGACTGTAGCTCGGTCACCTCGATCCTTGCCCTCACCTGCACCGCATAACGCCCGCCAGAGACCACGATAGTCGGTATCCGGTCGAAGGCGACCCTTCCCTTGACGAGGCGGGGCTTGTTCAGCTCGCTCAGGCGGAGCAGGGAGCGGACTGCCTCGCGCAAGGCATCCTCGTAGGCCAGGCGCCGACCCTGGTGTCCCAGCATGTAGTCGGCGTAGCCCAGTCCCTGGGAGGGCCTCCAGGGAGAGTGCGAGTAACCCTCCATGAGGGCGAGGTCCTGGGCATCTGGATGGAATTCGATCCGCGCACGCAGCTCGTTCGAGTCGCCCGAGGCTGCGCCGGGGACTATCCTCATGTCCCCCTTGGGGATTGTCCCGAGGGGGGTGAGGTCGAAGCGCTCCTCGATCCTCCTCGTCCTGTCCAGGGGCGTGTAGGAGAACTCATACCCGAAGACCATGCCCCCGAATACCCAGGCCGCCTCATCGAGGAGCCTGTCCGCGCCCTCTTTCGGGCCGAGGGGCCAGGGATCGCCTTCCTTCGAGACGGGGGCGAGGTCAATCCAGAAGACCGCGCTGAAATAGTCGCGGGAGCCCGATTCCTGGGCCCCCGCGTGAAAGCAAGGCAGAAGGACAAGGGCCGCGGAGAGGCCAAGCAGGCCGGGCCGGACCGCGTTCGCCCGTGGCTTGCCCACTTTCAGCGCCGCGGGAACATGCGCCGGGCGGGGTTCACGCCGAAGCGCGACAGGAAGTACAGCCAGCCGAATCCGAAGCCGGCGATGTGGGTGAGATGTGCGACGCTGCTCTGGAAGCTGAAGACCTGGGACACGATCTCCAGGGCGGCATAGCCGACGACCATGAGTGGGGCCCTGACGGGGAGCAAGCCCCAGATGTAGATCTCGGCCTGGGGGAACAGGGTGGCAAAGGCCAACAGGAGGGCGAAAACCGCGCCCGATGCCCCGAGCAGGGAGGTATAGGCCCCGCCGAAATAGAGGTAGACGAGGAAAGAGAAGAGACCGGCGAGCAATCCCGTGAGCAGGTAATACAGCAGGAATTCCCGGGTTCCCAGCTCTCGCTCGACCTGGGTCCCGAAGAAGAAGAGGCCCAGCATGTTCACGAGGATGTGGGTGAAACCCCTGGGGTCGTGGACGAACATGTAGGTGAAAGGCTGCCAGAAGGCCCCTCCAAGGACGCTCACGGGTGTCATGACCAGGAGGCCGATGACCCTGGGGAAGAGGTACTCGAGCGCGAAGACGAGGACGTTTATCGCGATGAGCCAGAGCGCGGCGTTGCTGTTGGTGTAGCGAAAGGGCCTTCGGATGATGGAATTCCTGTCCATGCGATTACTCTACGGAATTCCGGGCTCGACGACAAGCCGGCCCGGGGGGTAGAATCCGCCCCGAAAGGGGCCATTGGGTGAAGGGAACAGCGCCGAACTGTCTGAAGTGCGTCCATTTCCGCATCACCTGGGAGCCTGCCTTCCCCCGGTCATGCCTCGTATTCGGCATCAAGAGCAAGAACCTCCCCTCGCTCGAGGTCTTCGCCGCGAACGGGAGGCACTGCCCCTCCTTCGAGTTAAAACCCGGCCTCAGCTAGGCCGCAGGAGGCGTTGATAGCAGAGGCCTTCCCGCTATACAAAGGTCCCATGCGTGAATTCCTCGAATCACTGGCGCGGGAGGGACGGGTGGCGGCCGCGGGCGGCCGTTGCGCGCAATACATCCCCGCCCTCTCGAAGGCCGACCCCCGGGCTGTCGGCATCGCGGTCACCATGGCCGACGGGACCCTCGAGGAGGCCGGCGACTCCTCTCTGCCCTTCACGATCCAGAGCGTGTCCAAGGCCATGGCCCTGGCCTACGTGGTCGAGACACTCGGCGAGGAGAGCGTCTTCGCCCGGGTGGGCAAGGAGCCGAGCGGCGATCCCTTCAACTCCATCATCCGCCTTGAGACCTCGCAAGCGGGCAAGCCCTTCAACCCCCTCATCAACGCCGGAGCCATCGTGGTAAGCAGCCTCATGCCGGGGAGGACAGGGAGGGACAAGGTGGAGGGCCTCAGGGCCTTCATCGCGGCGGCGACGGGCAGGGAGGATCTGGGCATCGACGAGGAGGTCCGGGCCTCGGAGAATGCCACGGCAAACCGCAACCGCTCCATCGCCTGGTTCCTCAAGGAGCTCGCCCTCATGGACGGGGATGTCGAGGAGTGCCTGGAGGCCTATTTCCGCCAGTGCGCCCTCCTCTTCGACGCAGCCGGGCTCTCCCGCTTCGCCGCCATGCTCGCGATGGACGGCCTGGCCCCGGGCTCGGGGCGGCGCGTCATCTCTGGGCGCAACGCGAGGATAGTGAAAGGCCTCATGATCACCTGCGGCCTGTACGACGGCTCAGGGGAGTTCTGCGCCGAGGCTGGCATCCCCGCGAAGAGCGGTGTTGGCGGTGGCATCATGGCCGCCGCTCGCGGCAGGCTCGGCATCGGCAGCTATGGCCCCTCCCTCGACGAGAGAGGCAATTCGATAGCCGGCCAGCTCATGATCGCCCGGCTATCGCAGGAACTGGGGCTGCACGCCCTGTAGGCCGCCGCGCGTTTCCGGCGCGAGGCGTCTTCATCGAACCGAACGCCTCGTCGAGCGCGCCAGGCTCATCGATTCGCGCGTGGCGCGGAGCGATTTCCCTCCGCCTCCGACCGGCCAAATCGAAAGCCGGAATGGCGAATGCCATTCCGGCTTTTTAGAGGCGCCGGTCGGAGTCGGACCGACTCATGAAGGTTTTGCAGACCTCTCCCTTCCCACTTGGGTACGGCGCCATGTGCGACAGCACATTATTAAATACAATTCCACTCGCCGAGCGCTTACTAGCGCACGGCGCCATGTGCGAAAGCACGTTCTTGAATACGGTTCCCATCGCCGAGCGCCTGCTGGCTCGTCACATTCCGGAAACGGAATATACCTTGAAAAGGCCGAGTGTGTAAAGAGATTAGCAGTCCGGCGAGGACCTGAGCCCTCGGCACTCGGCTTCAAGGCTCCGCTTGAGGCCAAGCATGCGCTCCCTGACCAGGGCGTCGATGCCCTTGCGCTCGGCGTGGGAGAGCTGGTTCGTGTCTATCGGCTCGGAGATCTCCACGAGGACCCGCCGGCCGGCGACCACATGGAGGCCCCCGGCCTGCATGACTTCATGGGCTCCATAGACGCACATGGGCACGATCGAGGCTCCCGCCAGAACGGCCGCATAGAGGCCTCCCCGCTTGAACTCGGCGAGGCCGGGCCCCTGGTGGATGTAGCCCTCGGGGAAGAGCAGGAGGTTGGTTCCGGCCTTGAGCCTCGCGATCATGCACTTGAAGGCCGCGCTCTCAGCCTCGCCCTTGCCCTGGGCCACGAGGACCGAGCCCGAATACTTGAGCCAGGTGCTGAACACGGGTATTTCGGCAAAGGTCGCGTTGCAGACGAAGGCCGCGGGGACCGGCAGGACGGCGTGGGCGAGGGGGGGGTCGAAAGGCGAGCTATGGTTGCTCGCGAAGAGATGGGTCCGCGACGGATCCAGCCGATCAAGGCCGCGAATGCTCAGCCGGACTCGCGCGACCCTGGTGAGGGCCCTTGACCATGCGGCCAGGACCTTGCGCGCGTAGCGCCCGCGTGACTCGGGGCTTGCGGCGAGGATGGCGCGAGGGATCTTCCAGGCTGTGCCAAAGCTCATGAGGAGTATCCGCGGAAGGAGGAGGGCAGGATCCTCCCTCATGGCCTGCATCACCACTGCCCCGGGCCCGAAACGTGATGCCTCGACGATGTTCTTGTACCGGGTCTCGTTCAGCATGGGGTTGGAGAGCCAGCCATCGTCCCCCATGGATTCCTCTGCTGCCGCACGCATGAAGGCATTATAAGCTCGGCCTGCCCCGCCGTCACGCCGGCGGGGACAAAAAAACCCCGGCCGCTGGGCCGGGGTTTCGCGCGAACTGCGCCGCTTCTGTCTGACTAGCTCTCGAGGGCCTTGCGTCCGCCCTTGGCGGGCTTGGCAGCCTCGAGGGCGGCCTTCGCGGCGGCGGCGGACTTGGCGCTCAGGTCCTGCTTCTTCTTGAGTCCCTTCTCCTCGAAGGTGTTCCACATGTCGACGAAGGCCGACGCGATGAAGACCGAGGAGTAGGTTCCCGTGATGACGCCGACGATGATGCACAGCGAGAAGTCCTTCATGCTGCCCGTCGTGAAGATATACAGGGCGATGGCGGACAGGAGGACCGTGCCGGAGGTGATGAAGGTCCTTCCGAGGGTCTCGGTGACGCCCCGGTTCATGTTCTCCTGGAAGTGGGAGCTGGGATTGAGCTTCACCTTCTCGCGGATCCGGTCGTAGATGACGATCGTGTCGTTGATGGAGTAGCCGACGATCGTGAGGATGGCAGCGATTATCGCCGTGTTGAACTCCATCCTGGTGAACACGATGAAGGCCACGAGGACGAGGGCATCGTGGACCACGGAGAGTACGGCGCCGATGGCGTAGTTGAGCTTGAAGCGGAAGGAGCAGTAGACCAGGATGACCAGGAAGGTCATGAGGGTCATCCACACGGCCTGGTCGGCGAGGTTCTTGGAGAACCGCGCTCCGACGAAGGTCGAGCTGTTGACGAGGACGTTGTCGGCGCCGTAGGCCTGGCCGAGGGTTTGCCCGAGCTTCTGGTGGATCGTCGTCGCGAAGGTCGGGTCCTTGCCCGAATCCTCGACGCGGATCACGAACTCGCGGTTGTTCACGTCGCCGGCCCTCTGGATGGAGACGTTGCCGAAGACCTTCATTGTCGAGCGCAGGGCCTCGACGGGTATCATGAGGGTCGTGGCGTCCTGGGCGCGCACGTGGAGGACCGTCGCCGCCTGGGTGAGGCTCGCGTCGGTCTGGGAGGCGCCGAGGATCAGGTTCGAGGCGATGTCGCCCTTGGCCACGAGCTCGACCTGGACCCCGGGGGCGGTCTTGAGAGCCTCGGCCATGGCCTGGAGGGTCGGGTACTTGTCATAGGTGAAGAGGAAGGCCTTGCTCTGGCCGGAGGGTGCCTGGGAGATGAGGTCGACCTCGGTCTTCGTGACGGAGAGGCGCATCGTGCCCTCGCCCGCGAAGGAGACGCGCATCGAGGGGGGCGCGAACTGGATCGAGGTGTTGAGGCCGGCCTGGAAGTCGACGCCGTTGTTTAGGCCCAATACCTGGGAGGCGATGAGGCCCGCGACGATGATCACCAGGGACAGGGGAACCGTGTACTTAAAGGTCTTGTCGAAGTTGATGACCCGAGTCATTTGACCCTCCAGGAGATGCTCACGTGCTTCACCTTGAGGA
>JANXYO010000065.1 GCA_025356015.1 Spirochaetaceae bacterium
ATCGTGATGACCTCGATGCCGCGTTCGGCGGCGAGGCGGGCGGCGGCGGCTCCCATGCCGTCGACCGGGTCGGCCTTGCCGAGGTCGTTCCTTATCTCCACCTTTGAGAGGCCGAGCGAGGCCGCGAGCTCGTAGAAGGCGGCGAGGCTCAGCGAGGGGCAGACCATCCGGTTGATGGCGAAGCGTTTCCTGTCGATCATTTTCCGTCTCCTTATACCTTGCGCGCGTTCTTCCTCATGTCGAACACGACAGCGAACACAATGATGACTCCCTTTACAATCTGCTGGAGGTAGGGCGAGACGCCCAGGAGGAGGAGGCCGTTGTTGAGTATGCCCAGGATGAGTATTCCCGCGACTATCCCCCCGACGGTTCCTATGCCTCCCGTGTGGCTGGTGCCGCCTATCGTGGCTGCCGCGATCGCGTCAAGCTCGTAGTTGTTGCCCAGGGTCGCTATCCCCGAGGCGGCCCTGGCCGTGATGAGGACGCCAGCGAGGGCGGCGCAGAAGCCCGAGAAGGCGTAGATGTAGATCAGGTTGCGCTCGACGCGGACGCCCGAGACCCTGGCCGCGTTGATGTTTCCGCCGATGAAGTAGACGTTCTTCCCGAAGCGCGTGTGGTTGAGTAGGACCCAGGTCACGATGACCATGAAGATGAACACGCAGACTATGATCGGCATCGGGCCGAAGTTGCCCTGGCCCAGGATCTTGAACTCGGGCCTTAGCATGGGCACGGGGTAGGCGTTCGTGAGCATGAGGGCCATGCCGCGCGCGATGATCATGAATCCCAGAGTGGCGATGAAGGCGGGGATGGCTGTGTAGGCGATGAGCCAGCCGTTGACCATGCCCACGAGGGTTCCGGTGACCAGGCCTGCGATCACGGGGACGTAGACCGGGAGCAGGGGGAGGTCCTTGAAGATCCTCGCGCTGTAGTCGTGCTGCTGGATGAGGCTGGCCGCGACCACCGAGGTGAGGGACACGATGGACCCGATCGAGAGGTCGATGCCGCGCGACATGATGACCACGCCCACGCCCAGGGCCAGCATGCCCCTGCCCGATTCGGCGATGAGGACGTTGATCAGGTTGCCGGGCGTGAGAAAATCGGGGGAGAGCAGGGTGAGCGAGGCCCCCATGGCGCCGAGGACGATGAAGATCGCGTACCTGTTTACAATCTTCTGGACAAGTGGCGTCTGCAATGTTGCCATATCCGCGTTCTCCTTGTTAGGCGCTGGCTCGAAGGCTGTTCGTCGCGTACTTCATGATGAGCTCCTGGTTCGCGTCCTTGCGGTCCACGATCCCTGTGACCCTGCCCTCGCAGACGACGACTATGCGGTCGCTCATGCCGAGGATCTCGGGCAGTTCGGAGGAGACCATGATGATTGTCTTGCCCTCGCCGGCGAGCCGGGTGATGATGTTGTGGATCTCGGCCTTCGCCCCCACGTCGATGCCCCGGGTCGGCTCATCGAGGATCAGGATGTCGGGGCTCGTGAGCAGCCACCTCGCCACGAGGACCTTCTGCTGGTTGCCGCCCGAGAGGTTCGCGATGATCGTGTCGATCGAGGGCGTCTTGATGCTCAGCTTGTCGCGGTAGCTCGTCACGTCCTGGCTGATCTTGCGGTGGCGCAGGAGGCCAAGGGAGTTCACATAGGCCTTCATGTTGGCGATGATGGTGTTGAACTTCACCGAGAGCACGGGCACGAGGCCCGTGAGGCGCCTGTCCTCGGTGACGAAGGCCATGCCGGCGCCCATCGCGTCAACAGGTGAGTCGATCCGCACCTGCTTGCCGTCGATGAGGATCTCGCCTTTGCTCCTGCGCCTGAGGCCGAAGATGGCCTCCATGAGCTCGGTCCGCCCCGCGCCCACGAGGCCCGACACTCCGAGGATCTCGCCCCGGCGGGCGGTGAAGCTTGCGTCCTCGATGTGGCCGGGGACCGAGAGCCCCCTCACCTCGAGCTTGACCTCGCCGATCGGGCAGTCGATCTTGGGGAACATCTCGTCGAGGTTTCGCCCGACCATGTAGGATATGAGGGAATCGATCGTCATCTGCGACACCGGTTCGGTCACGATCCTGTTCCCGTCCCTGAGCACCGTCACCTCGTCGGCGATCTCGAAGATCTCGTCCATCTTGTGGGTGATGTAGACGATGGCCACGCCCTTCGCCTTGAGCTTCCTGATCATGGCAAAAAGGTGCTCGACCTCGTTCGGCGTGAGGGCCGAGGAAGGCTCGTCCATGATGACGACCTCGGCGTCGTAGGACACCGCCTTGGCTATCTCCACCATCTGCATCCTCGCCACGGTGAGGTTGCGAAGCAGGGACTTGGGATCGAGGTCGAGCTCGAGCTCCTTGAAGAGCTGCTTCGTCAAGGAGAACATCTTCCCGTGGTCGATGAAGACGGGGAGGGCCTTGTGCATGGGCTCCCTCGCGATCCAGATGTTTTCCATGACGGTCCTGTCGACGACAGGGTTGAGCTCCTGGTGGATCATCGAGATCCCCATCCTGAGCGCGGTGATGGTGTTCGGTATGTCGACCTCCCGGCCCTTGAAGACGATCGTCCCCGCGGTTGGCCTGTGGATGCCGATGAGGCACTTCATGAGGGTGGACTTGCCGGCGCCGTTCTCGCCCATAAGGGCATGGACCACGCCGGCCTTGAGGTTGAGGTCGACGCCGCGCAGGGCGCGGACTCCCGGGAAGTCTCGGACGATGTTCCTCATCTCGAGTATGTATTCGCTCATGCTCCCCCCGTGAAGGTCGCTTTGGGCTGCCCTTGCAGGCGGCGGGAGGCCCACGGGGGCTCCCCGCCGCCGCCGCCAGGCGGCGAAGCTTAACCGAACTAGTACTTCGCTACGTTGTCGATAGTCACGGGCTCGAAGGGGACCCAGCCAAACTTGTCGATCTTCTGTCCCTTGGCAGCCTTGAGCGCGATCTCGAGGGCCACGCGGCCCTGGGCCTTGGCGTTCTGGAACACGGTCATGGCCATGTCACCGGCCTTCACAGCTTCCTTGGCGGGGGGCGTCGCGTCGATGCCCACGACCGGCACCTTCTTGAGGTCCCTGCCGGCCGACTTCATCGCCTCGATGGCGCCGAGGGCCATCTCGTCGTTGTTGCAGATGACGACGTCGAAGGGGCGGTTCGTCCCAAGCAGCTGCTGCATCTGGTTCATCGCCTTGAACCTGTCCCACTCGGCCGTGTCCTCGTAGACCTTGGTGAGTGTGAAGCCGGCCTTGGTCAGGGTCTCCTTGACGCCGCGGGTGCGCTCGTTGGTGTTCTCAAGGCCGAGCTGGCCCATGAACAGGACGTAGCGGATCTCCTTCTTCCCCTGGAAGAACTTCGCGAGGAACTCGCCCTGCATGCGGCCGGCGTCGAACTCCTGCGAGCCGACATAGGCGGTCTTCACACCGTCGATGACAGCGTCGCGGGGCCGGCGGTTGACGAACACCGTCGGGGTGCCCTTGGCGCGTTCGAGGATGGTCTCGACCGTGTCGGTGTTGATCAGGTTGACGATGATCGCGTTGTATTTCTTGGTGACGAAAACGTCGACCTGTGTGAGCTGCTGGTTGACGTCCTGCTTCGCATCCTGGGAATCGATCGTCACGCCGGGGAAGGCCTTGCCGGCATCGAGGATGGCCTGCTCGAGGCTCGAGATGAACTGATCGCGATCGTAAAGCGTCACACCGATCTTCTGCGCGAACACAGGGGCCGCAATCAAGCACACGGCCACGAGCACCAGCGCCCTTCTACTCCACTTGCCCATACTTCCTCCTTGACCCACGCTCGCGGCCCCTTTGGGACCGCGGCTTTCAGACCCGAACAATGCTCTGCAGGCGGAAGGACTCGGCCAGGGCAAAGCCCACCTCGGTCGCCGCCGTCCCGTCCCGTGCCGTGACGATCGGCTTCCTCCCGCATAGCACGCAGTCGACGAATTCCCGCGCCTCGGCCATGAAGCCCTCGGCGAAACGCTCGTAGAAATCCTTGACGCACTCGACCCGCGCCCCCGCGGCGTCGAAGAGCTCCACCCGGTTCTTCGCCGGGGTGATGCCAATCTTGAGGGTGCCCTTGCTGCCGGTCACCTCGGTGTGGGTGTCGTGGCCGTGGAAGGCCGTCCTGCTCACGCTCAGGACAGCCATCTTGCCCGTCCTGAACCTCGCAAGGGCGACGGTGTTGTCGGCGTCGTGGACCGCCTCGAACTCGGGATGGACGAAGCTGCCGCCCATCGCGTGGACGCTCTCCACCTCGTCGCCGAGGAACCAGCGCGCGAGATCGATGTCGTGGATGTTCATGTCGAGGAAGATCCCGCCAGAAGTGGGGACGAACTTGACCTGGAAGGCCGCGTACTCGTCGAGGTCGACCGTCTGGGACCGCACGAGGAAGGGTGTGCCGATGGCGCCCTCGTCGACGAGGCGCTTGGCGTAGGCGAAGCTCGGGTCGAAGCGCCTCACGAAGCCGGGGAGGTAGACGAGACCCGGCCTCGACTCGACGGCCCTCTCGACGGCGCGGCATTCCTCGACGTTGACGCCGATGGGCTTCTCGCAGAACACGTGGAGACCCTTCTCGAGGGCGAGTATTGACTGCTTCGCGTGGACTGCCGAGGAGCTGACGATGAAGGCGGCGTCTATCTGCCCGCTCGCGACCATCTCCTCGTAGCTGGTGTACAGGGCCTCGAGCGCGAGCTCGGAGCGGGCCCATTCGAGCTCCTCGTCCACGAGGCTGCAGGCGGCGGCGAGCCTGACATTGGGGAGTGAGGCGAGATTGGCCGCGTGGCGCTTGCCCAGCCTCCCAAGTCCCGCGATCCCGATCCTGACTTTTCCCTTGGGCATTACCCGACCGCCCCTTGGTCGAAGCGATCGCCTGTCTTTGCTGCAAACGTTTTCATATCAGAAGAATTATCAATCGTCTTCGGCTTCCTGTCAATTCCCATTCTCCAGAAAAGGCCGTGACATGGGGAATCCGGGCGGGCATGGGAGCGGGAGGAGCACCGGCAGGGATGGCCCGCACCCAAAGGGAGATCACTTGTGCCGGGGCCCCGTGACCGGATAGATTGAATCCCCGAGGGGTCCCTTTGGCATGACGAGCATCAAGGATCTGGCCAGGCTCGCGGGCGTCTCGCCCTCGACCATATCAAGGGCGGTCAACGGCAAGAAATATGTCAAGCCGGAGATACGCGAGCGCATCCTCGAGCTGGTCAGGGAGACGGGATACGTGCCCAACAGCGCGGCCCGCTCAATGGTCCTCAAGCGCACCTTCACCGTCGGCATAGTGATCCCCGACACCTTCAACATGTTCCAGCGCCAGCTCTTCTCCACCGTCGAGCGCAGCCTCGAGGGCTTCGGCTACCATACATCCTTCTTCTTCGTCGTCTGGGAGCCCGAGAGCGAGCTGCGCTGTCTGCGGCGAATCAAGGCCGAAAAGCTCGATGGCATCATCATGATCCACGAGGTGGCCAGGCCGGAGTTCTACGACTTCCTCGCGAAATCCCAGCTCCCGGCAGTGCTCTGCACCTTCACCCGCGCGGGCGGCTTCTTCCATTCGGTCCACGTCGATGAGGAGGCGGCGGCGAGGACGGCGACCGAGCACCTGGTCTCCCTCGGCCACCGCAGGATAGGCCTCCTTTCCGGCACCCACTTTTCCTTCGGCGCGCAACGAGCCGAGGGCTACCGCTCCGGCCTCGCCGCCTCCGGCATCGAGGCAAGGGAGGCCGATGCCGTCCTTCTGCCCTCCTACACCCCGGAGGAGGGCCGCTCGGGCATGCGCGCCCTTCTCGAGCGCGACTTGGGCCTCACCGCCGTCTTCGCCGCCACCGACGAACTCGCCATAGGGGCGGTACGCGCGCTCTACGAGGCCGGACTCAAGGTCCCGCGGGACGTCTCTGTCATAGGCTTTGACGACATCGACATCAGCGCCTACCTCTCCCCAGGCCTCACCACGGTGAGGCAGCCTATCAGGGAGATGGGGAAGCGCACCGCCGAGATCATGTCGAGGCTCATCGAGGGCCACCGCGAGCCGGGTGACTCTGTCTTCGGCCACGAGCTTGTCATCAGGGAGTCCACCAAGGGGCCGCCGAAGGGCAATTAGGAGCGCGCCGCCCCTGCCATCCTCGGCCAGCCATCCTCACATCCCCAGCCTGCCAAGCTCCCCCCGCCATCCTCAGAGAGCCTTCTCTCTGGGAAGGCTTAGCTGCTTGAACATCACGAGCGAGGCGTAGGTCAGGAAGATGAAGAGGGCGAAGGCGAGGGAGAAAAGAAGGGCCTTGGGATCCTGGGCCGCCTCCCCCATCCTCGGCAGGACGAGCTGGGGCGAGATGAGGAGGTCCCAGGAGTTGAGCCTCAGGAAGCGCCCCAGGTAGATGCCGAAGCCCGAGAGCAGGATGGCGACGAGGACGAGGATCCTCGAGGCGAGCCCCCCCCAGGCCCGTCTCATGAAGCCCTGGACGAACCACATCGAAACAAGGCCGATGAAGTGGCCCATGAAGGCGAAGGCAGCGTTCATGACGAGGTCGTACCAGAGCATCGTGTCGTTTCCGATGCCGGCGCCAGAGCGCAGGTAGGTGCGGTTCACCACGTGGATGAAGTCGGTGAGGATGTAAGGCGAGTTCGGATAGAAGACGAGCCAGGCCAGGGCGAAAGGCGCGACCATGAGCTTCCTGGGCCGCCCGGGCGCGGCCGCCTGGACGGCGAGGCTGCCCGCCACGGCGATGAGATAGGGCACGCAGGCGAGGGCCAGGTTGAGGACGAGATAGAGGTACCAGATCTTCCCGGATATGAAGACCCGAAGGCCGTACAGGAGCACGCAGCCCAGGGCCGCGAGGCCTAGTATGGCCGACAGCCCCGCGAGTTCCGAAACCTTCCCCCGATCGCCCATCCTGTCCCTCGGCCCCTAAGCCTTGATCGCCAGGCTCGCGCTACGCATCTATCGCGCGAGCGGCGATCTTCTCGAGGACCTTGGCCTTGAAATCGGCCAGGGCCACCCCATTCTCCTGCCTCCCGTCGCGGTAGCGTATCGAGACGGCGCCGTCATCGAGCTCCTTCTGGCCCACGACGAGCATGTAGGGGATCTTCTGGTTCTGGGCGTCGCGGATCTTCGCGTTCATGCGCTCGTCGCTCAAGGATGCCCTCGCGCGGATGCCGACCGCCTTGAGCTCGGCCGCCACCTTCTTCGCGTAGTCGGCGAAGGCCTCGCCCACGGGGATGACAACGGCCTGCTCGGGGCAGAGCCAGACGGGGAAGGCCCCCGCGTAGTGCTCTATGAAGACGCCGAAGAAGCGCTCGAGGGAGCCCAGGAGGGCGCGGTGGACCATGTAGGGCTGCTTGCGCTGGCCGTCCGAGTCGATGTACTCCATGCCGAAGCGCTCGGGCTCGTTCCAGTCGAACTGGATGGTGGTCATCTGCCACTCCCGGCCGATCGCGTCCTTCACCTTGAGGTCGATCTTGGGCCCGTAGAAGGCGCCGCCGCCCTCGTCCACCTCGTAGGCAAGGCCCTCCTTCTCGATCCCCCTGCGCAGGGACGCGATGGCTGTGTCCCAGCGGGAGTCCTCGCCCACCGCCCCTTCCTTGGGCTTGGTGGCGAGGTAGGCCTTGATGTCCTTGAAGCCGAGGGTGCGCCACATGTGGAGGCTGAAGCGCAGGACCTCCTCGACCTCGTCCTCGATCTGCTCGGGGGTGCAGATGATGTGGGCGTCGTCCTGGGTGAAGCCGCGCACGCGCATGAGGCCGTGGAGGACGCCCGAGCGCTCGTAGCGGTACACGGTGCCGAGCTCGGCCCAGCGAAGCGGAAGGTCGCGGTAGGACCGGGTCGAGTTCTTGTAAATCATGATGTGGAAGGGGCAGTTCATCGGCTTCACGAAATAGTCGTCCTCGTCGATCTTCATCGGCGAGTACATGTTCCCTTTGTAGAAGCCGAGGTGGCCCGAGGTCTCCCAGAGCCAGCTCTTCCCGATGTGGGGGGTGAAGAGGATCTCGTAGCCGTTCCTGTAGTGCTCCTCGCGCCACCAGTTCTCGAGCTCGACGCGGAAGCGCCCGCCCTTGGGGTGCCAGTACGCGAGGCCGGCGCCGGCCTCCTCGTGGGTGGAGAAGAGGTCGAGCTCCTTGCCGATCTTGCGGTGGTCGCGCTTCTCGGCCTCGACGACCATCTTGAGGTAGGCCTCGAGCTCGGCCTTGAGCGAGAAGCCGAGACCGTAGATGCGGGTGAGCATGGGGCGCTTCTCGTCCCCCCGCCAGTAGGCCCCGGCCACGGTCCTGAGCTTGAAGGCGTCGGGCCTGATCTCCCTGGTGCTCGCGACATGGGGGCCGCGGCAGAGGTCGACGAAGCCGTCCTGCTCGTAGGTGCTGATGGTCCCGTCCTCAAGGGCCTCGATGAGCTCGACCTTGAAGGGCTGGTCGGCGAAGAGCTTGCGGGCCTCGTCCTTGCTGAGCTCCCGGCGCACGAACTCGTGACCCCCGGCGACGATGCGGCGCATCTCCTTCTCGATCGCGGCGAGGTCGTCGTTCTGGATCGGCTGTGGAAGCTGGAAGTCGTAGTAGAAGCCGTTCTCGATCGCCGGCCCGATGCCGAGCATGGTGCCCGGGTAGAGCTTGAGGACGGCCTCGGCGAGGATGTGGCTGAGCGAGTGTCTGATGGTTTCGACGGTGGCGGACATGGCGAGCCCCCTGGAAAAGAGCGCGATAAAAAACCGAAAAGGCCCCCGTCGGACGCCCGCCCGAACGGAAAGGCCCGCAGCGGGGGCCAGGAAGCCCCTCGCGCGCCTGGTTCGCAACGCGAACCGGGAATCCGGCCTTAGCGTAAGGACGAGTCTCCCGGGGGCCTGACAGGCCGACCAGCGAAAACCCGCGGTACCACCTTACTTCGACTCCCCTCCCCATGCGGGAATGCGGAAGCCGCGCTCGTCGCCGTTGACGCCGGCATACGGCCGGGAATACTCCCCTGGCGCCCGATGGCGCTGGCGGTTTCACCCCGACGGCTCGGGAGGGGTTTTCGCCATCGCGCTGCCCAAGGGACTCTCAGCCCCGCGGTCGGCGCATGGGCGCCAGCCGCGATGTCCCTCTCTCTGTGGGCGCCCTCGAAGGTTACTCGTCTCCGTCTTGGCCTTGGGGGAAGTATCGCTAGGAAGGTCGAGGACTGTCAAGATGAGGGCTGGAGAAGGAGGCTGCCAGATCGGGGGGCGAACCTTGGCCATCGGCCGCGCTGGAATGCCCCAAGGTGGGTTTTCGCACGATTTTTGGCCCTCGGTCGATTGCGCAAGGACGTTTTGATCGTATTATTGTCCTTCACGGCGGGGTAAATGGGCGGTACGAGACCCGCGGAAGCGGGAGCGCCTCTTGTTTTTGGCCTGCCTACTCGGTATTTTAAGGTAAGTAAATGCCATGGCGGAAATTTCAGACATCAAAGGCGGGGTAAAGACCCACCAGGAAGAGAAGACCAAGGAACCCGAGGAGTTCCGTGTCATTCTCATCAACGATGACTTCACCACCATGGAGTTCGTCGTCTCGGTCCTCATGACGGTTTTCCACAAGCCATTGGCCGAGGCGACGCGCATCATGCTCGATGTCCACAAGAAGGGTAAGGGGATCGTGGGAGTATACAGTTACGACATCGCCGTGACGAAGATCAAACAGGTGCATCTGCTGGCGAAGCAGAACGGCTTCCCGCTCAAGTGCACCATGGAGAAGGCGTAGATAGATGAAGGTCAGCCAGGAAGTGCAGGCAATATTCAACGCTGCGTACAACGAGGCGAAGCTCCGCAACCACGAGTATCTCACTCCGGAGCATATCCTCTATGCGGCTCTCTCGTTCGAACAGGTACGCACCATCCTCGTCGCCTGCGAAGCTGACATAGAGCAGCTACGCCGTGGCATGGAGTCCTACTTCGAGCAGAAGATCCCCCAGGTCAAGAATTCCGAGCCCGTCCAGACCGCTGGCTTCCAGAGCGTCATCGAGAGGGCCGTCCTCCAGTCCCAGGCTGCGGGCAAGGAGGAGGTCGAGGTCGCCGACGTCCTAGTCTCCCTTTACGACGAGGAGCGCAACTACTCCGCCTACTACCTGCGAAAATCGGGGGTCAAGCGCCTCCAGCTCCTCGAGGTCATCTCCCACGGCGAGGGCCACGACGGCGAGGCCTTCGAGGAGGACGAGGAGGAGGAAGAGGAGGAGGAGGAAGGACACGAGGAGCGCGAGGAACGCAAGCCCAGGGCCGCGGGGCGCATGAACCCCCTCGAGCGCTTCGCCTCCGACCTCACCAAGTCGGCCCGCGAGGGCAAGCTTGAGCCCGTGATCGGCCGCGAGGCCGAGATCGAGCGCACCATCCAGGTCCTCTGCCGTCGCCTCAAGAACAACCCCATCCACGTCGGCGACGCCGGCGTCGGCAAGACTGCCATCACCGAGGGCCTCGCCCAGCGCATCGTCGCTGGCACGGTGCCGCCGCGGCTGCGCGACTACACCATCTATGCCCTCAACATGGGCTCCCTCCTCGCCGGGACCAAGTTCCGCGGCGATTTCGAGGAGCGCGTCAAGCGCGTCGTCGAGGAGCTTCTCAAGAAGGAGAAGTCGATCCTCTTCATCGACGAGATCCACACGATCGTTGGCGCCGGCGCGGTCTCCGGCGGCTCCCTCGACGCCTCGAACCTCCTCAAGCCCGCCCTCACCTCGGGCAAGCTGCGCTGCATCGGTTCGACCACCTACGACGAGTACAACAAGTACTTCGAGAAGGACAGGGCCCTCTCGCGCCGCTTCCAGAAGATCGACATCGTCGAGCCCTCCCAGGGCGAGGCAGTCGAGATCCTCAAGGGCCTTAGGTCCAAGTACGAGGAGTACCACAACGTCAAATACTCGGACGAGGGCCTCGAGCTCGCCGTCCGCCTCTCGGCCCAGTACATCACCGAGCGCCGCCTGCCCGACAAGGCGATAGACGTCGTCGACGAGGCCGGAGCCTGGGCCCGCATCAACGCGTACAAGAACGGGGCCGAGACCGAGACTGCCACCCTCGACATCTCCGAGCGCGAGATCGAGACCGTCGTCGCCAAGATCGCCCGCATTCCCGAGCGCTCCGTCTCCATGAGCGAGAAGGACAAGCTCGCCTCCCTCGAGGCCTCGCTGAAAGGGGACGTCTTCGGCCAGGACAAAGCCCTCGAGGCCGTGGTCCAGGCGGTCAAGCGCAGCCGGGCCGGTTTCCGCCACCCCGACAAGCCGGTGGCCAACTTCCTCTTCGTGGGCCCCACGGGCGTCGGCAAGACCGAGCTTGCCCGCCAGCTCGCCAAGCACCTCGGGGTCTCCCTGCACCGCTTCGACATGTCGGAGTACCAGGAGAAACACACGGTGAGCCGCCTCATCGGCTCGCCCCCCGGCTACGTGGGCTACGAGGAGGGGGGCCTCCTCACCGACGCCATCCGCAAGACCCCCCATGCCGTGGTCCTCCTTGACGAGATCGAGAAGGCCCACCCCGACGTCTACAACATCCTCCTGCAGATCATGGATTACGCCACCCTCACCGACAACCAGGGCCGCAAGGCCGACTTCCGCAACGTCATCCTCATCATGACGAGCAACGCGGGGGCTCGGGACCTGGGCAAGAGCCTCATCGGCTTCGGCGACCGAGCGATCACCGAGACCGCGATCTCGGACGCCGTCGAGCGGGCCTTCACCCCCGAGTTCCGCAACCGCCTGGACGCCGTGGTCCGCTTCGTGAACCTCCCGCCCGAGGTGATCGAGCGCATCGTCGTAAAGGCGATCGACGACTTCCGCGTCCAGCTCACCGAGAAGAAGGTCTCGCTCGAGGTGAGCGACGCCCTCATCAAGCACCTGGCAGAAAAGGGCTACTCGAGGGAGTTCGGGGCGCGCAACATCGGCCGCCTCGTCGAGGACAAGATCAAGACCTTCTTCGTCGACGAGGTACTCTTCGGACGCCTCGCAGAAGGCGGCAAGGCCGTCGCCGACCTCAAGGACGGCGAGGTGTCGATAGTCGTAACCTGACAGCCGCCTCCTGGCGCGCGAGCTTGAGGGCACACAGACAAAGGGCGCTAGGAGGCATCTCATCAGAACCGAGCGGGCAATGAAAGGGGCAAGCTACGCCGCGATGCCGCACGACGCTGTCATCGCGGCGTTTTCCCTCCTCCTGGCCGCCCTCTCCTTCGCCTACCCGGGCACGGCCTCCTCCTTCATGTTCGCCGGTGGCCCGACGCGGGGCTTCCGGGTAGGCCTGGCCCTTGTCGCCCTCGCCTTCCTGGCCTCCCTGGCCCCGCTCACCAGGACAGACGCGCCGGCCCCCTTGCGCTTCATCAGGACCTTCTACCCACTGCTCTTTGTCTTCCTCTTCTTCCAGGAGAGCATCCTGCTCTCCTCCCTGGTTTTCGGCGGCGCGGCCCGGGACGCCTCCTTCGCCGCCTTCGACGGCGCCCTCTTCGGCTTCCAGCCGGCGCGCGCCTTCTACCGGGCCTTCGAGGCCTGGCCTTGGGCCAACGAGCTCATGTTCGCGTCCTACTTCCTCTACTACCTCCTGCTCGGCATAACGCCCCTCATCGCCTGGTTCACCGGTCGCCAGAAAGAGGCCGAACGCCAGATATTCATACTGAGCGCGATGATGGCCCTGGTCTTCGGCTTCTATGTCTTCTTCCGCGTCGAGGGCCCCAAGTACTGGTTCCCTGACCTCCAGGCCCTTGGCTACGCCCATTTCCGCGGTGGCTTCTTCACAGCCTTCTTCCAGAGGGTCTTCGCGACGACAAACCTCTATGGAGCCGCCTTCCCCTCGACCCACGTCTGCTTCACCGTGAGCCTCGCCATGTTCGCCCGCCGCATCGACAGGCGTCTCACCATTCCCTATGCGCTGGCCGCCCTCCTCGTGAGCCTCTCGACAGTCTACCTCTACGCCCACTACGTGGCCGATGTCCTGGGCGGGATCGCCGCGGCCTTTGTCCTCGTGCCCCTGCTGTCCCGCTCCTGGCCATGGGCCCTGGGCCTTTGCGCAAGGCTTTCCCGTCATGGCCGCCTCCCCGTCCTCGGGAGGGGAGAATGAGCGGCGCCAAGAGACGGAGACACGAGGCCTTCCCCTGGCTCGGCGAGGACCAGGCCTTCCCCTTCCCCTCCCCCGCGACGGCCGACGAGAACGGCATCGTCTGCGTGGGGGGGAACCTCTCTCCCGGCCTCCTTCTGTCGGCCTACCGCTCGGGCATCTTCCCCTGGTTCTCGCAAGGTGACCCCATCCTCTGGTGGAGCCCCGACCCGCGCTTTGTCCTCTTCCCGGAATCGATCCACGCGACAGAGAGCATGAAGAGGATCCTCAGGCGCGGAGTGCGCGTGCAGGGAGCCCCGGCGCGGCGCCGCTACGAGCTCTCCCTCGACACGGACTTCGCCGCCGTCATCGGCCATTGCTCGGCCACAGCCAGGCCCGGCCAGGACGGCACCTGGATCACCGAAGGCATGGCCGAGGCCTATATCGAGCTCCACGGCCTGGGCCTCGCCCACTCCGCCGAGGCCCGCCTCGACGGCAAGCTCGTGGGAGGGCTCTACGGCGTCTCGCTCGGATCGATTTTCTTCGGGGAGTCGATGTTCAGCCACGAGGATGACGCCTCGAAGGCCGCCTTCATCCCACTGGTGTGGCGCCTGCGCGACGAGGGCTTCACCCTCGTCGATTCGCAAGTATATACTGATCACCTTGCCGGCCTCGGCGCCCGCGAGATTCCGCGGTCCGAATACCTAGACCTTCTCGCCGCGGGTCTTGCGAGCCCGACGAGGCGGGGCGACTGGGGGAGCCTCTTCCCCGGCTTCCCCGACTCTGCCGAGTACCGCCGAACCATACTGAAAGAGCCAGCATAAAGCCATGAAACTACTGTTCGTCCAGCTGCCCGTGCAGGATCCCAACTGGGAGAACGCCCGGGCCAACGTAGCCCTCGCCGCGGGCTATCTCGCCGCCTATGCAGAATCCCGCGGTCTCCTCAAGCGGGACGAATGGACCATCCTCGACCGCAGGGTCACGGACGCGGGCTCGGACGCCGCTGTGGTGGAAGCCATCGCCGCCGCCGACGCCGACCTCGTGTGCTTCTCCCTGTACATGTGGAACCTCGAGCGCTCGGTCCACATCGCCGAGCGCGCCTCAGGCTCCGCACCCCGCGCGCGCTTCATCGCCGGCGGCCCCGAGGTCGTCACGGGCCAGGCCATCTTCGACTCCCCGGTCTTCGACACCCTCGTCGAAGGCGAGGGCGAGCTGCCCTTCTGCGAGCTTCTCGGGGACATCGCCGCGGGGCGACCCTTGAAGCGCCGCTACGTAGCCAAGGAAATCCTCGACCTCGCCACGGTGCCCAACCCCTACCTTGTCCACGCCCTGGGCTTCGAGACCGACAAGCCAGTCCACCTCGAGACCATGCGCGGCTGCCCCATGCGCTGCGGCTACTGCTACTACGGCAAGAACTTTCCCGAGGTCAGGCGTTTCGCCCGCGACGAGGCCTACAAGGTCATCGAGCTCGCCGGCAAGGCAGGTGTCCAGGAAGTCTACCTCATGGATCCCTCCTTCCAGGCCACGGAAGACCTTGCGGAGCGCCTGATCTCCTTCGCCCGCGCGAACACCTCGGGCCTCTCCATCCACGCCGAGCTCCGTCTCGAGTCGGTGACCGAGGAGACCGGACGCCTCTACGCCACCGCGGGCCTCGCCTCGGCCGAGGTGGGCCTGCAAAGCATCAACCCCAAGGCCCTCGAGGCCGTGGGCCGGCTCTGGGACCGCGCGGGTTTCGAGCGCGGGGTCGACATCATGGAGAAGAACCGCATAGCCGTGAAGACAGGGGTCATACTCGGCCTGCCCTTCGACGGCTACGAGCAGGTGATCGAGACCTTCGACTTCCTGGGCATGCACGCCCTTGGCCAGGACGCCGAGCTCTACCCCCTGTCCCTCCTGCCGGGCACCCTCGTGCGAGAGAAGGCCGACGAGTGGGGCATGACACGGATGGACCGCCCCCCCTACTGGGTCACCTCGACAGACTGGATCTCCCAGGACGACATGGCCGACGCCGTGGCCGCCTTCGAGGACGGCTTCGACATCGAGTGGGCCTTCCCCCCCGCCCCCCACTTCAAGGACGACGAGGGCGGCTTCCAGGCCTTTGTCGACGCGAGGCGGAGCGAGAACCTCGACTGGATGCGGCTCAATCCCACCAAGCTCGCGAACTCGGTGACCATCCTCGCCGACGCCGACGACCCCGAGGGCCTCTCCCGCCTCGTGCGCGCCGCGCGGGACCTCAAGCGCGACAACCCCTACAGCCTCTACCAGATCGTCCTGCGCTCGGACACCCGCATCCCCTCGGACAAGCTCGCAAGCCGCATCCGCGACGCCTTCGCCAACCGCGACCACTACTACGAACTCTCCCGATTCTTCTCCCTCGACCCCCAGCCCGGCTACCAGGTGAGGCTCTTCTTCGCGACCCGCAACCCCAGCCTCGCCTACCGCTCGATGGAGGAGGCCGCCGACCTCGAGACCCTCCTGGTGCTCACCGGAAAGGGCAGCTTCAACGCAGACCGCCTCGCCGAGCAGCTCCCCTTCGTCGCCTTCGACCGCGAGTCCATGCCCTTCGACAGGATCTACGAGCTCATGAGCATCTACGTGGACTACCGCCACATGCTGGTCGAGGCGCCCGAGGAGTTGTTCTAGTAGGGGGAGCACCCCGTCCGACAAAGACCCCGCATCGCACTTTCATTTCGGGAAACGCGCGGGCGCAAGACGCGGGGCCCAGCTCGGCTGCGAGGGGTTTCGCTAGGTCCTCGGCCTGCGCTTCGTCAGAACAGTGGCGCAGGCCTGCGGAATCGCTCAACCCCTCTCCGCGTTCGGCGCTCATCGAATCGCGCCGAAGTCCCGCGTCTTGCGCCCGCGTACCGCTCGAAGAAATGATGCGATGCGGGGCCGAGTCTGCCGCAGCGGGGCCGGGCCGGCCGCGGCTCCCCCTCGCGCCGGCGTCCTCGGCCCAGCCTGGGAGGAGCAGAAGCGCTTCGCGCTTCTGCAAAGTGAATCCGCCTAGCGGATTCACTGGTCCTGCGGTCGCCTCTGCTACCCCCACTCCTTTGGATGAGGCGGCGGAGCGCAGGGAATTTGGGCCCGGGGTGGCCCTACCCTGACCGAGTATCATTCCTCCGAGCTCGTCTATCGTTCCTCCGAGCTCGTCCATCGTTCCTCCGTGACCGGGAGCCGCTCCTCCATGACCGGGAGCCGGTCCTCCGTGACCGGCTGCCGCAGCGCGCCCGAAGGAGGCCCTCTCCTCCGTGACCGGGAACCCTTCCTCCGTGGCCGGATGCCGGTCCTCCGAGCCGGTCTGCCACCGCCCAGGCCACCGGAGGCCTTTCCTCCGTGGCCGGGAACCGTTCCTCCGTGGCCGGCTGCCGCAGCGCGCCCGAAGGAGGCCCTCTCCTCCGTGGCCGGCAGCCGGTCCTCCGAGCTCGGATGCCACCGCGTGCGTCATAGCGGTGATGCCCCCGAGCTCGGCAAGGACCCCGCACGCGATATTGGGTCAGGCCCCCGCGAAAAAATGGGGCCCCCGAGCTCGACAGGGACCCCGCACGCGATATTGGGTCGGGCCCCCGCAGAAAGAGATGAGGCCCCGAGCTCGACTGGGACCCCGCACGTGACATGGGTCAGGCCCCCGCAGAAATCGGTGGGGCCCCCGAGCTCGACAAGGATCCCGCACGCAAAAAAGGCCATGCCCCCGGTCAGAATTCTGATGAAAGGCTCACTCTTCGATAAATCACCGCCATTTCATCCCCAGCGATTCGGTTGTATGATTGTAAGTAAGGAGTCAGCTCATGCTCTTCCACGTTACGATCGAAGAAGATGAGGACGGATGGCAGGTCGCCGAATGCCTGGCTCTTCCCGGCTGTGTCTCGCAGGGGAGAGACGAGCAGGAAGCCTTGGCGAACATCAAGGAGGCCATTGAGGCCTGGCTTTGGGCCGAGGACCAGAAGCATCTACGGGACAGGCCGGCTTCTGAAAGGGCGCCTGTCCTCGTCTCGGTATGAGCGTCCTTGCCAATATCTCGGGCAAGGCAGCCGTCGCTGCCTTCGAAAAAGCAGGCTGGACCTGTCGTGGTCAGGTCGGAAGCCACGCCGTGCTGACAAAACCAGGTTCCGCCGTGAACTTGTCGGTCCCGCAACACAAGGAGCTTGGCCCCGGCATCCTGCGAAGCCTAATACGGCACGCGGGCTTGAGTGTGGAGGAATTCCTGAAACTGCTGCCCTGATCCGCCTGAGCCCGGCTGGAATGCCACTCGCAAAGGCCGAGGCGACCGCGGCTGATCGGGCGGCTATGAGGACGTCGCGGATCCCGATGGACCGCGGCCGCGGCTCAGCCCTTGTAGTTCTCCAGATAGCGCCTCACCGAACGCGTGAGCTCGAGGGCGAAGGGCGACATGTACTTCCGCGCGCAGTAGGCTTTCATGTACTCGTCGAAATCGAAGACGCCGCCGGCGTGGCGCTTCTCGAACATCGCGCGGAGCTCGGCCGCGCCCTGCCGGGAGTAGCGGTTTTTCTGGACGAGGAAGTCCCTGTCGAAGCGTTTCGGTTTGGGCCGCCGCTGCTGGGCGGCGTCGGGATAGCCGTACACGAGGAAGGCCACGGGCAGGACGTACTCGTCGAGGCCGAGGATGGCCTCCACCTTTTCCTTGTTCTCGAGGATGTCGCCGATGTAGCAGGACCCGATGCCAAGGGCCTGGGCGGCGACCACGGTGTTCTGCGCGGCGACCACTGCGTCGACGCAGGCCAGGAGGGCGTCGCCCTGGCCGGGGTCGCGGCATTCGGCGCCGGCGTGGCGGTAGCAGTCGAGCCACCTCCTGCAGTCGGCCAGGAAGACCAAGGCCAGTGGGGCCTTCGCGACAAAGGGCTGGTCGTCGCAGACGATGGCCAGCTCGTCCTTGATGCCCTGGTCCTCGATCTCGAGGATCGTATAGAGGGCCTGGTTGCCCGCCGAGGGGGCCTGGATCGCAGCGTCGATGATGAGGTCCCGCTCCGCATCGGCTATCGGCCTGGGCTCGTAGGCCCGCACCGACTTCCGCTCGAACAGGGACTGGATGATCTGGTTCATGGGGCCTCCTTGAGGCAGGAAGGAAGGGCTTCCCGCTGCGTCGCGCAGTGTGCGGCGTCGGGCCGTGTGCGGCGCGCGGCAGTATGCCCCGGCCCCTGTCCTAGGGGCAATCGGCCCCCGCCTTGCCCCTCGAGGCCGCAGCGGAATACGATGGGCCATGGAACACGCGCAGGGAGAGGGGAGATAGGCGAAGATGGCTGCGGTGCCCAAGACCAATGTCCAGCGCCTCCTCGAGGCCGAGGGGGTCGCGCATCGGGTCGCCTACTATGAGGTCGATCCCGAGGACCTCTCGGCGGCACCCGTGGCCGCGAAGATAGGCATGCCCCTCGAGCAGGTCTTCAAGACCCTCGCCGTCCTCGGCGACTCGGGGGAGCTGGCCCTCTGCTGCATCCCCGGCGACGCCGAGCTCGACCTCAAGAAGGCCGCCAAGGTCCTCGGGGAGCGGAGGGTCGCGATGCTCCCCCTCAAGGAGCTCGAGCCACGCACGGGCTATGTCCGCGGCGGCTGCTCACCCCTCGGCACGAAGAAGAAGTTCGCGACCCTGATCGACGAGACAGCCACCCTCTTCGACGAGGTCTCGGTGTCTGCGGGGAAGCGCGGCGTCCAGGTCATCCTCGACCCGAAGGAGCTCGCGGCCCTGGCCGGGGCGCTCTTCGCCGACATCACCTAGGGCCTTGGCCGGCGGTACTTCAGGGAGCTGGCGCCTCGCCCTTGATCGCCGCGATGTAGCGTTCGGCCGAGGCTCCAAGGACCCGTTTCGCGTCCGAGCCGACCACCGAGTCCCACCAGGCGCCGTAGATGCGCTCGAACTCGAAGCCCTTGAGCGAGAGGACGATGCGGCGCACGGCCTCGGGCGCGAGGGGGATGAGGTTGGGGTAGCTGTACATGAAGCTCACCCAGCTCTTGTCGGCCACGACGTAGATCGAGTCGCCGGTGTGGAGGCTGCCCCTGCCCGAGGCGCCGTCCCGCCAGTGCAGGACGGTGGAGCCGGCAAAGTGGCCGCCGACACGGACCAGGGTCACCCCGGGAGCTATCTCGAGCTCCTCGCCCTCCCAGTGGACGACGCAGAGGTCGCTGCGCATGAGCCAGGGTGCGTCGCCGGCGTGGAGGTAGACAGGGACGCCGCCAAAGCTCCTCGACCACTCGACGACCGAGGAGTAATAGTGGGGGTGGGAGACGGCGATCGCGGCGAGCGAGCCCCTGGCCTTGAGCTCATGGACCGTCGCCTTGTCGATGTAGCTCAGACAGTCCCAGAGGACCTTGCCCGCCTGAGGTCGAGATGAGCATCGCCCTCTGGCCGATGGCGAAGACGGGCTCGGTCGAGATGCCCGTGAGCCCTGCCTCGATGGGGCGGAAGACGTTCCTGCTCGTCCGCGAGAGCTCCGACATTGTCGTCCACTCCTGTCCCTTCGGCCCGAGGTATTGCCGTGGGTCATCGCACACCTGACAGCGCTCGGGCGGGCCCTCGGTCTCGGCGAACTGCGCGCCGCAGCGCGCGCAAATGTAGCTCTGCATGTAGCGAAGATAAGAGCCCTCGCCCGAGGAAAGGAAGAGCGCGCCGTGGCAATCCCCCAGCCGGGCCGACTAGGGCATGATCGTGGCCGTCGCGAAATTTGAAGAACCCTCGAAGGCTCCCACCGTCTGGTTGTTCACGGTGACCGAGCAGAACACATTGCCCGTGATTGTTCCCGGCAAGAGGGTGTCGACCCGGATCGACTGCGCGATGGGCCCTCCATAGGCCCTATAGCTGTATGCCCAGGTCTTTCCGTTCAGGGTCGCCGTGTTCGTCCCGTTGCTGTCAGTGTAGGTGATGCTCACCGTCGGATACCCCAAGGAATATCCTGGCGAACTGACCGAGTAGCTCACGTCGTAGCCATTTGAGTACAGGATGTCGCAGCCTGACAGGCTGCCGGCGAGCAGGCCAAGGGCGAAGAAACGGATCAATGGTTTCACGATGCTCTCCCCGCCATGCCTTGCAGGGCATGGCTTAGCAATACCATCAGCAATATATCCCGCCCTCCTTGAATCCACCGGCGACCCGCCTTCGTAGATACTGCATACCCCGGAGAGTCCGGGCAGGAGGGTCACACATGAGATCAGATTCCCTTGGCGGCCTAAGGCCGCTCATCGTCCTGGCTGCGCTGCTGGCGTTGGGGTCTGCAGGCCTCGCGGCCCAGGCGAGCTCGATAACGCCCTCGGTCCTTGTCCAGGACCAGGCGATCGACGATTCGCGAGTCGTCGTCCTCAAGGTCGTGAGCGCCGGGCCCGGCTGGATGGTGATCCACGCCGACGCCTCTGGCCATCCCGGAGCGGTCATTGGCTACTCGGTCGTGCGCGAGGGCGAGAACCTCAATGTGGTCGTTGCCATCGACGCGAAAAAGGCTACGCCCGTGCTGTACGCCATGCTCCATGTCGATGCCGGCGTCGTCGGGAGCTACGAGTTCCCGGGCCCTGATGTACCGGCCATGGCCATGGGTACGATGGTGAGCCCTGCCTTCAAGGCCTCTCCACAGGCCGCATACTGATCATCGGCGTCTAGAGCAGAAAAGGGCCGCCCGTGGCAAAGCCTCGGGCGGCCCTTTTCGCGGCCGCGCCTGGCCATGAGGCCGGCGTTCAGCTTTTATGCCAGCCCCGCGGCGACCAGGATGTCGAAGCCGTAGCCGGCGAGGATGGCACCGATCCAGAGCACGGCCACCACGATGCCCACGACCTTCCAGCGGGCAATGGTGAGGGCCCCTGCGATGGCGCCCATGGAGGTCCCCGAGCCGGCGATCAGAAAGGCCATGATCGCGCCCTGGCTCATTCCCGAATCGAGCAGGGCCCGAACGAGGGGCAGGGAGGCCTCGGAGCTTATGTAAAGCGGAAGGCCGATGGTCGCGGCGAGGGGCACGCTGTACGCATGGCCCTTGCCAAAGAGAGCCGACATCCAGCTCGCGGGTATGAGGCCGTTGAGGACGTAGCCGATGAAGGCGAAGCCGACGAACATGGGCAGGAGTTTCTTCGAGACCAGGGCGAGCTCTCCAAGGAAGGGCCCGAGGCGGGCCGACAGCCGGGTCGCAGCAAGACGCGCCCCGTGCGCCGCGGCCTCGGCCGGGCTGCCACGGTCGCTGCCACGGTCGCTGCCGCAGCTGCCGGCCGAGCCGCCCACGAAGGCTCCGGCTAGGACGGGCGAGAGGGCCGCGGCCTCATGGCGGACAAAGACGGGGGAGGCTGCGCTAGCAGGACGCGCCAGGGGCGCGGCTGCCGGGGCGGTGCAGGAGCACTCGGCCTTCGCCACTTCCTTCGCCGTCGCTTCGAAGCGAACCTGGCCGGCGAGGAGGCCTCGCCTCTCGAGCAGGGTCGCTATCCCGCCCCCGGCCAGACCGAGGACAATCGAGGCGCCGAAGTAGGAGACCGCGAAGGGCCAGCCGAAGAGGCCGGCGCTGTAGAACAGCTCCTCGGGGGAACTTAAAGGGGAGGCGACCATGAAGGCCACGATGGGGGCGAGGGGCATGGTGCTTGCCATCATACCGAGGACGACTGCCGTGGTGCCGCAGGAGCAGAAGGGGGTGGCGACGGCCGCGGCCGTGGCGGTGAGCACGCTCGCTCCGCTGTGCCGCTTCAGGTAGGCCGCGATCCTGTCGGCATCGACGAAGGCCTTGAGGACGGCCGCGACGAGTATGCTCACGAGCAGATAGGGCCAGTTGTGGGAAAGGGAAACGAGGGTCTGGATGCCTGAGTTCCTGGCGAGGGCGATGACGAAATCCATGTACTACCTCCGGATGCCTGGTCTTCACCAACACAGACGGAGGGCTCGCGAAAAGGACGCAGGGAAAGAACGCGAAAACGCGCGAAACGCCAGGGCGCTGTCCTAAAGCCCCCGCCAGCCTAGGGGGGACAGGCCTTCCCGCCGCCCCCGCAGCTGCAGCAACGCTCCTGGTAGTCGATGATGCCACCGAGCCTGTCGAGCTCGAAGTGGCAGCATTCCAGGAGGAGGGCCTTGAGTTTCTCCCTCGCGCGCTGGACCCGGGACTTGGCCCCGGAGAGCGAGATGCCGGCTCGGCTGGCGAGCTCGGCCTGGCTCATTCCCTCGTACTCGGTGAGGATCAGGGCCTCGCGGTAGGGCTCGGGCAGCTGGGCCACGGTCTCCTTGAGCGAGAAGGCAAGGCGAGCGGCGGGATCGTCGTCGAGTTCGGGCGAGCCATAGCCTGCCTCGACATCCTCGCCGATCTCCTCGCTTTTCCTCCTCGCCCGGTAGCGGTCGATGATGAGGTTGCGCGTCACGCGGTAGATCCACTTCTCCATCGCCGTCCACTCCTGCATGCAGCACAGGCCGAGATGGACCTTGATGAAGACCTCCTGCAACAGGTCCTCGGCCTCGTCGCTGTCGGAGAGCCTGCCCCGGATGAAGGCAAGGAGGCGGTCAGCGTAGCGCCTCCACAGGAGCTCGAGCTGATCGCCCTCTATCATGGCTTCCCTACAGGCTCTTCGCGTAGCCGACGAGATGCTCTTCCATCTCGGCCTGGCCCAGGGGCCGGTCGGCGTGGGAATCGACATAGAGCTCGGCGCCGAAGGCGGAGATTCTTTCGAGGAGGCCTTCTATCTCCCTGCGGTCGTAGCCCCTCACATAGAGGATGTCGCCAAGGAACAGGAGCTTCTTCTCGACCAGATGGAGGACGAGCGAGTCGTCGCAATGGCTGCTCCCGAGCTCGGTGACCACGGCGTGGAGGCCCCCCAGGTCGATCTCGAGACTACCCTCGAGGCCAAGCCGGGGGCCTTTCAGCTCGATCTGCCCCCTGTCGGCCCCGTACTCCTCGTCCAATATCCCCTCGAGGAGGGGATTCTCCTTGCCGGCCTCGACGCGGCCGTGGAAGGCCTCCTTCCTCCAGTCGAGGCCCATCATCCTGCCGATATGGCCACGGCACTTCGCCGAGGACAGGGCCACGAGGTCGAAATCGGCCAGGCCAAACCAGTGATCGGAGTGGCTGTGGGATATCACCGCGTATCCGGGCGCAGCGAGGCCCCCGGCTCCCATCGCCAGCTTCAGTTCCATGGCATGGGCATGGGATGCGCACGCGTCGAACATGAGGGTAGAGGAGGAGCCGCGGACGAGGCCTATGATCGGCCTGTCAAGCTCGGCGCAGGGCTCGGACCAGTAGACCTGGTCGTCAAGGGCATTGAGTCTGGTGCTCATGGAAAGGAGCATAGCACAGGCCGCGCCTACATCTCGACCATGACCTCGTAATGGGCCGATCTCTGGTCGAAGCGCGAGAGGATGGCCCGGGCCGCGGGCGGGACGACGCAGGCCTCGTAGTCCTCGCCGGCGAAGACGCGGACCGCGTCGAGGTTGTCGAAGCGCATGATGGGCTCGGTCCAACCATGCCAAACCCGGCTTATCATGCTGCCCTCTTTGGTGCCTGGAATGGGTGGAGGATAGCATCCTGTCCCGGCGGCCGCTGGATGGTCTGCCCCTTTCAGGCTATACTTATGGCCATGTCGACGAAAGGGGACGGGAGCCCGACCATGGACAAGGGTGCAGGACCAGAGGCGGCGAGCCGTCAGGACGACGCCGTCCGGCAGAACCGGGTCCTCGTCGAGATCCAGAATCTCGCCATGCGCCTCGCCTCCCTGCCCGCCGAGGCCGACCTCCCCTCGATCCTCGCCGAGGAGCTGCGCACCGCGACCGAGGCCGCGGCCGTCACCTTTGGCGAATTCCGGGAAGAAGACAGGAGCATCGTCCTTAGGAGCATCCGCACCGACTCCGGCCTCCTCGAGAGGTTCAGCAAGGCCACGGGGATCAGGCCGGCCGAGATAGTCTCTCGGGTCGACGATGCGACCTTCGCCGAGATGCTCGAAGCGGGCGTCGCCTACAGGGACAGCCTCTCCGAGGTGACCTTCGGGACGGTGAGCGAGCTCATCTCGGCAGCCGTGGGCAAGGTCTTTGGCATCGGGAAATTCGTCGGCATCTCCTATGTCTACGAGGGCAGGCTCTACGGAACCTCGGTCCTCATCTTCCGCACGGGCGCGAGGCTCCCACGCGAGGATTTTCTTGGCGCCTTCTCGGCCCTTGCCGCACTGGCCCTTCGCCGGAGGGTGGCAGAGATCGAGGTCCACCGCCTCACCTCGGGGCTAGAGGGCATGGTCGAGGAGCGCACCCGCCAGCTCGTGGAGGCCAACCGTGCGCTTGAGAAGACCAACGCCGACCTCGAGATGACCCTCCTCGAGCTCAAGGCCGCCCAGTCCCGCCTCATCCTCTCGGAGAAAATGGCGACCCTCGGCCAGCTCATGTCGGGCATCGCCCACGAGCTCAACACGCCCATGGGGGCCATCCTCTCCTCGGCTCGGCGCGGCCTCGAGGGCCTTGAGACCTCCTTCCTGCCCACACTACGCTGGTACCTCGCCCTGGATGAGGGGCTGCGTCCCCTCTTCGAGGAACTCTATGAATCGGCAGCCCGTAGACGCATCGCCGACATGCTCCTTCCCTCGAGGGAGGACAGGGCCGAGCGCAGGCGCCTCGCCTCCCGCCTGGCCTCGAGGGGAATTGCCGCCGCCGAGGGCATCGTCGAGAGCCTTGCCGAGCTCGGGGCCCTGGGCCGCTTCGGCGAGCTCGAGGTCCGGCTCGCCGATCCCGAGATCCCCGAGCTCCTGTGGCAGGTGAAAAGTCTCTCCTCGACAGGCCGGTCCTTCGCCCTGATTGAGGCCTCGGCCCTCAAGGCTGCCCGGGTCGTCGAGGCCCTGAGGCTCTACGCCCGCAACGACTCCTCCCAGGCCCCCTCACTGGTGGACGTGGCGGCGAGCATCGAGACCATCCTCACCCTCTACTACAACAAGACCAAGCACGCGGTTGAGGTCAGGCGCCTTTTCGCCCCCGGCATGGCCGTGATGGGCAGGGCCGAGGAGCTCGAGCGGGTCTGGGTCAACCTCGTCAACAACGCCCTCCAGGCCATGGAATACTCAGGCAGGCTCGATATCAGGATAGAAGGCCAGGGCAGTGATATACTGGTGAGCGTAGCCGACGACGGGCCCGGCATCCCGGCTGGGATCAGGGGGAGGATCTTCGAGCCCTTCTTCACGACGAAGGGCGCCGGCGAGGGTACCGGCCTAGGCCTCGATATCGCTCGCAAGATTGTGGAAAGTCACGGAGGCAGCATCGCCTTCGAGTCGCGACCGGGTCACACCGTGTTCACGGTGCGTCTACCCGCCGCGGCGGGAGTTCGGCCTTGAGACGGATCATACTCTGTGTCGATGACGAAGCCATCATCCTCCTTTCCCTCACCGAAGAGCTCCAGGGTTACTTTGGGCAGGGCTACGCCTACGAGAGCGCGATGAACGCAGCCGAGGCCCTCGAGATCATCGACGAGGCCGAGGCCGAGGGCGACTGCATCGCCGTGATCCTCTCGGACTGGCTAATGCCGGGCATGAGGGGGGACGAGCTCCTCATGAAGCTGGGCCAGCGTCCCGCGACCATACCCAGCATCATGCTCTCGGGCCACGCAGACGAGGCCGCACTTGAGGAGATAAAGGCCAAGGCGAAGCTTTCGGGCTATCTGCGCAAGCCATGGGACGGCACCGAGCTCGAGCGCATCGTCCGCAACTGCCTCGAGACCTGCAAGTCCTAGGCCGCCGCCGCGCTTTCGTCCTTCCTGAATCCTAACTGTCCCGGTTATAATTCCCACCTCGGCGCCGCGCCATCGCCTGCGGAGCTCCGAGGGAAGAGGCAGCATGGGCTCCGGATACATCATGGAAGGCCAGGACGAGGTCAAGCGACTCGAGATGAAGACCGACGTGGCCGTCGTCGAGCGCTTCGCGAGGCTCGCCGGACTGGACACTGGCATGAGGGTCGTCGACGCGGGCTGCGGCCCGGGAATCACGACTTCCGTGCTGCGCGGCGTCGTGGGGGACACAGGCAGGGCTTCTGGCTTTGACATCTCCCCCAAGCGGATCGAGCGCGCCCTCGAGGCCTATTCCGGGCCGGGCACGCAGTTCACCGTCGGGGATTTCCGAGAGCCCCTCGAGGCCCTCGGCCGCTTCGATTTCGTCTGGAGCCGCTTCACCCTGGAATACTACCGAGCCGAGTGCTACGACATAGCCCGGAACCTGTCCTCCCTCCTCGAAGAGGGGGGGACACTCTGTCTGATAGACCTGGACCACAACTGCCTCTCCCACTACGGCATGAGTGAGCGGCTCGAGGCCGCCTTCACCTCCGCCATGCGGCAGATCACTGAAGACGGAAATTTTGATCCCTACGCCGGTCGCAAGCTCTACTCCCACCTGCACCGCATGGGCTACCGGGAGATAAGGGTCGAGGCGGCTGCCCACCACCTGATCTATGGCGAACTCGGGGCTGTCGACGCCTACAACTGGGCGAAAAAGGTCGAGGTGATCGGCGCGAGGCCGGGCCTCGTGATACCCGGCTACTCGGGCCCCGCCGAGTTCTATGAGGACTTCATGGCTTTCTTTGAAAGCGAGGAGCGCTTCACCTACACCCCGGTCATCGCGGCCTGGGGCATCAAGGACAGTCAGTCGCCCTAGGCGGAAGGCACAGGGGAGAGCGAGGGGATAGAAGGAAGCCTCACCTTCCCGGAGTCCAGGGAGCGCAGCAGGGCCCCTATGACCTCCTGGTCAAGGTGGTGACATCCCTCCTTCCTGAGCATCTCGACGGCCTCCTCCAGGGGGAGTGGCTCGTGGTAGTGCCTCCTCGCCGTGATGGCCTCGAAGAAATCGGCCACGGCGATGATCCTCGCTCCCATGGGGATCTGGTCCCCGACGAGGCCCCTGGGGTAGCCCGTGCCGTCCAGCCTCTCGTGGTGGGCTCCGGCGATGAAGGGCACCGCTCGGTAGGCCCCGTTGAAGCTGACGCGCTCGAGGATCTCCTGGGTCTTCACCGAGTGGGTCTTTATCTCCTCCCTCTCCTTGCCGCTCAAGGGACCGGTCTTCTTGAGGATGGAATCCTTGATCCCGATCTTCCCGTAGTCGTGAAGCAGGGAGGCGACCCGGATCACATCGGTGGTCTCGCGGCCAAGCGAGAGCTCGCCGCATATCGCCATCGCGTACTCGGTCACCCGCTCCGAATGGCCCGCCGTAAGGCTGTCGCGCGCGTCGATGCTGGCAGCGAGGGTGCGCAGGATGGAACGGAACTGGCGCTCCCTCTCCTCGGTCAGCATCGCGTTGTAGAGGCTGATCCCGATCTCGGGAGCTATGCCCATGAGGAGGTTTATGTCGCTCTCGAGCAGGGGGCGCTTGCTCCTGAGGTTGTCCACGGCCAGGACGCCGAGACATTCGTCCTCGTAGAGGATGGGGCAGCAGATGAAGGACTTCGAGCCCATCTTTCGAAGGAAATCGAGGCTCCTGGGCGAGAGCTCACCCTCGATCTCCTCGACATCGTTGACAAGGAAGGGCCTGCGCTTGCGGAAGCACAGGACGAAAGCTCCGCGGGAATCGGGACTGTCAAGGTGGAAACGGGTCTGGCGTATCACCTCGACGATGCTCGTCTCGTATCCATAACCCGTGCGGAACTCAAGGAGGCTCTTGTCCTCGCTCGCCAGCAGGATCATCCCGCGGTCGTAGTCCAGGTGCCTCCGCATCATCTCGATGACCTGGGAGAGCAGGCTGTCGGTCTGGCGGTACTTCGAGATGATGCGGCCTATCTCGTTGATCATCAGGGCGTGGTTGTAGTTCTTGTCGGCGTTGTCGAGGAATTTCTCCGTCGTGGAGCGGAGGTTGTCGATGGCCGAGCCGAGCTCCTTCCTCTCGTAGTAACCGTAAACGAGCGACAGGATAAGAAGGACGGCCGCGGCTGCCCCGGCGAAATCCAGAACAGCAGATCCGGGCGCGAAAACGGCCATGGCCCCGAGGCCAAGGATCGCCGCTCCGGCGAAGATTCCCTGCACTCGCTTCCAGGTCGCGGCCGTGGACTCCCTCCAGATGATGTCGTAGCGGCAGGCGGGCGCGCCCCTGAAAGAACATTCATTGTGCTCGATGCGTGGCAGGCGGTAGTTGAAGCCCGCAACAATCGCATCAAAGAATCCCATCCTGTTCTCGCACTGATAGGGCTTTTCCCTAACGCCCTCCTTGGGCGAGATGGTCAGCTCGATGTGGGTGGGTCCAAGCCTGTGATACTCGTAAATCGTTGAGCGGGTGAAATTGGCGGCGATCTTGCTTATGGTCTCGAAGGCCTTGGCCGGTCCACCCAGGCCGAAGACATAGCGGGCGATGATCCCGAAGCTCTCGGGCGAAGCGTTGTAGCGGCCGGCCTCGCGGGCGATCGAGTGGTTGCCTGTCATGGCCACGAGACGATCGTGGAAGCGGTCGACCTGGGCCTGGGTGAACCAATGGCCGTCGTCCTCGACCTGGTAGGGTTCCATCCCCGCGTAGGCCAGGAGCTCGGTGACGTTTATATAGGAATACCGGCTCTTGATGAGCTTCAGGTAGGTGATGGTGATCTTGCTGCTATAGAGCGGCGGCCCTTCGTCAGCCTCCGTCATGCCCATTTCCGTCACTGGGAGTCCTCCTGAAGGTATTGTGCAATGAGTCGAAATAGGCGTCGGCGCGCTCCATGGCCAGTGCCCACAGAAGGTAGGTTTTTTCGTATCGAATGTCCCGCGCATCCAGATATTCAGGAGGATGGGCAAGGACTGGTATGTCCTCGGCGCCGTATTGGCGCAGGAGGGAGCGGGCCCCAGAGAACAGGGTCTCGGCGCGGAGCCTCTCCCTGTCTATGACGAGGACATGCAGGCAGTTGGTAAGGTTGGAGAGATTCAGCCCGAGGTCGGAGAGGGTCAGGACCAGAATTGCCAGGAGGCGGCCATCCTGCTTGAGGCAGAAGATGTGCCGTTCACGCTTGAATCCCTGGCTGACGAACTCGGCCGAGAGTGCCTCGTCGTCCAGGCCGTCCTCGATCAAGTCCATCGCCTCGAGAAGAAGGCCTCCCGAGCCCTTTTCATACCAGCGGCGCAATTGGACCATCTCCTCGGCCCTTGCTGGAAAGAGCTGGAAAGGGCCCTCTCCTCCCTCATCGACCGGCCCAAGGTGGAAGTAGGCGAAAGCGTCGATCGAGGAGCCCTTGGGGTCAGCAATGTCCTTGACCACGTTGCCGAAGACCCTGCTTGGGAATCGATTCTCCCTACGGTAGTAGCAGACAAGGTAGTCGATGTGGGCAGAGGGGTGAAGAAAGAATTCGTTGCCATAGCGGCCTATCTCGTCCAGTACTGCAACCCCGGCCATTCCGCTTCCGTCCCTTGATGCGGAATGGTGGTGGATGATCCAGGAATTGGAGTAGAAGCGGAGCATTGACATGTGGCCGAGGAGGCGGCCCCTATCCTGGACCAAGAAATGCCGGGCTATCGAAGGGCTTTCGAGGTAGAGCTTCTCATAGGTGCGCTTGAACTCTTCCTTGTGATCGAGGATCGATTTGTACTTGGAGGGATAGATGAAGCCGGACTCGAAGAAGAGGCGCCAAAGCTCGTCCATGTCGATATTGCCACAGACTATGAGCCTGTCGTCGGCCGACTGGTGGAGGATGGCCGAAAGCCGAGCCTGGTCGACAACCGCCATGTCCAGAAGGACGATCCCGCAGCGAACACTCTCACCGCCATGGTCGGCATTGACCAGGTTCCTGTAGAGGACCTGGGCCCTGCAACTGAAGACCAGGCGGTTGGCGATTTCAACGCTTAGCTCGGGGATGATCAGGCCGGGAAGCAGAAGGGAACTCTCTACCCTCTCCTCGACCCCGAGACCCGCGCCGGAGATGTCGCGCACCGAGAGCTGGACTCGGTCGCCGGTTAGGGGATGGATGAAGCGCATGGTAGGAGCCGGCGAGAGAACGAAGCGGTTGCTGCGGTATTTCTTGGGCTTGAAGCGCCTGATGTTCGACAGGGATGGGGAGAGGACGAGCTCCCTGCTCTTCCTGCTGCCCACTGCGCGTATCACCCTGCACTCGCCCGAGTAGAGCAGGACCCCATCGCGGGAGAAGAAGGCGCTCACCGGGGCCGATGCGTTGAGCCAAGGAAGGGAACCCGCTGCCTCTCCATCGATCTTGATCCTGAAGGAGAGGGCATTGAAGTCCTCGAGCCTGCCCTCGAAGGCCATCCCTTCCTGGACCAGGCGGGCCTGGATGCCCACGCTGGCGTGGCGGTCGATTTTTCGCGAGCTTTTCTCGTAGCCGCACTCAGGGATCCTGAACACGATGGCGGAATCGTCCTGGCGTAGCACCTCGGCCTTGACGACAATGTGGGTGCTGCCGTCGCTGATTACGAAATCCTCGCAGGCATATGCGGCCATGGCGCGGGCGACCCGGCCAGGGTGGAGCCAGCTGCATTCAAGGACCTCGTCGAGGCAGGGCAGCGGGCAGACTGATACTGTGATGTGCTCCCCGTTGCTTGGATGACGGAAGCTTGCGAGTATGGTACCACCGCGGAAGTTGATGAAGTTAAGCAGATTGAGGAGGTCCCGGCGCCTGACGCGCTTGCCCTGCGGCTGAACCGAACCTGCGCCGCCCAACGTGTCATCACCGGTGGCCGGACCAGGCGCTGTCGCTTCGCTCATTTCCTCATGCATTGGTGTTGCTTCCCTGCGTGTGGTCACGGCAGAGGTCCAAAAGGGGTTGGCGGAAGCGCTGTGAAGTCAGGGGTGTAGGCAATGTGCTGCTCCAGGCGCCTGATCCGATGTTGCCCTGTTAATGTGACGCCTGCTCCGCGCGCTGTCAAGGCCAAAGTCGCTCGCGAAGGGAGCCGCATAAGCAAGAGGAGCCGGCGCCGCCCTAGCTGCCCTGTCGCATCGGGCATGCTACCATGATACCGCCTTGCGGGGGAAAAACACAAAAAGGTGGCATCATGGAGGAATCACTGTCCATCAGGGTCTTCATAGAGAGCGAGGCCGGAAGCGGCATCCGCAACCGTTACGACGAGACGAGCCTCGTCATTCGGGAATCCTTCCCCATAAGGGGCAGCTACCCCTATCCCTACGGCTTCATCCTCGACACCGGAGGCGGCGGCAGGGACTCCCTCGACTGCTATGTCCTGACGCCCAGGGAACTCACCGCGGGCTCGACCTGGTCATGCGAAATCGTGGGCCTTCTCGAGATGATCGAGGACGGGGAGACCGACCACAAGATCCTTGCCGCCCTACCCGGCGAGGATCCGGCCCTCGGCGCTGAGCTTCGGGACAAGTTGGCCGCCTTCATCGAGGGCGTCTTCACTGCCTTCCCCGAGGCCAGGGTCGGGGTGGGCCGAATCCTTGGGCGGGAAGAGGCCGAGGCCCTGGTCAGGGCCTCGATGTCCTGGCAAGCCAAGCCCTACCTGTAGAATCCCTCGCGCAGGACGATCCCGTGCTCGAGCCAGGCCTTGAGGCAGCAAAGCATGTTGGTCCAGCCCTCGCAGTTCTTGTAGGAGGCCGCGAAGCCTGAGTCGGTGGGGAGCCAGCCGGACTCCTCGGCGGTGACAAGGGTCCTGTCCTTCCCTATGGCCTCGAAATGGATCTCCACCTGGGTTGAATAGGCTCCCTCGGCCGAGGCCCATTCGAGGATGATAAGGGCGTTCTTGAGCACCGACCTCACCCTGACCTCCACGGGGCCGGGGAAATCGGCGAAGTCCCAGACCACGATCACCCCTCGCTCCAGCCTGCCCTTCGCCCCACCCGTCGCGAAATAGCGCGAGAGGCGCCCCGGATCGACGACTGCCTCGAAGACCTCGGCCAGGGGCTTCGCTACCCTGGCCTCGACCTTGAACCCTGGATCCATGGCCCCTCCTCTCCTTGCTCCGCCTTGCTCTGCTTGACAGCTGGTGCCTCCGGGTCCACCATTCCCTCCATGCGCAATATGATAATCATAGTGCTTCTCGCGGCGACGAGCCTCTGGGCCGACCCGACCATGACCGAGACCCGGCAACGCATTGTCGAGACCGCCCTCGGCTTCAAGGGCGTCCCCTATGTCTATGGCGCAGAATCTCCCGAGGCCTTCGACTGCTCGGGCTTCGTCCACTTTGTCTATCTCAAGGGCGCCGAGCTCAGCATCCCCCGGAATTCCCGCCAGCAATGGGTGGCCGGTTTTCCGGTGACCATGGACCAGATAAAGCCGGGAGATGTCTTTGTCTTCGACACCGTCGGGGGAGCGCCAAGCCATGTGGCCATCTACCTCGGCAACGAATCCATGATCCAGGCCGTCTCCGAGGGACGCGAGACCGGTGTCATCGTCTCCTCGACAAAGGACCATTACTGGGCGCCCCGCCTCCTGGGCGAGCGTTCCTTCCTCGACAAGCCAGGCCCCGTGCTCGCCCAGGCGGGGCCCCAGACCCCGGCTGCCGTCCAAAAACAGGCGGCGCCAGCGGCCCCGGCGGCCGCCGCTCCAGTGGCCGCCGCACCCCTCGCGCCAGCGGCCCCCCAGCCCCCCGCGACAGCGGCCGCCCTGCCCAAGCCAAGCCAGGCCCCGACCACCCCACGTTCTGTGCCGCCCACCGCGCCGGTACAGAGCCTCAGCCCTCCCCCCGGGGCCACGGCCGCGCCCCTGGCCCCTCCTCCACTGGTAGCCGCCCCCGGCGTAAGGCCGGCGGCGACGGCTCAGCCGGAGCAGGCTGTCTGCGAGATCGGCTTCACCCTCAGGCAGAAGCCCGAGGTCGTGACCGACAGGATCCCCACGGCCATCGGCACAATGCTCGAGTTCACAATCACCAACGACACGGGCCGGGATGACAGCTTCCAGATCGATTTCTACAGGGCCGAGGTCGACATGGCCAAGAACCTGAGCCTCTCGCACCAGGTCGTCTCGATAGTCCAGGGCGGGCATCTGACGATCGAGCCCTACCTCTTCAGCGAGAGCGGCACCTACAGGCTCAACGTGAAGACCAAGGGCAACACCCAGCTCATGCAGCGGAGCTTCCAGGTCGTGCGAATAGGAAAGGGCGGGGCCTTCCAGACCCTGGGCCCTGGCCAGGGCGCGAGCGCGAAAGTCTCGGCGGCCGGAGTCCCCGCGGGGACTCCCACGACAAAGGTCGGCATCATCCTCGAGTCCGCGGCCCTGGTCCAGGCCCCCATCGTCGAGCTTCCCATGGGAACGGCGATCGCCTTCCGCGTCGCCAACGGCACGGGGAAGGAGGGGGCATACCAGATCACCTTCTACAAGGCCGATCCCAATCCCCGGAACAACCTCGTGCTCCGTGAGTCTAGGGTCACGATGCCAAAGGGCAGCTGGGAGGAACTCGAGAGCTGGCTCTTGACCGAGCCCGGGCTCTACCGCCTGATCGTAAAGACCGCCGACAATGAGCTCGTGGCCCAGCGCGATTACAGGGTGGGCGC
>JANXYO010000067.1 GCA_025356015.1 Spirochaetaceae bacterium
CGCCCGGCCGCCTTTTCTGGAAGAGGGAGGGAAGCCAGGCGGCAAGAGGCCGGGCGGAGAAGCCGGAGAGCCCCTCGTCGGGACCGTGGATGACAGAGTCGGCGCCGCGGAAGCAGAGTTCCTCGGGGTCGCTGGCTGGGCCTGGCAGAATCGCGGTCACGGAGACCTGGGATGGCCCGCCCAGGCTCCTGGCCCAGGCGATGAGCTCGAAGGACAGGGGGGCGACCCTGCCCGCCCTGGTCTCGGCGAGGATCCAGACTTCGTTCAAGCTCTGTCCCCACCGCTGCCAGCTCTGTCCCCCGCGCCGGCTCTGTCCCCCGCGGCGGCTCTCGGAGCGATGAGGCCCTTCTCAAGGAGGATGGCGATGATCCTGTCGCAGGCGGCCTCGATCCCCTCGCCCGTACGCGCGTCGATGGACTGGGTATCACGGCTGAGCCTCGGCCTGTCGATCTTCACGACCCTGGTGGGCGACCCCTTGGCCCCGGTCTCATCGGGACTTAGGCCGAGCTCGGCCAGGCCGAGGCGCCGGACCATGGCCTCCCTGGCCCTCCGCTTGCCGGAAAGCAGGGGAAGGCGGGCTTCGCCTGAGGCCTTGCAGAAGGTGAGTACGGCGGGGGTCCCGCAGCGGACGACCTGGATGCCTTCTTCCATGATCCGTTCCGCCACCAGCTCGAGGCTGCCCGATCCACCCGCCACCTTCCTTATCTCCAGGGCCCCGACATAGCTCAGGACGGGCAGGCAGAGGAAGGCGGCAAGCTCGGGGCCGACCTGTCCCGTGTCCCCGTCGGTCGCCTTCTCACCGCAGAAGACCAGATCGAAGCTCCCGAGCTTCTGCAGGGCTGCGCTCAGGGTCCTGGCCGTGGCCCAGGTGTCGGCTCCCCCGAATTCCTTGCCGGTCACCAGGACAGCCTCGTCGCAGCCCATCGCGAGGGCTTCCCGCAAGGCAGTCTCGGCCATGGGAGGGCCCATGGACAGGGCGAGGATGGTGGCTGAAGGGTCGGCGTCCTTTATCCGCAGGGCGGCCTCGAGGGCGTGGAGGTCGAGGGGATTTACGATGGAGCTGTCCTCCGAGCGCAGCACTGTCCCCGTCTCGGGGTCGAGGCTGAGGGAATCGGTCTCGGGGACCTGCTTCACGAGAACGGCTATCTTCATTCCAGCTGTCAGTTTGACTCAGGAATGGGAAATCGGCAAGCGGAATTGAAAGCTTGTTTCTTGGAAATCAGTTTTGCCAGGTAAAAAGTGGAACGATCTTTCAGAGATCGTTCTTGACGAAGCTGCCCCCGATGAGGGTGGCCAGAACCCGGTAGTCCTTGTCGAAGACGACCACGTCGGCCTCGTAGCCGGGAACGAGGAGGCCGCGCTTGCCGAGGCCAAGGATGCGCGAGGGGTTTGAGGCGGCCATCTCGACGGCGTTCTCGAGGGGGACGCCGAAGTCCACGAGGTTGCGCAGGCCCTCGATCATGGTGAGGGAGGAGCCCGCTATCACGTCGTCGGACTTGCGGTAGAAGAGGCGGTCGCGGAGCTCGACCTCCTCCCGATTTGCGAAAAGCGGGCAGTTGTGCTGCTCGGTGGGCTTGAGGGAGTCGGTGACCAGGACGACCTTGGAAACGGGCTTGTCCCTCATGAGGAGGCGGATGAGGTCGGGGTGGACGTGTCTCCCGTCGGCGATGATCTCGCAGGAGAGCTCTGAGTGGATCATGATGGCGCCCACGGCCCCGGGGTCGCGGTGGTGGAGGCGGCTCATCGCGTTGAAGAAATGGGTAGAGTGGAGGATCCCTGCCTGCATGCCCTCGAGCATGTTCTCGTAGCTCGCGTCGGTGTGGCCGGCCTGGAGGACGATGCCCCGCTTGATGCAGAAGAGGGCGAGCTCCCTCATCCCCTTGAGCTCAGGGGCTACGGTCATGTTCGTGATGTGGCCCTGGCCAGCGAGGTAGAGCCTTTCCATGAGCTCCATGTCGACGGCGCGGACGAACTCAGGCTTCTGGACCCCGAGGCGGGCGGGTGAGACGAAGGGCCCCTCGAGGTGGACGCCCATGACCCTGGCTCCCGTCTCCCTGCCCATGGCGCCGACCGCGGCGGCGATGGCCGCCACCATGTCGGCCTCGCTCATCGGGTAGATCGTGGGGCAGAAGGCCGTGACCCCGAAACCGCCCAAGTGGTCCGACATCGCGATGATCGCGTCGGTGTCGAGGTCCTCGGTCCCGTAGCCGGCGAAGCCGTGGATGTGGCTGTCGATGAGGCCCGGGGCGACAAAGGCCCCGGCCGCGTCGAGGACCACCGCGTCGCTGTCGAAGCGCTTCTGCTCGAAACGGCGCTCGGAGAAGACGTCGGCGACCATGCCGTCCTCGACGAGGATGGCGCAGTTCTCCATCCTCGCGTAGCCGGCGAGGAGGCTGCAGTTGTGGATGACTATCTGGGGCATTCCCCCTCCCTTGCAATTACCATACCCAAAACGGTGGCGGCAGCCAAGGCAGGCCGGGGATCAGGGTCTCCAGGAGATGGTCCGATCCGAGAACTGGGCCTCCACGGCGAGGATGTACTCCTCCCTGGTGAAGCGCGGCACGAAGGCCGCCCTCGCGGCGAGGGCCGCCCTGCCCCCCTCGGCGGCGAGGGCTGCCGCAGTCTCGGCCAGGATGAGGGCCGGCAGCACATAGGCGCGCCTTAGGTCGGCCGGGGCGAAGTCGCTTCCGTGTATCGTGCCCGAGAAGCCCGAGAAGCCGAGCTGGCAGGTCGGCGCCACGGCGGCCACGTCACCGATGTCGTCTGAGGCGAAGGCCCTGTCGTCGAACTCGATCAGGCGGCGTTCGATGTGGGCGAGGGTCGCGGCCGCGAGGACCTTGCCGAGCTCGCTCGAGGGAGCGAAGGGCTGGTAGCCCGGGAAGTTCTCGATGCGGACCCTGGCGCCCACGGCGATGGCCCCGGCCGCGATGGCCCTGTCGACCTTGGCCGAGGCGTCGAGGATCGCGGCGAAGCCGGCGCCGCGGACATAGGTCTCCATGACGCTCCGGTCGGGCACGGTGTTGACCACAGTCCCGCCCTCCTTGAGTATCGGATGGATCCTGATGTGGTCCTCGTCGCGGAAGGTCTCCCTCTGGGCGTGGATCGCCAGCTGGGCTATCGCCGCCGCGTTGAGCGCGTTCACCCCGCGGTGGGGCTGTGCGCCCGAGTGGGCGGCCACGCCGATGAAGGTGGCGCGCTTGGCGATGAAGCCGTTGAGGGTGCCGTTCACCGTCGCCTCCCGCTCGGGCGTGTCGGACATGGAGTGGTACTTGAGGACTGCCGCCGCCCGGTCGAAGGCGCCGAGGCGTATGAGCTCCTGCTTGCCCGAAAGGAAGGTGATGGCCCCGCTCTCGCGAAGGGAGAGGCGGTAGTCGGTGTCGTTGTACTCCTCGGCAGGGGAGGCGAGGAAGACCAGGCGCACTCCCTCGCGCTCGCAGAGCCCGGACTCGACGAGGGCCCTGAAGGCCGCGAGGGCGGCCGCCATCTGGGCGTTGTGGCCGCAGGAGTGGGCGATGCCGCCGGGAGTCCCGGCAGTGGCAAGGGCGTCCATGTCGGCGACGAGGATTATCTCGGGGGCCCCTGCCGGCCCGCATGAAGCCCGCAGGCCGGTTATAGCGAGGCCGGTCTCGGGTTCGAGGCCGAGGGACCTGATCTCCGAGGCGAGCATGGACGCGGTCACGCTCTCGCGGAAACCCGCCTCGGGCCTGGCCCGGAGGGCCTCGCCGAACTCCACGATGCGAGCGGACTCGGCGGCGATCTGCTCCCTGATCCTGTCTATGTCGTCCACTCTTTCCCCCTCAGGCAAAACCCGGATACCCATCCTACGGCGAGCCGGGGGCATTGTGCAATTGACAGGCCGGGGGGAGGGGCGCGAGAATGGCAAACGGTCGCCGTTCCGGCCCTTTGGCAGATTCCGCACACCCATCCCCAGGAGGACCCACCCACCATGAAACGAAGCATCCTCGTCGTCGCAGCCATCCTGTCTATCCTCGTCGCCCTCCCCAGCTTCGCCCAGTCGAAGCCCGTCAGCGTATTCCTCCTCATCTCAGGCAGCCTCGGGGACAAGGGTTTCAACGACTCGGCCCGGGCCGGCCTCAACCTCATGAAGCAGAAGTACGGTGACAAGGTCACTGTGAAGTACACCGAGCTCGGTGCGGACACGGCCAAGTACGCACCCTCCCTCGAGGACGCGGGCGCCGAGGGCTACTCTGTCGTCTTCTGCTCCAACAACTTCAACAACGCGGTCAGCGAGGTCGCGGCCCGCTATCCCAAGACCCTCTACGTCATGTACGACGGCTGGATCACGGGCGAGATCGCCAATGTCTACTCGATCATGTACAAGAACAACGAGGCTGGCTATATCGCCGGCGCCCTCGCGGGCATCATGACCCAGGCCAAGGGCGACGCGAAGGTCAACGGCGACAACGTGATCGGCTTCATCGGCGGCCGCGATATCACCGGCATCAACGACTTCTTCGTCGGCTACATCGCCGGAGCCCAGAAGGTCGACCCCGCCGTGAAGATCGTCTACAACTACGTCAACTCCTTCACCGACACGGCCAAGGCCAAGGACCAGGCCCTCATCCAGTACGGCAGCTACAACGCCGACGTCGTCTACCATGCGGCGGGACGCGCGGGCCTCGGCCTCTTCGACGCGGCCGTCGAGACCGGCAAGTACGCCATCGGCGTCGACACCGACCAGGCCTCCCTCTTCGCGAACGAGCCCGCCAAGTCCGGCCTCATCCTCACCTCGACCCAGAAGCGGGTCGACCTCACCCTCGCGGGAGCCCTCGACCAGTTCGTGGCCGGGACCCAGCTCGGCGGGAAGAAGGTCTACCTCGGCGTCGCCGAAGGTGTCATCGCCTACGCCCCCTTCAACAAGGCTGTCCCCGCCGCGGTGCAGAAGCAGCTCGAGCTCGTTATCGCCGACATCAAGGCCGCCAAGGTGAAGATCCCCTCGGCCTTCACGATGAGCGCCGACGAGATCAACAAGATGCGCGACTTGGTCAACGCCGCGAAGAAATAGGACGCGCAGGGCGCGAAGAGAACGCGATGGACCGGGATGGGGACTAGCCTCATCCCGGTCCCCTTTTTGGAGGTGTGGGAGTGGACTTGATCCTCGAGACGAAGGGCCTCACCAAGGTCTACGGCAACGGCACGGTGGCCAACAGGCGCGTGGACTTTGGCCTGCGCCCCGGCGAGATACTCGGCCTGGTGGGGGAGAACGGGGCCGGCAAGTCGACCCTCATGAAGGTGCTCTACGGAGAGGAGGCCCCCAGCGCGGGCAGGATCCTCCTCGAGGGGAAGGAAGCCTCCTTCTCCTCCTCCCAGGACGCCATCGCCGCCGGCATCGGCATGGTCCACCAGCACTTCATGCTCGTGCCCTCCTTGAGCCTCGCCGAGAACCTTGTGCTCGGCAAGGAGCCGAAGAGGAAGCGCAGCCGCTTCTTCGACCAGGACGAGGCGGTGAGGATCACCGAGGAGCTCTCGGCGAAGTACAACCTCAAGGTCCACGCGCGGGCCAGGGTGGTCGACGTCTCGGTGTCGATGCGCCAGAAGCTCGAGATACTCAAGGTCCTCTACCGCGGGGCGAGGATCATCATCCTCGACGAGCCAACGGCCGTGCTCACCCCCCAGGAGACAGAGGAGCTCTTCGCCGAGCTCGCGGAGCTCAGGCGCCAGGGCCACACCGTCGTCTTCATCAGCCACAAGCTGGACGAGGTGATTGCCCTGTGCGACCGCGTGAGCGTCATGCGGGACGGCCGCCTCATAGCCACCCACGAAGTGGCCGAGGTCGACAGCCAGACCCTCTCGAACGAGATGGTGGGAAGGGAGGTCAGGCTCAAGTTGGACAAGACGGCAACCTCGGCCGGCGCGGCCGTCCTCGTGGCCCGCGACCTGTCCTACGTCGACGACTTCAACATCACCATGGTGAACCATGTCTCCCTCACCCTGCGCCGCGGCGAGGTCCTCGGCATCGTCGGGGTGGACGGCAACGGCCAGACCGAGCTCGTGCGAATCCTCACAGGCCTCGAGAGGAGCCTCTCGGGAAGCCTGAAGGTGGGAGGCAGGGAGCTCATGGGCGCGGGACCGGGGGCGATACGCCGCGCCGGAGTCGCCCACGTGGCCGAGGACAGGATGACAGTGGGCGCGGCCCTGGGGGCTAGCATCCAGGACAACCTCCTCGCCGATCGCTACTCGGAGGGGCGCTTCACGGGCCGTTTCGGCTTCATGAAGACCGAGGCCATGAGGGAGGAGGCCAGGTCGATCGTCGCCGACTTCGACGTCCGCTGCGCGTCGGCTTCCCAGAGCGTCGCCAGCCTCTCGGGCGGGAACATGCAGAAGGTGGTCGTGGGCCGCGAGTTCACCGCCGACGCCGAGGTCCTCGTCGTCTCCCAGCCCACCCGCGGGGTCGACGTGGGCGCCATAGAGTTCCTCCACAGGAGGATCATCGCGATGCGCGACGCAGGCAAGGCCGTCCTCCTCGTCTCCTCGGACCTGGCCGAGGTGATGTCCCTCTCCGACAGCCTCGTTGTAATGAGCGCGGGCCGCATCGTCGCCTACTTCGAGGACGCCGCGGCGGTCAGCGACAAGGAGCTCGGCCTCTACATGCTCGGCCTCAAGCGCCAGGGCGAAGACGAGATCAGGAAGGTCCTCCATGAAGACTGACACAGCAAGGCCCAGGCGGGGAATCGGCCGCACGCTCGCCATGTTCTTCACCGACAGGGACAGGCTCGAGCCCGCCCTGGTGACCCTCCTCGCCGCGGTCTTCGCGGTCCTCTCGGGGATCATTCTCATCTTCATCGTGAGCAAGTCCCCCGTCCTCTCCGTGAAGAACTTCCTGCTCGCGCCCTTCCTGCGCTCCTACAATTTCTACTACCTCCTGATCGCGATGGTGCCGATCACCTTCGCCGGCCTCGCGCTGTGCATCGTCTACCAGGCGAGATACCTCACCCTCATCGTGGATTCCTGCGTCTACATGGGCGCGGTAGTGGCGACGGTGGTGGGCATCTACCTCCCCCTGCCCGCCGGCATCCACCCGGCCGTGGCCATGTTGCTCTCGGGCCTCGCCGGAGGGCTCATCGGCCTCCTGCCCGCTATCCTGCGCATCAAGTGGAGGGCGAACGAGCTCGTCTCTTCCCTCATGCTCAACTATGTCTTTTACTTCCTCGGAAGCTGCGTGATCATATACTTCCTCAGGGACCGAAAGCAGTCCATTCTCGCCTCCCTGCCCTTCCTGCCCACCTTCGCCCTGCCCAAGCTCGTGCCCAACACCCAGATCCACGCTGGTTTCATCGTCGCCGCCGTCTTCGTCGTCCTCGTGTCCCTCCTCATCTACCGGACGAAGTGGGGCTTCGAGATCAGGCTTGTCGGCGCCAATCCCCGCTTCGCCCAATACGCGGGGCTCTCGGTCTCGGCCGTCGTCCTCTACGCCCACTTCATCTCAGGCTTCATCGGCGGGGTCGGCGGGGCTGTCGAGATGGCGGGGCTCTACAAGGCCTTCATCTGGCAGATGGACCCCTCCTACGCCTGGGACGGGGTGATCGTCGCGATGCTGGCGCGGAGGAACCCCAAGTTCGTGCCCGTCTCGGCCTTCTTCCTAGCCTACCTCCGGGTCGGCGCCGACTTCATGTCCCGGCGCGGCGACGTGGCCTTCGAGTTCATCACCATGCTCCAGGGCCTCATCATCCTCATCCTCGCCTCGGACAGGATCGTCAACTACTTCAAGGCGCGGCGCCTCAAGGCCGCCGCCCTGCGCGACGAGCGCGCGGCAAGGGACGCGGCCGGCCAGATCGCCACCCAGGGCGCGGCGGAGGCGGGAAGATGATCGACTTCATCGCCGGAGTCTTCGGCTCCTCGAACTACTGGTACATCGTCCTGCGCTCCACGGCGCCCATCCTCCTCGTGACCCTCGGGGCCGTCATCACCGAGCAGGCCGGGATCACCAACATGGCCCTCGAGGGCTCGATGCTCTGGGCAGCCCTGGTCGGGGTCCTGGCGAGCGCCGCGACCGGCAATGTCTGGATAGGCCTCGCGGGCGGCATCCTCGCCTCCCTCGTCGTCGCCTGGACCTTGGGCTTCTTCGCCCTCAAGCTGAACGCCAACGCCGTGCTCTGCGGCGTGGCCCTCAACCTCGTTGGCACCGGCGGCACGGTCTTCGTGCTCTTCTCGCTCACGGGCGACAAGGGCATCTCCTCCTCCCTCGCGAGCAAGACCCTGCCCTTCATCAAGTTACCCTATTTGGGTGAAATACCCTGGCTCGGCAAGGTGGTCTCGGGCCAGAACATCGTCGTCTACCTCGCCATCCTCGCCGTCATCGTCGTCCACGTGATCCTCAACAAGCTGACGATCGGCCGACGCATCAGGGCCACGGGGGCCAATGTCGAGGCGGCCCGGAGCGCGGGCATCGATCCCGACAGGGTGAAGTTCCTCGCCCTCACCGTCTCGGGCGTCCTCGCGGGCCTCGCCGGTTGCTTCCTCTCGATGGGCTACACCTCGAACTTCACCTCGGGCATCTCGGCGGGCAGGGGCTATGTCGCCAACGCAGCCCAGGTGGTCGCGGGTGGCACGGCGGTCGGGGCCATCTTCGCCTCCCTCATCTTCGGGATCACCGACGCCCTCGCCACCTTCCTCCAGAACATCGGCCTGCCGCCCGAGCTCATCCAGTCCCTGCCCTACGCGGTCACGATCATCGGCTTCATAGTTGTGACAATCTCGCGGGACAGGCGCGAGGCTGCCCGCAAGCGCGCCCTCTTCGCATCGGCCCCCGCGGCCGCGCCGCGTGAGCCTGTCCCTCCCACTCGACCCGGCAGGGGGGCGGCGTGACCTGCGACCTGGTCATCGAGGGCTGCGCCATCCTCACCCTCGACTCGGGCTACCGCATCTTCGATCCCGGCTTTGTCGCCGTCGGCTCGGGCCGCATCGTGGGCCTGGGCCTGGCCGGCGAGTCCCTCGCCTACCCCGCGGCCCGCCGCATCGACGCGAGGGGCCGCCTCCTCATGCCGGGCTTTGTCAACGTCCACACCCATGTCCCGATGGCGGCCTTCAGGGGGGCGGGCGAGGACATCGACGACCGCCTCTCCCGCTTCATCTTCCCCCTCGAGAAGAGCCTGGTGGACCGACAGCTCGTCTTCGAGTCCTCGCGCTACTGCCTGGCCGAGATGGCCAGGTCGGGCACCACCTGCTTCGCCGACATGTACTACTTCGAGGACGAGGTGGCCAGGGCGGCCAAGCAGCTCGGCATGCGCTGCCTCCTGGGCGAGACGGTGGTAGGCTTCCCCGCCCCCGACGCGGTGGAAGCCCACGGCGGCCAGGACTACGCGCGGCGCTTCATCGAGGAGTGGCAAGGCGATGCCCTGGTCCAGCCCTGCTTCGCCCCCCACGCCCCCTACAGCGTCGACGAGGCCCACCTCAAGGCAATCTGGTCTGAAGCGGAGCGCCTGGGTGTGAAGGTCCTCATGCACCTCGCCGAGACTGAGAAGGAAGCCGCCGCCTTCCGCGCCTCGCACGGGTCCTCGGTGAGATACCTCGAGTCGATAGGCTGCCTGGGGAGCGGCCTCGTGGCCGCCCACATGATCTACGTCGACGACCAGGACATCGAGATCCTCTCGAGGCGGGGCGTCGCGATAGCCCACTGCCCCGCCTCAAACGCCAAGTCTGGGAGGCCCATAGCTCCCGCCTACAAATACCGGGCCGCCGGCCTCCGGCTTGGCCTTGGCACCGACGGGCCGATCTCGGGCAACGGCATGGACATGATGGGGGTCACGGGCCTCTACCCCAAGCTCCAGAAGGTCCTCTCCGGTCGGCGGGGCGAGGTGGGCGCGAGAGAGGCCCTCAGGGCGGCCACCCTGGGCGGGGCCGAGGCCCTGGGCCTCGCCGACAAGATCGGCTCGATAGAGATCGGCAAGCGCGCCGACCTCGTCCTCGCCGACGCGGGGGACTTCAACGTCCAGCCCGTCTATGACTGGTACGCCACAGCCGTCTACGCCCTTCGTCCGCACAACGTCCGCACCGTGCTTGTGGATGGGCGCATCATCGTCGAGGAGGGCAGGCTGACCACCCTCGACGAGGACGAGTGCAAGGCCGGCATGCGCGCGATTGCCGAACGCTGCCGCGGAGAGATCGCGAGGCTTTCCAAGGAGCAGAGTCCATGAACGAGCACGAGATCCTTCCGGAAGGGACGCCCCACATCGCCCCCGAGGCCCCGATCGCGCCGACTGTCCTCATGCCGGGCGACCCCTTGCGCGCCCAGTACATCGCCGAGAACTTCCTCGAGGGCGCGAGGCAGTTCAACCGCGTCCGCGGCATGCTCGGCTTCACGGGGAGCTACAAGGGCATGCAGGTCTCGGTCATGGGCTCGGGCATGGGCATACCCTCGATGGGGATCTACTCCTACGAGCTCTTCAAGCAATTCGGGGCAAAGCGGATCCTCCGCCTGGGGACCTGCGGAGCTTACCGCGAGGACATGGAGTTAGGCGACATCGTCATGGCCCAGGCATCGTCGACCAACTCCTCTTGGGCGAGCCAGTACGAGCTCGGCGGGACCTTTTCGGCCATCCCCGACTTCGGCCTCCTCGAGGCCGCCGTGGCCACCGCGCGGAGGCTCAGGAAGCGCTTTGTCGTCGGCAACACCCTCTGCCTGGACCAGTTCTCGCGCTACCACAAGACGCCGCAGGTGTGGAAGCCCTGGGTCGAGATGGGCATCGTCGCTGGCGACATGGAGGCCTTCGCCCTGTACTGCAACGCTGCCGCCTGCGGGGGCAGGGCCCTCGCCATGTTCACCGTCTCCGACCTCAGGCTCAAGGACCTCCACATGAGCGTGGAGGAGCGCGAGAGGGCCCTTGGCTCCATGATCGAGGTGGCTCTCGAATCCCTCCTTTAGTCGAAGAGACCATAGGCGAGGGGACCAGCGGCGAAGGGTCTAGAGGTCCATGGTCGAGCGGTAGGCCGAGGTCTTCCTGCGGTGCTCTGCCCGGGCCGCCGCGAGGATCGCGGGGGCCTTGAGGAGCTCGAGCCCCGTCCCAGCGAGGACCTTGGCCGCCCAGAGCATCGCCTTGAAGCCCTGGGACGAGCCCGAGGCCGCGCAGGACTGCCAGGTGTGTGCCCCTACCCCGAGAGGCCAGGTGGCGGCGTTCATCTGGCCCGTCGGCGCGACGTAGGAGACATCGCCGACATCGAGGGAACCCGCGATCCTGAAACCCTCGCCGTAGTCGCCGACAGCCCCGTGGATCGCCTCCTTGAGGAGGGTGGATGGAGCCCCGATGATCGAGAGGGTCGAGCCGCGGTCGGCCTTGCCCACTGCGGACGCAAGCTTCGAGGCAAAGTCCCTCTCCTTGGCGTCGTGGGAAGGCAGGGGAGTCGCGCGCATCACCCCAAGGATGCAGTCGTGGATCGCGTCGTTGGGGATGAAGTCGCACTTGCCGTGGCTGGCCTCCCAGGAGAAGGAGGTCTCGGTCATCATGGCCGCGCCCTTGGCGACCTTGAGCACCCGCTTGAAGGCCGAGCGGACATCGGCCCCCCTCGGCCCGCGGATATAGAGGGCCATAGCGGCCTCGGCCGGCACGATGTTGGGCCGCCTGCCCCCGTCGGTGATCACGTAGTGGAAGAGGATCCCCCTCGCCACGTGCTCGCGAAGGAACTCGATCCCCAGGTTCATGAGCTGGACAGCGTCCAGGGCCGACCTGCCCACGTGGGGGGCCATTGCCGCGTGGCTCGCCCTTCCCTTGAAGCGGAAGCTCAAGGCGAGGTTGGCGCTCGTCGAGTAGCGGTGGGTGGTGTTGAGGTCGGCGGGATGCCAGGAGAGGGCGGCGTCCAGATCGTCGAAGCGTCCGGCCTTGACCAGGGGGATGCGCCCCAGGGCCTCCTCTGCCGGGCAGCCGTAGTAGCGCACGGTGCCCGGAAGCCTGTTGGCCTTCGCGGCATCGGCGAGGGCGGCGGCGGCAGCCAGGGAACCCACGCCCAGGAGGTTGTGGCCGCAGGCGTGGCCCGGCCCCCCCTCGACCAGGGCCTGTTTCAAGGCCGAGCAGGCCTGGGACATCCCGGGCAGGGCGTCGTACTCGCCCATGATGCCGATGACAGGCTTCCCCTTCCCCTTCTCGGCGAAAAAGGAATGCTTCATCTCGGGGCACTCTGTGATGCGGAAACCCAGGGCTCCCAGGTGATCGCGATGGAGGGCCGAGGACCTCTCTTCCTGGTAGGAGGTCTCGGGATGCTCCCAGATGTCCTTCGCGAGAGCGGTGTATTCCCGTCCGTGCGAATCGATGTAGGCTGCGATGCCCTTCCCGTCCATGCTCCCTCCCCCTTCCCGCCCTAGCCAATCCCCGGAAACACGAAGTGGTAGCTCACCCCGCCCTCGACGGAGAGCTCGAGGGAACCGCCGAGCTGGCCGCAGAGGTCCTGGACGAGGAGGGCCCCGAGGGAGCGGCTCCTCAGGATGGTCTCGGCCGACTCCGGGGCCGCGCCGTCGTCGGCTATCACGAGCTCAAGGCCGCGTTCGCCCCTGGCTGCCCGGATGGAGACCTTGCCCCGCGGCCGCGCGCCAAAGCCGTGCTTGATGGAATTGGTGACGATCTCGGTCGCGATGAGGCCAAGGGGGATGAGGATGTCGGCGGGCAGCCTTATGGCCGGGGCCACGAGCTCGACTTCTATCGACCCGGGCTCGTCGCGAAGGGAGCGCAGGAGGCTGCTCGCCAGCTCGCCCAGGTACTCACCCATGTCTATGTTCTGGAGGTCAGAGCTCCTGTAGAGCTTTTCGTGGATCAGGGAGATCGCCTGGATCCTGCTCTCAAGGTCCTCGTAGGAGCCGAGGGCCTCTCTCGGGCTCTCGGACTTCTGGAGGCTGATGAGGCTGTTCACCATCGTGAGGTTGTTCTTGACGCGATGGTAGACCTCCTTGAGCAGGGTATCCTTCTCCCTGAGGGCGGTGCTGAGCTCAGAGGTCCTCTGGTCGACCATCTCGCTGAGGTGGCTGCGGTGCAGGGACAGCTCGGCCTGGGTCTTCAGCATCGAGCGGAGGTAGAGGGCGATCGAGGCTCCGAGGACCAGGAACAATGCCGAGAAGGAGAGGATCAGGATCTCGCTGTGGCTTACCAGGTGGGCTATCCTCGCCTTCGAGGTCGCGAAGAGGTAGTCCTCCAGCTGGACAAGAACCATGCTCCGGGCCTCGAGGAGGACCATGAATCTCCCCGTCGCCGAGGCGAAGTCATCGAGGAGCCTGCCCGCCACGGCAATGCCACGGGAAGCCGTCGCAAGCTCCAAAGTCCCGCGCAGGCCGGCAAGGGCCGCCTCGTAGTCACGGTCGGATTCGGCGCTCCTCTCGCCGAGCAGGAGGGGGTCGCTCCCGAGCTGGGGGGCGAGGAAATTGGGGTCGATCCTCGTCACATACTGGGCGTGGCTCAGAAGGCCCGCGCTCGAGTTGAGCCTTCGTTCGAGGGCAGCTTGCGGAGCCTCTCCAGGGAGGGGGGAGAAGATGAGGACGCGGTGGGCCGCGAAGATCACCCGCGAGAGCGAGGCGCTCTGGTCGATCACGTTTTCCTTGTAGCTCGCCGAGTCCTCGCGCGCGAGCTTGCCCAGCTCGAGGGCGTTGGAGAAAGCCAGGGCGAGAAGGGCGGCAAGGCTGGCCGCGCCAAGGATCGCAAGGGGCAGCAAGGGGGGCAGGCGCCTCTGCGACAGGATGGGCGGCCTCACTGGACCAAGATGTCCACGAGCTGCCAGACAAGCTGGTGCTTGTAGAGGTCGCTCGCAAGTTCCGGGTTTTTCGAGAAGTCGATGGCGATCGCGAGGGGGCCGCGCTTTTTCGTGGACGGCTCTGCCGAGAAGGCCTTGCCGTCGATCATGTAGGCGAGGATGTAGCCGTGCTTCTCGTAGTCCTCGCGCCTCACCGGTATCGAGTACTTGTTCCTGGCGGTGAGGATGAGACGCGATGCCTGTTCGTCGATTCCGATCCAGGCCATCAGCTGCTTGAGGGGGATGCCGGTGAAGCCGTGCTCCTTGCCGTCCCAGGGATCGAGGCTGTGGAAGCTGACCGAGGGGAGGGCCATGATGGTCTTGAGGTCGAGGAAGACACTCTCGTTCTGCCCCGTCCTCCCCCTCACGACCAGATCGGCAGTCTCGGCCGTGAGACCCCTCGGAAAGGCCGGGGAGGCCAAGGGCTGGACCTGGACCGCCTTCTCCTGGGCCCCGAGCCTGGCCGGGGCCGGGCCGGCAAACAGGAGGACAAGAAGGAGGCAGGTGCTGACGTTCCGAAGCTTCATTGTATGCTCCCGGTATGGGCCGATCGCGAGATGGAGACTATACCCGAGACGGCCTGTCGCGGACAATGGCACGTTGACACTATCCGTAGAAACCTGTCTATACTCCTCGGGCGGAGGCACGACCAATGACCCAAGCCTACTCCGAAATCGCAGAGCGGATGAAGGCCATCCGCGAGATGGCCGGGATCACCCGGGAGACCCTGGCAGCCGAGTTGAAGCTTGAGGTCGAACGCCTCGGGAGCTACGAGGAGGGCGAGGAGGACATACCCGTGGGAGTCCTCCTGGGCGCCGCCGCCCGGCTTGGTGTCGACGTGACCGCCCTCATCACCGGTGAGGAGCCCCGCCTCAAGGTCTACAGCCTCGTCCGCAAGGGAAGGGGGCTCGAGGTCGAGCGCAGGAAGGAATACCGCTACCGCGACCTCGCCTACAACTTCCAGGGCCGCAAGGCCGAGGTATTCCTCGTCACTGTCGAGCCGGGGAAGGCCGCCGCGGCCCACGGCTACGCCCACGAGGGCCAGGAGTTCAACTACCTCCTCTCCGGCCGCATGGAGGTCATCATCGACGGCCACGAGCTCGAGCTCGCCGAGGGAGACTCCGTCTACTTCGACTCCGGCAAGGAGCACGCGATGGCCGCCATAGGTGACGAGGGCGCGACCTTCCTCGCCGTGACCCTGGGGGCAGGGAAATGAGCGCGCTCAGCGAGCGCTTCCTCCCGCGCATCGAGTTCTCCTCCTACGAGGATTTCCGCGACAATTTCGACATCAGGATGCCTCCCTCCTTCAACTTCGCCTTCGACGTGGTCGACGAGTGGGCCAGGATCGAGCCTTCCCGGACCGCCCTGGTCTGGTGCGACGACGAGGGCGGAGAGGAGGTATTCAGCTACGCCCGGCTCAAGGAGCTCTCGGACCGCGCAGCCAGCCTCTTCAAGGCCGAGGGCATCGGCAAGGGCGACGCCGTCATGCTCATCTTGAGGCGGCGCCACGAGTTCTGGGCCGCCATCCTCGGTCTCCACAAGCTGGGCGCCGTCGCGATCCCCGCGACCCACCTCTTGACCGTCAAGGACATCGTGTACCGAAACAAGGCCGCCGACGTGAGGATGATCGTCTCCGTCGCAGACAGCGACATCATGGCGCGCATCGACGAGGCCCAGGCGAGCTCGCCGAGCCTCGTGCGCAAGGCCTTTGTCAGGACCCGCGCCGGGGCCGGGACCAAGACCGGTGCACCAGCCGAAGCCGGCGCGCCGGGAGCGGGCGCCTCTGGGTTGACCGCCGCGCCCGGCGCTCCGCCATGGCTCGACTTCGGGGCCGGCCTCGCCTCGGCCTCGCCCTCCTTCCCCCGCCCCACAGGCGGCGAGGCGAGCTCGAAGGGCGACCGCTTCCTCCTCTACTTCACCTCGGGCACGACGGGCATGCCCAAGATGGTCGCCCACGACTACAGCTACCCGCTCGGACACCTGATCACCGCCGGCTACTGGCAGCAGTGCCGGGAAGGAGGCCTCCACCTCACCGTGGCCGACACGGGCTGGGCCAAGGCGGCATGGGGCAAGCTCTATGGCCAGATGCTCTGGGGGACCTCTGTCTTCGTCTACGACTACGGCTCGAAGTTCAAGCCCCGGGACCTCCTCGACGTGATCGCCAAGTACCGCATAACGTCTTTCTGCGCCCCGCCCACGATCTACCGCTACCTCATAAAGGAGGAGCTCTCGAACTGGGACCTCGGTTCCCTCGAGAGCTGCACGGTGGCGGGCGAGCCCCTGAACCCCGAGGTCTACGAGCGCTGGCTCGAGGCCACTGGTCTCGAGCTCATGGAGGGCTACGGCCAGACCGAGCTGATCGTCACCGTGGCGACCTTCAAGGGCCTGCGGCCCAAGCCGGGCTCCATGGGCAAGCCCGGCCCCGGCTACGATGTCGACGTAGTCGATGAGGAGGGCCGTTCCTGCGAGGCAGGCGAGGAGGGACAGATCGTCGTCCGCACCGAGGGACGCAGGCCCTGGGGCATCTTCCAGGGCTACTACCGCGACGAGGAGCTCACCACGCGGGCATGGCACGGCGGAGTCTACTACACGGGCGACATGGCCTGGAGGGACGAAGACGGCTACTACTGGTTCGTCGGCAGAGCCGACGACCTCATCAAGAGCTCGGGCTATAGGATCGGCCCCTTCGAGGTCGAGAGCGCCCTCGTCGAGCACCCGGCTGTCCTCGAGTGCGCCGTCACCGGAGTGCCCGACCACGACCGCGGCGCCGTCGTCAAGGCGACGGTGGTCCTCGCCAAGGGCTACGTGGCGAGCGAGGACCTCGTGACCGAGCTCCAGGACCACGTGAAGAAGGTCACCGCGCCCTACAAGTATCCGCGCATCATCGAGTTCGCGAGCGAGCTGCCAAAGACCATCTCGGGCAAGATCCGCCGCGTCGAGATACGCTCCAAGGACGGGGATAGCTAGACCCGGCTCTTCCGCGACCGGATATCTCGGCTTGGCGAGGCGCTATTGACGACTGGGCATTGGCCTGTAGAATTGGCTGCGAGTCATGGGACTCCCCGTTACAAGGCCGCGAAAGAAGGTTATCCTCCCGCAATCATGCGCCCCATCAAAGAAAGCATCTCGTTGTACTTCGGGACCTTCCCCCTCTCCGACCGGGCAACCCTCGTCTACGACGCGAGGGCCGGATTCTGCGCCGGGGTGACACACGGCCTCGTCATCCCCCTCATCGGAGTCGTCGGGCGCAAGCTCGGCATGGACTCGACTATGCTGGCCCTCCTCATGGCGAGCCAGTTCGTCGGCCTCCTGCTCAACCTCTGGTTCGGCCACCTGGCGCGCGATGGGGACCTCGTCGCCTACGTCTTCTGGCCCAGCTTCATCGCCCGCTTCTCCCTCGCCCTGGTGGCCCTGATCGCCTCGCCCCTGGCCTTCCTGGTGGTGATGAGCTTCTACTTCGTGCTCTCAAGCCTTGGGGGACCGGCATACTCGAGCCTCATGCTCTCGAACTACTCGAACCGTCACCGCGCGAGGGCCATGGGCCACATACGCATAATGATGACGACGGTATCCGCACTTTGCGCCGCCTTCTCCGGGGCCTTCCTCCAGGCCATTCCCGGGGGCTTCAGGATCCTCTTCCCCATCGCGGCGGCCGTGGGAGCCGCGAGTTCCCTCCTGTTCAGGAAGGTAAGGCCCAGGGCCAGTCCCAGGGAGGAGTTGGAGAGGGTCGCGAAACAGGGCTTCCGCGCCTCCCTCGCCCTGCTCGCGGGGGACAGGTCCTTCCTCGTCTACATGGGGATCTTCTTCATCCTGGGATTCCCCGACAAGCTGACAATTCCCCTCGAGCCCATCCGCCTCGTGGACGAACTGGGGGCGGGCTACGGGGCGGCCGGCTTCGTGCTGGGCACTGTCCCCCTGGCCGCCATGGTCCTCGGCTACATCCTTTGCACGCGGCTGGCTAGCAGGATCGATCCCTTCCTCCTTCTCATCGCGACCGTCCTCCTCTCCTCGACGCGCATCCTCGGCTTCGCCCTCGCCGGTTCCTCTATCCACCTGGTCCCGGGAGCCTTCCTTAGTGGAATTGCCAACGCCGGCTGGGACCTCCTCCCCCTGTTCACGATCATGCTCTTCGCCGACCAGTCGAAGCTTGGCCTCTATATCGGCCTCCACAACAGCCTCGTGGGCATCAGGGGCCTCATGGGCCCGGCCCTCGGCACCTGGCTCTACGAAGGAGCAGGGATGAGGATCGCCGACATCTACCTGCTGTCCTTCGCCATCGAGATCCTGGGCGCCCTCCTCCTGGTCCTGTTCTGGCTCTCCTTGAGGAGCAAGGTAGCGAGGAAGGGCGGAAGCTGGAATTTCGTGCCGAGGTGAAGGAGCTGCGGCCCATTGAACCCGGACCACGGGCCTTCTTCCGGCTTGCCGCGTTCCGGGCTTCGGCATACAATGGAGCAACTTGTTCCAACAAGCAGCGGGAAAGGCATGAAGAAGTACGAGACCGTCCAGACCTTCCTCCGCTCCAAGATCGAGTCGGGCCTCATCATCCCCGGGGAGAAGCTCCCTTCCGAGTCCGAGCTCATGGAGCGTTTCGAGGTGTCGCGCAACGCCGTGAGGCAGGCAGTCAACGAGCTCGTGAAGGAACGCCTGGTCGAGAGCAGGCAGGGCGTGGGCACCTTCTGCGTCAAGAGGACCCAAAGCGGCTCCATGCTGATCGGCATGGTCAGCTTCAGGATCTCCTCGTACATCTTCCCGCGCATCGTCTCGGCCTGCAACCAGACTGTCCAGCGCGACGGCTTCACCCTCCTCCTCAACGAGTCCTGGTACGACGCGGCCCAGGAGCGCTCAGTACTCCTCTCCCTTCGCAAGCGGGGCATCGACGGCCTCATCATCACCCCCGTCCTCGAGGAGGGCAAAAGGGGGAATTCCGACATCCTGGGCGAGTTCGAGGCGGCGGGGGTCCCCGTCGTCCTCCTCGATGCCGAGTATCCAGGCTACGACTTCACGAGCATCGTCATCGACGAGACGGCCGCGGGCAGGCGGGCAGCAGAGTACCTCTGGGAACGGGGCCACCGCGACATAGGCATCATCTACAGCTCGAACTACAGGCCCAAGGTCCTGCGCAAGGAGGGAGCCCTCGGCTTCCTCGAAAAGGTGGGCGCGAAGGTCAGGGAGGAGTGGCTCGTCGGAATCCATGGCCAGACCTCCTCCTTCGGGACCTATGGCCAGATCAGGGGCCTTTTCTCCGGCAAGAGGGCGATGCCGACGGCCGTCATCTGCTCTTCCGACGACGAAGCCTTCATGTTCATGCACCAGGCGAGACGCAACGGCATACGGATCCCCGAGGAGCTATCCCTGATCGCCTTTGACAATTCCGACCTCGCCCGCTACTCCTTCCCCCGCCTCAGCTCCCTCGACCACCCGAGCGAGTACATGGGCGAGCTCGCGGCCAAGATCATCCTCGACAGGATCTACCATCCCGAGGTGAGGCTCCGCTCCCGGACCGTGATCGACACTACCATCATGAGCCGCGACTCGGTCCGGAACCTCTCCTCCCCTCCCTCCTCTTCCTCTCGTAGTCCCTGACCAGGGCGATCATCGGATCCTCGCCATGGCTCCTCGGCCGGGCCCGCCCCGGTTGGGAGACAATGGTCCCCGTCTCCCTCAAGGGGGATTTGAGCCCCTGGGGAAGCCATTCCTCATTGGCCTTGAGAAGCTGCGAGGCCAGGGAGCGGATCCCGGGCAGGTCGAGGACAGAGGAAGTCAGGGGGTCGGCGGCCATGGCGGCGAAGACGAGCTCGGGATCCTCGCAAAGGAGGGCCTCGAGGGCGAGGCCGGCCTGGAGGGCGCTCGGCATGCACAGGGCTGCGAGCTGGGGTGGGAGCCTGGGCGGGGCTGGAAATGAGAGCCTCCCGCCCTTGAGAAGAACTGGCAGCTCGACGCAGGCGCCCAGGGGCAGGGCGGGAATGAGGGAAGAGCCCGAGCCGTCATGGTTAGGCACATTGCCATGGAAGCCCAGGCTTCCTCCACCGAGGAGGGCCTCGACAATGGCGCTTCCGTAATCCGGGCTCCTGGTCATCGAGGGCTCGGCCCCCTCAAGGTAGTCGGCCTGGCCGATCCTGCGCTGGAGGAAGGCCGAGAGCTTGTGGTAGGCCCCCGAGGCCCCGGCGTAGCCAGGGGCCGAGCAGTAGCGAGTGCGGAGCCCGGCGTCCCTTCTGAACCAGGGAAAGAAATCGGAGAGGTGGCCCGAGCTCTCGGTCGCGAAGTAGCCGAACTGCTGGAGGATCTCGGCGCGCACCGCCTCTGCCCCGCTGCGCTCTGCATCGCGCATGAGCTCGCGGAAGCGGGGGTATAGGTCGCCCCCGGGCCCGCCCAGCTCGAGGAGCCAGGCAAGATGGTTCACGCCGGCGAAGACCGTGCGGAGCTCTGTCCCCTCGAGCCCGAGGGTCCTTGCCAGGAAGGAGCGGGTGGATTCCACCCCGCCGCAGATCCCCACGCAGGCTATGCCCCTCAGGGCGGCGGCTGAGACCATGGGGGCCATGGGGTTCACATAGTTCACCAGGAGGGCCTGGGGACAGTGCTCGGCCATCGCAGAGGCGAGGCCAAGCATGACCTTGCCGTTGCGCAGGGCGCGCATCGTGCCCAGGGGGCCCACGGTGTCGCCGATGCAGGTATCCAGGCCATGGCTGCGCGCGATCCTCCAGTCGAGGTCGAAGGCGGCAAAGCCCCCCGCATCGAAGAGGGAGAGGACGATGTCGGCCCCCTCCAGGGCCTCCTCCAGTCCCGTGGTGGCGATGATCCCGAGCGAAGGCATGAGGGCCGAGGCGGAGCGCCGCGCGTAGGCTGCCACGACCTCGAGCCTGGCGGGATGGATGCCCATGAGGACCAGGCTCCCGCCCGCAAGCTTCTTCACCGTAAGGAGATCGTCGATGAGCCTCTTGCCGTGGCTCAGGCTCCCCGCCCCCACCAACGCCACCCTTCCAGCTTTCGCCATGGCGGACAAGTATCGCCCGGGCCGTGGCCGCCGCCAAGAGGGGCCGCACCGGGGATGACCCGGTGAAAGGGACCTTCCAAGGCTCGTCCAAGGCCCAGTCCCGGGCTTTCCGGCGGATTCCCGCTTGACAGAAAGGCGATCTGGGCCTTAGATCATTGGTATAACTTATTAGAACAAGATAGCCAGCCCGGGCTGGCGATGGGGGGGATCATGCGCATCGGCTTCCACACAGACGCCTTCAATTCGGCCGTGTTCAGCTTCGAGAAATGCCTGCAGTGGGCCCAGCGCAACGATGTCCACTCCATCGAGTGCGGAGTCATCGAGGGCGTGTCCTGGATCCACGGCCTGGGCTACTTCCCCCATATCTCCCTCATCGAGGATCCCGTCCTCCTCAGGGAGAAGATGGCCCGCTACGGCGTCGCCTTCTCCCAGGTCGACGCGGCCTATCCCCTTTCGGGAAGGGACGGGCCCACCTGGGGTGTGCCCTACGTCCTCAAGACCATACCCTGGGCCAAGCTTGCGGGCTGCCCGAACATCGCGACGACCGACGGGCTCCACAAGCCCGATGGCCTCTCCGACACCGAGGCGATGGAGGCGATGAAGCGCAGCTACGGCCTCATCGTCGAGACCGCCGAGGCCTACGGGATCAACATCAACATCGAGATCCACGGCTACTTCACTACCAAGCCCGACATGGTCGAGAAGATGCTCGACTTCACCAAGTCCGACCGCCTCGGCCTCAACTTCGACACGGGCAACTCCTTCATCGCGGGCAACGACCCCGTCGCCTTCTGCAGGCGCTTCCTCGGGAAGGTCAAGCACGTCCACATCAAGGACGTCGCCAAGAGCCTCGCCGAGGCGGCGCGCGGCAAGGACACCGGCATCGGGATCAGCCACAGCGCGATAGGCGACGGAGTCAACGCCGACAACATCAAGCGGATCCTCACGATGCTCAGGGAGTCGGGCTACGAAGGCACCCTGAGCCTCGAATGCGAGGGCCAGGGCGGGCCCCTCATCGAGCGTTCCCTGCACTGGCTCCGCGAGACCCTCGAGGCCCTCGATATCCCGGAAGAGCGCTAGAGAGAAATTGCATTCCAATAGGAGGTTTTGATGAAGAAGGTAGTGTTCCTTGTCCTCGCCGTTCTCATGCTGGTGGGCGGGTTCCTCCCCGTCGCAGCGGCTCCGGCGGGCAAGCAGATGGTCTACGGCTATGTGACGCCCGGACCGGACACCTGGTACAAGCGCGATGTGGACGGCTTCGTCTACGCGGCGGAGAAGGCGGGGGCGAAGGTCATCGTTTTCAACTCCGACTACAACCCCGAGAAGGAAATCGCCAACATCGACTCCCTCATCAACCAGGGCGTCGACGGCATGTGCGTGTTCACCTTCAACCAGAACGGGGCCAACATCGCGGCCAAGAAATGCGCGGCGGCGAACATTCCCCTGGTCGTCACCGACAACGCCGGGCTCGCCCTCAAGTCGGGCTACGACATCGTCGGCTGCATCGACTTCGACTGGGGCGCCATGGGCAAGGACGTCGCCGGGTACATCGCCAAGAACTACCCCGGCGAGAACATCGCGATGATCATGGGCCTCTTCGAGCACGTGCCGGTGCAGATGTTCCGCGCCGCCTTCGAGCCCGAGGTCGCGAAGCTCGGCAAGAACAAGATCGTCGCCATCCGCGACGGCAAGTACGACCCGAACGTCGCCGTCAACCAGGCCCAGGACCTCGTCGAGTCCGGCACCAAGTTCTCCGTCCTCTTTGTCTTCAACGAGGACATGGCGGCGGCCGTCGTGCGCACCCTCAAGACCCGCGGCACCCTCAACAAGCCGATCAAGGTGATCGCCTCCAACGGCTCGCCCCCCGGCATCGACCTCGTCCGCGAAGGCTCGATCAAGTACTCGGTCTCCTCCTCCCCCGGCTGGGAAGGGATGATCTCCGCCCTCGCCCTCCACGCCTACGCGACGGGCAAGGTGGTCAAGAAGAACCAGCAGATCATGCTCCCGATAACCCCGGTGAACATGGACACGATGAACGACAAGACCAAGGTCATCCCCTGGGAGGTCGACTCGGTCTGGCTCGACCTGACCAGGAAGTACTTCCCCCAGTTCAACGGCCTGTATTGAGACTCACGAGCGCATAAGCATACTAGGATGTGGATGGGGACGGCCTCGGGCGGGTCCGGGGCCGTCCCCTCACATCGATCGGGGAGAGAGGGCGATGAAGGCACAAGACAGGGTCCTCGGCGTCGAGGGGATCACGAAATCCTACGGGGCCCAGCGCCCCGCCCTCTCTGGGGTCTCCTTCGAACTTCGCTCCGGCGAGGCGCTCTGCGTCGTGGGAGAGAACGGCGCCGGCAAGTCCACCCTCATCAAAATCCTTTCGGGGGCCGTGGAGCCGGATTTGGGCTCGGTCATCCTGGGCGGCAGGTCCAGGCCCTCTCTCAAGCCCCGCGAGGCCATGGCCCTGGGCATAGCCACAATCTACCAGGACGTCGAGCTTATCGAGTCCCTCACCGTGGCGGACAACATCTTCCTCGGCGCCGAGCGGGGAGCGCTGGCCGGCCTCGTCGTGGACAGCCCTGCCCAGGAGGAGGCGGCCCGGGGCTATCTCGAGCTCCTGCACATCGACATCGAGGCCTCGGCCCTCGTCGAGTCCCTCTCGGCGGCCCAGAAACAGAACCTCCAGATCGTGAAGGCCCTGCACCAGGACGCCCGCATCCTCATCATGGACGAGCCGACGAGCTCGCTCGGCTACGAGGAGAAGCGTTCCCTCATGGCCCTGGTGAAGGACCTGAAGACCCGCGGCATCGCGATCATCTACATATCGCACTACCTGGAAGAGGTCTTCGAGATCGGCGACACGATCCTCATCCTCAAGGACGGGGAACGCGTGGGGATCTGGCCCAGGGCCGAGGTCGACGTCGACTTCGTCATCCGCAGCATGGTCGGCCGCGACGCCTCGCTGTTCTTCGCGAGGGAGAAGGTCGTCATCGGCGAGGTCGCCGTCGAGGTCAGGGGCATGCGCTGGAGCGGTGTCGTCGAGGACGTGGGCTTCGAGCTGAGGCGGGGCGAGATCTTCGGCATCGGGGGCCTCGTGGGCTCGGGCCGCAGCGAGCTCGCCGGCCTCATCTACGGCATGTTCAGACGCGAGGCCGGGGAGCTCCGCATCGACGGCAGGTCTGCAACGCCGCGCGACCCCGCCGACGCGATCCGCAAGGGAGTGCGCCTGATCACCGAGGACAGGAAGAAGTACGCCATGTTCGGCATCCGCGGCGTGGCCGAGAATGTCGCGGTGGCGCACAACGAGTTCTCCGGCGGCCCCGTGCTCGACCTCCGCGGGGAGGCGAGGCTCACGGCCGGCCTGATAGAGAAGCTCCACATCGCGGTCTCGAGCCAGGCCCAGGCGATCGACTCCCTCTCGGGCGGCAACCAGCAGAAGGCCGTCATCGCGCGCTGGATGCTCGAGGACGCCGAGCTGTACATCTTCGACGAGCCCACCAAGGGCGTCGACGTCGGCGCCAAGCAGGAGATCTACAGGCTCATGGTAGACCTCGCGCGCCGCGGGAAGTGCGTCATCATGATCTCCTCCGACATGCCCGAGCTCCTCTCCATGAGCGACCGCATCGCTGTCATGCGGGCGGGCCGCATGGTGAGGATCGTGGACAACAAGGGCATAGACGAGCAGTACCTGATCAAGGAATTCATCGGCATGTGAAGGGGGCCCCCGGATGGGCAGGGTTGGCAAGGCGAGAGCGAACATCCTGGGGAGCCAGTGGTTCCTCCTGCTCCTGGTAGTCATCATCATCTCCTGTGTGACCGGCGCGATCAATCCGCGCTTCTTCAGGGTCAACAACATCGTCAACATCTTCGAGCAGATCTCGACCCTCGGGGTCGTCGCCTCGGGGGCGACCATACTCATCATCTCCGGCAACTTCGACATCTCGGTCGGAGCCAACATCGGCCTCTCCTCCTGCGTGATGGCGATGCTGATGAAGGCCAATGTGCCCTATGCCCAGGCCATAGCCGCGGGCCTCGCCGTCTCCCTGGCCTGCGCCCTCTTTGTCGGGACCAACTCGATCCTGTTCAAGGCGCCCTCCTTCATCATCTCGCTGGCGACCACGGGCGTGTTCAAGGGCATAGCCCTCTTCATGACCCAGGCCACCTTGCAGACGATCTACGGGAAGTTCGAGGGCCTTGGCTCGACCCGCTTCTTCGGTGTCCTGCCCCTGATCTTCCTGCTGAGCCTGGCCGTCTACGCGGCGATGGGCTTCCTCCTGGGCCGGACCCGCCTGGGCCGGAGGGTCTACGCGATCGGCTCGAACGAGCGCGCAGCCTTCCTCTCGGGCATAGGCATCAACGCGAACAAGCTCGCCTTCTTCGCGATCAACGGTCTGCTTGTGGGGATCGCCGCGACCATGCTCCTCTCGAGGATCGGGGCCGCCCAGCCCTCGACGGGGGCTGGCATCGAGCTCCAGGCGATAGGCGCCGTCGTCATAGGCGGCACGCCGATGACCGGGGGCAAGGGCCGGATAGTGGGCACCTTCTTCGGGGTCCTCCTCATGGGCGTCATCTCCAACGCCCTCAACATGCTCCAGGTCAGTCCCTATTTCCAGGACGTGACCTTCGGGCTTCTCATCATCCTCTCGGTCGCGGTGAGCGCGCTGAGCCAGAAGCGCGGCCGCTCGGGACGCGTAGGGAGCATCTGACATGGAAAGCAAGGCCGTGAAGGCTGGGATTGGTAAGCAGAACTGGCAGCGCAGGAGCGACGAGATCCGCGAGGCCTATCTCGTGGCGAGAAAGGCCGATCCCGCGCGCTTCGAGCGGAAAATCGACCTCTCGTGGAGCGTCTGGATGTTCGGCCTCGAGGACATTGGCGCGAGCCTCGACCGCCTGGCCCGGAACGGTATCGGCTTCGTCGAGCTGAAAGGCGACCGCTGGACGGCCGACTCGGGCATCCCCATGGACAAGCTGCGAGCGGAGCTCGCCGCCTCGGGCATCAGGGTCTCGGGAGCCTGCGGCATGTTCTCGGGCGACAACGATCTCTCGAGCCCCAGCGTCTACTCGAGGCAGAACGCGATCGACTATGTGAGACGGGAGCTCGAGACCCTCGCCGGACTCTCGGCCTCCTACCTCATCGTCGTGCCCTCGGCCGTCGGGCGCCCCCTAGCGGTCGACGGCTCAGAGCTCGCGCGCTCGGCCGAGGCCCTGCGCAAGTGCGGTCCCGATTTCGCCAGGACCGGGATCAAGGCCGCGGTCGAGCCCATCCGGGCCGCCGAGGTGAGCCTCGTCCACTCGGTCTCCGACGCCCTTCGCTATCTCGAGAAGGTCGACCACCCGGCCATCGGCCACATCAACGGCGACACCTACCACATGAGCCTCGAGGAAGCCCACGTCGGCCGGGCCATCCTCGGGGCGGGGGCCAGGCTCGCCAACCTCCACCTCGCCGACACGAACCGCGACGCCCTGGGCACGGGCAGCCTCGACCTCGACACCGTCATCATGGCGGCCTATCTGGCCGGGATGAACGAGAGCGGCCGATTCCTGACGCCCGAGCCACTGGGACCCTTCCCTGATCCCTATGTCCTGTCGACGAGTCCCTGCAATGTAAGCGTGATGGACGCCCTCGTGGCCTCGACGGTCTCCTGTTTCAGGGAACGCGAAGCAGCGGTGCGAGCCCTGCCCTAAGGCAGAGGACATCCCCGCCGCCAGCCTAGGCATTTTTAGGCGCGGCTGCGGCTGCGGGGGCGGCTGCAGGTGCGGGTGCGGGTGCGGGAGGGCGATCGCGGGCCCGCCAGCGACGGGCCCGACTCCTTTGCCTAGTCCTTCCTCGCGAAACTCGAGGCGAGCCTTCGGGCGAATACAAAGCCGAGGGGCATGAGCACGGCCACCCCAAGGGAAATGAGGGTGATGACAATGCCGTGCAGCTCGAGACTTCCAGAGACGACCTTGTCCTCGAAGATCATCCGGGCAGCCGTGAAGGAAATCGCGCCCGCTCCGACATAGAGCAGCCACTTCGCCTTGTCGATGAGGGCCGACACCGCTCCGCCCGCCACCATGAGGAGGGGCATCGAGAGGAGAAGGCCCGCGATCAGGAGGAAGAGGTTGCCATGAGCCGAGCCCGCGACGGCGATCACATTGTCGAGGCTCATCATGAAGTCCGCGGTGAGGATGAGGACGATGGCCTGGCGGAGGTTGGCGGCCTGCTTCTGCTTCTCGTCCACACCCGCGGCCTCGTTCGGCTTGAGGAGCTTATAGACGACCCAGACCAGTGCGAGGCCGCCGATTGCGGAGAGCAGGGGGATGAGGAGGAGCATCGACGCGATGGCGGTGAGGCCAATGCGGAGCACGATGGCGAGCAGGCCACCAAGGATGATGGCCCATTTCCTGCTTCTGGCTGGAAGCGATGCGGCGGCCATGCCGATCACGATCGCGTTGTCGCCCGAGAGTGCGATGTCAATCAGGGTGATGTTCAGGAAGCGGACGGCAAAGTCCCAGTCGAGGCTGAGCGGCATTCGTGTGCTCCTTAATCCGGGTCAGTCGGGCGCGGACCATACGGCCACCGCCGTACAGTCTCGCCAATCCCGGAACCGGGGCAGAACGGCCGGGAGCCTTAGGAGGCTCCGTGCTGACGAACCGTTCCTCCACCCTGTCAAAGGCGGCAGGCTACTCCCTGTGACGGCGTGACATTATCACGGCTTTTGTGCCATTGCAAGGGCCTCCCCACTGGCCCCAGGAGGGCCGGGAAGGCCTCCTGCCAAGCCTGCGCCTGCCTTGACCGCCTAACTTCGGCGCATATAGTTATCAAGGGTTCCTTCCCAGGAGTCGAACGCGGCCATCGGCCATTCAATCGACTGGTTTGCCCAGACCCTGAAAGGGGCCAAGGCCATCCCGAGCCCGCAGCAGGTCTGGATCTGGAAGGAGCTGGGCTGCCTCCTGGCCTTCGTGGGCTTCGTATCCTTCATCCTCGGACTCGGTGGCATGCTGCTCGGGACCAGGACCTTTGCCGCCTCGCTGCGCCCGGAACCCGCGGCGAGGGCTCTCTCGGGAGGGCCCTGGTGGATCGGGGCCATCCTCTTCATGGCCCTGCCTGTCCTCCTCTTCTATCCCTTCCTGAAGCTGGGCGCCAGGATAAGGGCCTCATGGCTCTTTCCCCAGACGATCACGAGCCAGATCATGGTCTGGGCCCTGCTGGGCTCTGTCTTGAGCCTCATCCTCTTCCTGCTCTGGCATTTCCTCTCGAACCGGAAGGCGGGGGGGACAGCCGCGACCTATGGCCTAGCCGAGAGCGATGGCTCCATCGACTGGCCTGCCATCGCCCGCGAACTCCTTCTCGCCGCGATCATCGTCTCCGCGGGCTGGGACCTGGTCCTGGCCTCGGACCATTTCTTCAGGATCGACTTCCGCTTCTGGATCCTGGCCCTCAAGGCCCCCTCGCCCCTTCAGTTCGGCGTGTTCTGGCGCTACGTCCTGCCCTTTGCCGTCTTCTTCCTTATCCAAGGGACAGTGCTCTTCGGACAGCTGCGGCTGGCCAAGGCCGGGGCTCCCAGGCGCTGGTGGGCGAACCTGATGCTGATGGCCGGGGGCTTCCTGCTATTCCTGGCCCTGGAATACGCTCCCCTCTTCGCCGGCGGCACCCTTCTCAGCCCAGGCGAGCCCCTGAACACGATCGTGGCGATCCAGTTCCTGCCCCTCATGGTCGTGGCTTCCCTCGTGTCGACATGGTTCTTCGAGAAAACGGGACGCATCTATGCCGGGGCCTTCATCAACGCGATGCTCGTTACCTGGTACATAGTCGCGGGGCAGGCCACCCAGTTCCCCCTGTAGGGGCCGGTTTCTAGGGGTTGTCCTTCTGGCCGACCTCTATCCACTCGGCGAGACTCAGGGCTAGGGCCGGCACTAGGTAGCTTGTGCAGTAGAGGTAGAGAGCGCCGTTCGATGCCCTCACCTGGGCGATGTCGCGCCCCTCCTCCTGGAGCTCGAGGGCGCCCACGGTGGCCGCCAGCTCGGACGGTGTGAGTCCGAAGGGCGGGTCCAGGAAGGTCCTCAGGTCGGTGGGCCTGGGGTAGAGCCTCGATTCCTCGCGCACTGTCTCGGCGACCATGCGCAGGGGGTCCTTCTCCGCGACGTGGAAAAGGTGGACCGCATAGGCGCGGGTCATCGAGAGCTCGCTGAAATAGTATGTCTCCGTCCTTCCCTCGATGAGCCTGAGGTCGGCTGCTCCCGAGGCTCCCACCAGTGCGGCGATGTCGGCCCTGGGAAAACGCGAGGAGAGGGCCGAGCGGCAGCAGAGAGCCGCTGCCGCGCTGCTGGCCCTGATCGCCTCCACTATGGCTGCTGGCTCGAGGGCGCCGGAAGGCCCGCCCCCATTTTCTGTCGCTTCGTCCATCCTGGCCTTCCCCCCGCATGAATGCGGGGCCGCGCCTCGTGGCGCGGCCCCTGCTATCGAAACTCGCGCTCCGGCCTTAGGACGGTAGCAGCTTGCGCCTGGCCAGGTCCTCCGCGACCCCGGCGAGGCCATACATCTCGAGGCTGGCCCGGGTGGGGGCTCCGGTCTTCTCGTCCCAGCCGAACTCCCTGTAGAGCATAGTCTGGGCGAGGGCCATGTCCTCCTCGGTCATCTGGATGGTGCCGGGAGTGAACTGCGGGATCTCCTTGCCTTCCTTGTCCTTGTCGGCCTTGGTGATCCACTTGTTCATGTGGTCGTGGCCGGCTCGCAGGTCGGCATCCCCCATCTGCCGCACGGTGATCGCGCGGAAGAGGGTGAAGCAGCGGGCTGCAGCCTCGTCGAGCTCTTTCTCCGTCATCTTGATGCCGGTGGCCAGGCTGAAGAACTTGGCCTCGAGGCCGGTGTCGCCGCGGTAGCCCCTCTCCTTGTCGTGGCTCACCGACATGGGCCACATCCAGTTGCATACGGTGAGGGAGTTGTGGAGGATGCTGCGCTTGAGGGCCCAGGCGGCGAAGCGGGCCTTGAAGGTATTCATCGGCTTGTAGTCATTCGGGGGATCCAGGGCATCGGGAGAGCCGAAGATCTCCCCCGCGATCTCCTTCTGGATCTTGATCGGGAGCTTGGAACCGATGAAGTTCATGTGAGAGTGGTTCTGGGCGTCCCGGTTGGAGAAGCAGGAGATGAGGGCGCCGACCTGGGCCCCCGCCTCGTTGGAATGGTGGACAGGGTAGCCGCCACGGGTCCAGAGCTTGCCGTTCTTGTCGTTCCAGTAGTCGTCGCCGAGGCCCCAGCGCAAGGCGATGGCAGCCGAGCCGTCGCCGATGTGGGAGAACTCTCCCTTCTTGAAGGCGACGCGGTCGTAGAAGTCGATCAGGAAGGTCGCATCGCCCTTCACAAGCTTTTCCCAGGGGATGGAGGCGTACTCGTCGGCGGGAAGGACTCGCTTGAACACGCCCTTGTCCCAGCAGTACTTCAGGTCGCGGCCGATCTGGGCATAGTTGCACCAGACTCCGTAGTCGTCGGCGAGGGTGGTGCCGATCGCATTGCCGACGATGTTGGAATCCTCGCCGTGGCCGTCGAAGTCCTTGATGCCATTGAACATGACCCCGCGCGGGCCCGACCAGCCGACGCAGGTGTTGGCCACGTAGGGGTCCATGCCGTACTTCTCGAGCTGGGGAACCTTGAGCTGGGAATGGCAGCGGATCGGGCAGTGGGAGCAGCCGCCCATGCGGACAGTGTACTTCTCGGCCCCGGGGCCGAGGTCGAAGATGGCCTTCTGGGTGCGCAGGCCCACGCTCTGCATGTCCTTGGGATTGCACTCGCCGGTCTCCACGGGCGGGTTGGCAGCGCCCCAGAAGAGGCCCTTGCGGGCTGTCCAGCGCGAGGACTTGTCGGAGAACTCCGCCCAGGGCTGGGGGGTCGTCGGGACGACCATCTGGTTGTTCGCCCCGATGATGCTCATCATGAACTTGTCGAGCTCCATCCAGTCTTTGCGGTCACCGGCGATCTTCACCGAGCCCGTGCCCCGGACGCCGATGGCCTTGAGCTTCTTCGAGCCCATGACGCCGCCGTGGCCGCCCGCAGAGTGGGAGGCGCCGGTGCGGATGACCGAGAGATTGACCATGTTCTCGCCAGCCTGGCCAATGGCCGCGGCCTGGGCCTCCTTGCCCATGAAGGAGGCGACCATGGCCTGGGTGTCGAAGATGCCCTTGCCCCACATCCAGCGCGCATCCTCGATCGTGACCTTCTCGTCCTCGATTCGGAGCCAGACCGGGTTGGCGGCCTTGCCCTCGACGACGATCATGTCCCAGCCCGCATACTTGAGCTCGGTCGCGAAATAACCGCCCATGTGGGAGCTCGACACGCCGTTGAAGGGGCTCGTGGGGAGGAGGGATGTTATGTTGGTCCTGCCGGAGCAGGGGACTCCGGTGCCGCAAAGGGGGCCGGTGCCAAAGATGATCTTGTTCTCGGCATCGTAGGCCTTGGTGCCGGGGTCCACCTCGTCCCACATGATCTTCATCGACATGCCCTCGCCGCCGATGAAGTCCTTGTACTTGAGCGTCTCGTCGGTGCTGATCTTGCCCGTCGTGAGGTCGACGCGGAGGATCTTGCCTGAGTATCCGAATATCTGTGCCATGCTTCTTCTCCCCTTCTATCAGGCGGTGGCGCCGCTCACGACGTCGGCTCCCCAGAGGAGCTTCTCGGCCTCGGCGATCGGGTAGAGCTTCAGGGCGCCCGTGGGGCAGGCCTTCGCGCATACGGGATCACCGTCGCAGGTCGTGCACTTGGTGGAGATCATGGTCTCCCTGTCGAGGGTGGCGATGTGCCAGGGGCAGGCCGTCTGGCAGGCCCCGCAGCCCACGCACTTCCTCGCATCGACGACCCGGGCCCCTGTCTTCCTGTCGGCATGGATCGCCCCGGTGGGGCAGGCATTGCCACAGGCGGGCTTCTCGCACTGCCGGCAGGTCTCGGCCACGATGCGGAAGTTGCCGAGCTGGCCGTCGGCCTTCGCGTAGGCGGAACTGACGCCCTTCACGCCGAAATTCAGGTTGCGGCTGACCTTGACGCGGGAGATGTGGGCCGAGGCCTTCCCGTCGTTGCGGACGGTGCAGGCGACTTCGCAGCGCTTGCAGCCGACACAGCGGTTGGGATCGTGCACAAGGGCACCCGCAGGAGTAGCCCAGACGCGCAGCTCCCTGCCCTCCCTCGTGCGGACAGTCGTCGCGCAGCCAAGGGTGATCATCGCCAGGGCGCCTGCGAGGCCGCCTCCGGCATATTTCAGGAAATCGCGCCGGGAAGTCTGCTTCCCGAGAAGGCCTTCGCCCTCTCTTTTCTCGGTAGAGTCGCTCATCGCTCCTGCCTCCGCATCCACAGGGCGTGGGAGCCCCGCGAAGGAATTGGGTTCGTGGACTCCTTTCCGATGCCGGCAGGGGCGGGAGGCGGCAGGGTTTCCCCGGCCACCTTTGGGCAGGGAGGACCCCCGCCCGAAGACCGCTGGCCCTGGCCTTTGCAGGCTGTAGGCTCCGCGGTTCGGAGTACGATTTTACTGGGCCACCCGGGTGAATCTGACAGATCGGCTCGGGTTTCGTGAGATTGGTACCATGAAGAAGTGGAGCGGTCAAGTAATAATTATCTATATGTACTTATCTTCATGGAAACCTTCCTGGCGGTGAGCCTGGCAAGCCTTTAGAAGGACTGGCGGATCTTGATCGAGGGGTCGATGAGGAAGTTCTTCTCCTTCGGCGAGCTGTGGGCCACGAGACGCTCGAAGGCGATCCTGACAGCGCGGTAGCCCTGGTCCTCGGGCTCCTGGCAGATAGTCGCGAGAATGCCCCCGTCGTTGATGGCCTCCATGATGGGCTTCGCGAGGTCGACGGAGACGATCTTGAGTTTGCGGTAGAGGCCCAGGTCCTTGACCGCCCTGAATCCGCCGACGAGGCCTCCTGTGGCATAGAACAGGCAGTCTATGTCGGGATGCTTCCTCAGCATGTCGAGGGTCAGGCTGTAGGCCAGGTCCTCGTCGCTCGGTATCTCGACGACCTCCACGAGGGTCATGCCCATATACTCGGTCTCGATGGCCGCCTTCAGTCCCAGGAATCTGAGCTTGATGCTCTGCATGGTAAGGGGAGGCGAGATCATCCCGATCCTCGCCCTGTCGCCGGCGAGGAGGCGGAAGAGCTCGGCGGCCATCTTGCCCGACTTGAAATAGTCGCAGCCCACATAGCAGAGGTAGTCGGTACGGTCGAGGAAGTTGGTCAGGTAGACTACGGGGATCCCCTCGGCCGCGAGAGCGTTGATCCGCGAGACGATGCGCTCGTCGCTCATCGGGATCAGGATGATCGCCTTGAAGCCCTCGCTCACGGCCTCGTCGATGTTCCGCAGCTGGGCCTCCACGCTGAAGTTCGCGCCCCGCTTGATGGCGATCGAGATGCCGAAATCCTTGATCTCCCCGGCCGCCTTCTCCATGCCCTTGATGACATCGTCATAGAACAGGTTGCCCTGGACGTGGAGGATGGCGCAGATCTTTATGTCGCGTCTCTGGGTGGCCAGGGACTTGGCAACGGTGTTCGGCTGGTAGTTCAGGGCCTTGGCGATCTCCTCGACCCGCCTTGCGATCTCGGGCTTTACCCTGCCCCGTCCGTTCAGGACGCGGTCCACCGTGCCGCGGGAGATTCCGCAGAGCTCGGCGATCATCTTCAGGGTGGGTCTCGGGGACTTGGTCATGCTCTAGGCTTCTTCCTCGAGCCACTGTACCGTTTCCCAGACTCTTTCGCCATCGTTCGCCTGGGGGGCGCCCGGGGTGGTCCTGCCCCGCCTGACGCAGTCCGCGAGGAGCCTGCGGTAGGCCGTGTAGAGCTCTGGCCGCTCCTCGATGATGTTCCGCCTCTCGCCTATGTCGGTCTCGAGGTCGTAGAGCTGGAATTCGGGCATCGCGTCGGTCCAGGCCTCGACGCTCATGAGGCTGGGGTTCGGCATGGGTCCCGTCTCGCCCCCGGAACCGGGGCACATCTCGAGCTTGTAGCGTCCCATGCGCAGGGAGAGTGAGCCGTCGTAGCTCTGGTGGATGATGTGCTCCCTGACCTCGCCCCCATCGGGATCGAGCCAGAGGGGAAGGTTCGAGACGCTGTCCTCCCCCGCCGATTCAGGCAGAACCACGCCCAGGAGCTCGGCCATCGTGGCCATGAGATCGCCGAGGCAGACGATGCCCGCTCTGACCTTCCCGGCCGGTATGGCGGCCGGCCAGCGGATCAGCAGCGGTATGCGGTGGCCTCCCTCCCAGATGTCGAACTTGTGCCCACGGAAGACATAGCTCGGGTTGTGGCCATGCCGCCTGAGCTCCTCGAAGTCGGCCATGGGAGAGCAGCCGTTGTCGGAAGTGAAGATGAGGATGGTGTTCTCGTAGAGCCCTGTGGCCTTGAGCTTCTCGGTGATCGTGCCAACGACGGCGTCGCACATGAGGACGAAGTCCCCGTATGCGTTCGTGCCCGATTTCCCGCGGAACTCCTTCGAGGGCAGGATGGGCGTGTGGGGGGCGGGCAGGGGGAAGTAGATGAAGAAGGGCTCGTCCCTGTACTCGTCGATCTTCCCGCAGACCTTGTCGGTCAGGTGGCCCAGCACCTCCTCGTGGACGAAGTCGGGAGCAGTAGGGCCCCTGCGCCAGAAGCCCTTGCCCTCGCCCTCGGTCTCGCGGTCCGGAAGATGGGTGAAGCGGTCGTTCTCGATGTAGATGTAGGGAGGCATGTCGAGTGAGGCCGAGATCCCGTAGTAGTAGTCGAAGCCCTTCGTGACCGGCGAGTCGGCGATCGGTGCGGCGTAGTCGATGCCCGGGCAGGTCTCGAAACCCTGCCTGAATTCGAAGTCCGGCGTCTTTGCGAAGCCCATGCCCAGGTGCCACTTGCCCACGGCAGCGGTGCGGTAGCCCTCTGCCCTGAACAGGTCGGCGACCGTCATGCGCCCCGGCTCGATCAGGGCTTCCGAATAGCCGGAGATGACCCCCGACTTGAGCCTCGAGCGCCAGTTGTAGCGCCCCGTCATGATGCTGTAGCGCGAGGGAGTGCAGACGGCCGAGCTGGAATGGGCGTCGGAGAACCGGATGCCGCTTTCGCATATCGCGTCGAAGTTCGGGGTCCTGAAGGGGCATTTCTCGTTCTGGGCCGAGACGTCCCCGTAGCCCATGTCGTCGGAGGATATAGATGAGGTTGGGCCTTGCCCTCACGACGCCCCTCCCGTCCTCGCCTGTGCCTTCGTCCGCGGCCCCGCCTCCAGGCCCATGCGCTGGAACTGCTCGGGCGGGGCATCGTTGTCCCGCATGAGAGCGGCCATGAGGCACTCAAGCCGCGCCCGGGTCTGGGGATCGTCGAGGCTGTGGCGCTGCTGGGGATCGAGCTCGAGGTCGTAGAGGAAGTCCTGGTGCAGGAAATCGCTCTCCATCATGCCCGACATCGAGTAGGGCTCCCTTTCGTCCCAGACCCCTGCGTCGACCCTGAGGGTCTGGAGACCCTTGGTGAAGGAGAAAGGCGGAGCCATGACCGCCGTCCTGAGCTCCTCGACGGTGAAGCGGCGCCTCATGTGCATGGGCACCAGGGTGTACTGGTAGAGCGGCCCGTTGTCGGCCGTCCTCACTCCCCGCATATAGACGTAGCGGCCGTCGGTGCAGTTCACCGAGCCACCGAACATCCCGAAGAGGGCCGCGCTCCGGACGGGCTTGTCCAAGCTGATGACCTCGCGCAGATCCCGGCCCTCCATGTCCGGTGGCGGCTCCTTGCCGAAGAAGCCCAGGAGGGTCGGAGGCAGGTCGATGGTCTGGACGATCGAGTTGCGCACCGCGTTGGAGGCGGCGCAGCGGGGATCCCAGATGAAGAGAGGAGTCAGGGCCACCTCGTTGTAGAAGGGCATCACGAGCTTGCCCCAGTAGTCGTGCTCGGCCAGGAGGAAGCCGTGGTCGGTGTTCACGATAAGCATCGTGTCCTTCCACATGTCGTGCTCGTCCATGTAGTCCAGGAGCTTCCCGAGGTAATCGTCGCACATGCTGAGCAGGGCGCAGTACTGCAGCCGCATGTTCTCGGCATCCTGGCGGCTCTCGCTCACCGGCCCGTAGTTCGGCCAGTCGTTCTTGCCGCCATCGAGGCCAGGATAGAGGGAGCGGTGCTTCTCGTCGGAAAGGAAGGGCTCGTGGGGATCGAAGCACTCGACATGGAGGAGCCAGTCGTCGGCCTCGTGGTTGGCGTCCAGGAAGCCGAAGGTCTCGCGGAATACCTTGTCCAGGGGCAGCTCCCCCTCCTTCCCCAGGTACTTCCTGTTCACGGCATCGGCGCGGACAAGGAGACGCTTCTGGTAGGCGAGGTTCGCAGGCAGGGGCGGGGCCTTGGCCTCGCCCTTCCACTTGTCGCCCTCCTGGCCCCGGATGAACTCATAGGAATTGTAGCGGTTGTGGAAGGTGGCCCCGCCGTCCTCCCAGTAATGCTGGTGATCGGTGATCAGGTGGGTGTAGACCCCGCCCTCGGTGAGGAGCTCGATCGCGGAATCATCGAAGGGCTCAAGCGGACCCCAGCTGCGGTGGAGGAAATTGTACCTGCCTGTGTGCAGCTCCCTGCGCGCCGGAATGCAGGGCATGCTGCCTATGAAGCTGCGGTCGAATCGGACGGTCTTCTCCCCAAGGCGGCGGAAGTTAGGCGTGTGCGTCCAGTCGCAGCCATATGCGGACAGCATATGCCTGTTGAGCGAGTCGAACATGAGCATTATGGCTTTCATCGTGTTCCCTGATCTTCCTTGACGCGGTGTGGCCGGAATCTGCCCCGGGCTACCACCATTTGATGAGTTCGGTAACCTGGTTCCTCAGGGCCACGAATCCCGGATCGGCTATGTTCCTGGGCCGCCCCAGGCGGTTCTCCACCCGCTTCTTGATGGTCGTGGGCTTGTTCGTGAGCACGAGGATGTTCTCGCTCAGGTAGACGGCCTCCTCGATGTTGTGAGTTATGAAGATCACCGTCGTTCCGGTCTTTTCCCAGAGCTTCACCAGCTCGTCTTCCAGCCTGAAGCGCAGCTCGATGTCGAGCTGGCCGTAGGGCTCGTCCATCAGCAGGAGCTCCGGCCTCGTGGCGAAGGCGCGGGCGATGACGACGCGCTGCAGCATGCTCATCGAGAGCTGGTTGGGGTAGTAGTCCCTGAACTTGCCGAGCCCGACGATGTCCAGGACATCCTCCACCATCTCCCTGCGCTGCGGGTCGCTCACCCTCTTGACCCCCAGACCGAAGCCGACATTCTGCTCGACCGTCAGCCAGGGCATGGTCGAGTTCTCCTGGAAGATGTAGGCGATGTTGTGGCGCATGAGATCCACGCTTTCCCCGTTCACAAGGATCTCGCCCGAGGTGATGTCGTAGAGCTTCGTCAGGGAGTTGAGGAAGGTCGTCTTGCCGCATCCGGTCGGCCCGACGACGCAGAGAAACTCCCCCTCCCGGACGTCGAAGCTCACCTTGTCCAGGACGAGGAGGTCGCCGAAGCACTTCGTGAGGTCTGTGACCTTGACTTTGACCTTGCTTTCCATGGTGTGTTCCTCCCCTTCCTACAGAGCCCGGTCGAGCATCCCGGAGATCTCCTGCCTCAGGGCAAGGAACCGGGAATCCACGTAGTCGCGGGGACGAGGGAGGTCGATGACGTATTCGGCCTTGATCCTGGTCGGGCAGTTGGCCAGCACCACGATCCTGTCGGCCAGGTAGAGGGCCTCCTCGATATTGTTGGTGACAAAGACGGTGGTCCGCTTCTCGACCGACATGATCCTCTGGAGCTCCTCCTGCATGAGGTAGCGCGTCTGGGCATCCAGGGCACCGAAGGGCTCGTCCATGAAGAGCACGGCCGGCTCGTTGCAGTAGGCGCGGGCGATGCCCACCCGCTGCTTCATGCCACCGGAGAGCTTGACAGGGAAGGCGTCCTCGAAGCCCTGCAGGCCCACGAGCTCGATGTAGCGCTGGGCCCGCCCGCGCCGCTCCTGCTTGCCGACCCCTCGCATCTTGAGCCCGTATTCCACGTTGCCCATGACCGTGAGCCAGGGGAAGAGGGCGATCGACTGGAAGACGACCCCGCGCTCGGGGCCGGGGCCAGAGACGGCCTTCCCGTTGACGACCACCGAGCCTGTGCTCGCGGTCTCAAGACCCGACATCATGTTGAGCAGGGTCGTCTTGCCGCATTGCCCCGGACCGAAGAGCACGACGAATTCGTTGCTCCTTGCCTTGAGGGAGAAGTCGGCGACGACCTCGAACTCTCCGTTTGGAGTCTCGAAGGTCTTGGTGAGGCCTTCGCAATCGATGATGAAAAAGCTTTCGTTCGAGTTCATGTGCCCTGCCTGTTCCATGCCAGGAGCTTCGCCTCGACTTCCCTCATGATGGTGGCGAGCATGAAGCCGATGAGCCCGATCGCGATGATCCCGACGAGGATCTGGGTCGTGTTGTTCATCTCCATTCCGCTCACTATCACCCAGCCCACGCCCTCGGAGGAGCGCACCATCTCCGCGGCCAGGACAGTCGCCCAGCTGGTGGAAAGGGCGACCTGGAGGCCCGCGAAGATATAGGGTGTGGAGGCTGGCAGCACGATGCTCGTGAAGAGCTGGCGGTCGTTCGCCCCGAGCATCTTCGCGGCACCGACGAGGACGCGGTCGACCGACCTGGCTCCGTCGAAGGAGTTGAGGGTTATGCTCGCGAAGGCGGAGAGGAAGATCAGGAAGTACTTCGCGCTTTCCCCCAGGCCAAACCAGATGATGGCGATGGGGATCCAGGCTATCGGCGGGATCGGCCTGATCATCTCGTAGAAGGGCCTGAAGATCGCCTCGGCCGTGCGGTACCAGCCCATGGCAAGGCCGAGGCCTATGCCGATGACAGCGGCGGCCGTGTAGGCGACCATGACGCGGGAGAGGCTCCACATCGCGTGGCCGAGAATTGTGTACTTCCCGATCTTGGTCGTGAAGGAGGCGACGAACTTGCCGAGGACGACGGAGGGGCCGGGGAGAAGCTTGCCGAGGGCCGTCCCGTTGGTGCCGAAGTGCCACAGGGCTATAAAGCACCCGATCGAGAAGAGCCCGGCGAGGATCCGGAAGATGGTGACTGCGCTCGCGCTGTTGCGTGTGTTCATGAGAAGCGTCCTCCCTTGACCACCCGGCGTTCCAGAAGGCTAAGGAGCCAGGTGAGGAAGGCCCCGACCGAGCCGATCGTTATCATTCCGGCGATGATGACATCGGGCCTGTAAAGGCCCCGGCACTGCATGATCATGAAGCCGAGACCCTGGGTGGAGGCGAGAAGTTCGGCTGCCACGAGGGCGCTCCACGAGGAGCCCAGGGCCACGCGCATGCCGGTGAGGACCAGGGGGAGGGAGGTGGGTATCGCGATCTTGAAAAGCATCTCGAGGTTCCCTGCGCCGAAAGTCCGCGCCACCCAGAGATGGACGGCCTTGGTCTGCTTGATCCCCGAATAGGAGTTGACGACGCAGGCCGTGAAGGAGGAAAGAAAGATGACCATGGCCTTCGACATGACTCCGATGCCGAAAAGGATGATCATGAGTGGTATCCACGCGATGCCCGGGATGGGACGAAGCATGTCGAAGAGGGGCCTCGCGAACCAGTCGAACCGCGTGAACCAGGCCATGCAGATGCCCAGGGGGACACCGATGAACACTCCCATGAGGTAGCCGGTCAGGGAAACCTGGAGGCTCGCGATCACGTGCTGCGGCAGGGTCGCCCCGTCCGGGTTCGGGTCCCAGAACTTGATGACAAGGGTACGCAGCACCTTGACCGGGCTCGGGAAGGTCGTGGAGGGCACGAGCTTGAGGATGTCGGTGGCGAGCCACCAGGCCGCGAGCACGGTCGAGACCGCCAGCAGCGACAAAAGCAGATATCTCCGATCTTTCTTCACCTGTCTGGTCCTTGTGCCTGGGTATCCGCGCGGCCGGTCCTGGGCCGGCCCGGCCTTGGCCGGACCGGCTGGCTCTGGCGCCGCTTTTCGGTGAGTCGCCTACTTCGCCACCTTGACGTCGACGCCGATGGCGTCCTTCAGGATCGAGGTTTCGAAGGACTTCTGCACATTGGGCACATTCTCCTTCTCGATCTTGCCGCCCGCGGCGTAGAAGACCGACATGTCAACCATGCCCTGGCCGAAGACGAAGTCGGGCTTCCTGAGGAAGTCCTTCGTGATGTAGTCGCGGGCCTTGATCTCGTTGGCCATGGTCTTCGCGTCGTAGACGCGGCCATTGTCGCCGAACCACTTGATGGAGAACTTGGCGCGGAGATCCTTGTCCTGCAGGGCCTCGCAGGCCCGATACACCGCCTTGACGAACTTGACCACCTCGGCCCGCCTCGTGGCTACCACTTCTTTGCGGGCGAGGAGTCCGTCATAGAGGGTGACGCCCGTGGCGTCCTCGAAGGAAGCGGCCTGGACAAAGCCGGCGGCCTCGGCGTCAAAGGAGAAGGGAGGGACGGAGGAGAGGATGTCGCCCTGGTTGGCCTTGAAGGCCTGGAGCCCGGGCCCGAAATCCATGGAGATCGTCTTGACGTCGCTGTCCTTGAGTCCGAAGCGCTGGACATAGCGGACTACCATGAACTGGGCGGTGGTACCGAGGGCAGCGATGAAATTGGCCCCCTTGATGGTCTCGGGGGAGCCGTACATCTTGGGATAGGCGGGAAGCTTGCCCTTCGCCGTGAGGATCTTCGAGTCGGGGCGGACGTAGAGGCCCTGGCCCCCCGTCGTGTTGATCTCGCCCACCCAGTTGCAGCTGCCGATCGCGAGGGAGAAGACCGATGCGCCGCCCGAGGCTGCGACGTCAATCTGCTTGGCGCCGAGGGCCTCGTTGATGGGAGCTCCGTTCACGAACATGACAATCTCGACGTCCAGGCCCTCGTCCTTGAAGAAGCCGTTCTCGTAGGCGTACTGCACGGGCACTCCGATGGTCGAGGGCATGGTGCCGATCCTGAGCTTCGCGGGCGCGGCCCAGGCCGAGGCTCCGACCAGCAGCATGGCAAGAACAAGCAGGGCGATCGTTCTTCTCATCTTCAACTCTCCTTGGGTGGTGTGCACGTGCACACGGTTGCGGTATAATCAGGCTGGTTTGCGGAGCTGTCAAGCACAAAACGGCGGAATCTGCCTTCTGTGGACATGGGGCATATCCTCGTCCGCCGGGTTTTCTGCCGGGGGGGGGGCGGCGTCTGGATTGACAAAGCCGCGGCAGCTCGCATACTCCAGACACTGCTCCAGGAAGGGGTCAAGGAAAGCCAATGCCACCCGTCTCCTTGCTCATCAAGCCCGTATCGGGGCGCTGCAATCTTGCCTGCGGCTACTGCTTCTACCGTGATGTCGCGGCACACAGGGAAAGGCCAGACTACGGGAGGATGAGCGGCGAGACGGCCGAGCTCCTCATCAAGGCCGCACTCGATGAGGCGGAGGGAAGCTGCGGTTTCGCCTTCCAGGGCGGTGAGCCGAGCCTGGCGGGCCTCGACTTCTTCCGCGACTTCGCCAGGAAGGTAAGGCAATATAACTCCAGAGGAGTGGAGATCCACTTCTCGCTCCAGACCAACGGCATGCTCATCGACGCGGAATGGGCCCGCTTCCTGAAGGAGGAGTCCTTCCTGACCGGCCTCTCGCTCGACGGACCTCGGATGATCCACGATGCCTTCCGCAAGGGCGCCGACGGCTCGGGGAGCTTCGCCAGGGTTATGGAGTCCGCCCGCCTCCTGGGGGAAGCCTCGGCCGAGTTCAACATCCTCTGCGTGGTCGATTCCCTGACGGCCGACAATCCCCGCGCCGTCTACGACTTCTTCAAGCGCCGGGGCTTCCGCTGGATCCAGTACATACCCTGCCTCGATCCCCTCGGGGCGGTGGAGGGGGTCGGCCACTCGCTCTCTCCCCCCGCCTGGGCCTCCTTCCTCAAGACCAGCTTCGATGCCTGGCACCAGGATATCCGTTCCGGCGAGGGCCTGAGCATCAGGTACTTCGACAACCTCGTGGACATGGCCATGGGCTATCCTCCCGAGAGCTGCGGCATGTCGGGCACCTGCACGGCCAATTTCACCGTCGAGGCCGACGGTTCCGTCTTCCCCTGCGACTTCTACGTCCTCGACGAGTGGCGCATGGGCAATGTGAGGACGGACAGCCTCAAGGCAATGCGCTCGTGCGGGAACGCGCGCCGCTTTGTCCGCGTTTCGGAACACCAGAGTCCCGCCTGCTCCTCCTGCTTCGCCTTCCCCCTTTGCCGGGGCGGCTGCAGAAGGGACCGCGAACCCTTCAGCGGGGGCCTGCCGGGGCTCAACCGCTTCTGCGAGGCCTACAAGGACTTCTTCGCCCATGCCGGGCAGAGGATCATCGACCTCGCCAGGGAGCTCTCAACCAGGGCGCCGGGCCAGGCCTCCTGATGCGCCCCTTCCCGCGCATCGCGCTCTGCCTGACCCTGCTCGCGATGAGCGCCATCCCCGCCATCTGCCAGGACCCCGCGGCCGGCGCGGCGGCAGGAGCGGGCGCGGCGGCAGGCTCCGTCCTGCCCTGGTGGGCCTGGATCAGCCTCCTCTTCGTCACGACCTTCCTTATCGGCATCGTCGCCGTGCTCGGCGGGGTCGGGGGAGGGGTCCTCTTCGTCCCGATAGTCGGCTCCTTCTTTCCCTTCCACTCGGACTTCGTGCGCTGCGCCGGCCTCCTCATCGCCCTCGCCGGCTCCCTCTCCGCGGGACCGAGCCTGATCCGCAAGAACCTCGCCTCACTCCGGCTCTCGATCCCCGCCGCCCTCATCGCCTCGGCCGCCTCCATCTTCGGCGCGAAGCTCGGCCTGGCCCTGCCCTCGAAGGCCGTGCAGCTCGCGACGGCGGGCCTCATGACGCTCATCATCGTCCTCCTGCTTGTCACGAAGAAGTCGGCCTTCCCCGAGGTCAAGGCCAGCGACGCCCTGGCGCGCTTCCTCGGCCTGGGAGGGATCTTCGTCGACGAGGCGACGGGGAAGGAGCAGCGCTGGAGCATCCACCGCAGCCTGCCCGGCCTCGCGATCTTCACAGTTGTTGGTTTCATGGCGGGCATGCTCGGCCTCGGTGCCGGCTGGGCGAACGTGCCCGTCCTCAACCTCCTCATGGGCGCCCCCTTGAAGATCGCTGTGGCGACGAGCAACCTGGTGATCGCCGTGTCGAGCACGACGGCCGCCTGGATCTACATTAACAAGGGCGCACTCCTTCCCGTCGTCGTCATCCCGGCGATCCTGGGCATGATGGGGGGAACGAGGATCGGGGCGAGGCTCCTCGCGCGCGTCGATTCCGGCCTGGTGAGGATCGTCGTCATAGCGCTGATGGCCGTATCGACAGCCCTGTCCTTCGCCAAGGGCCTCGGCCTCATGAGATAGGAGGGCAGGTGAAAGCGAAATCCGGCTACGCCCTGGTCCTGGAGTGGGGCTCGCGCCTGGGCCTGGTCCTGGTCGTCACGGCCTTCCTCGTCTACCTCATTGGCCTCCTGCCCTCACCCATGGGCATGGCCGAGATCGACCGCTACTGGGGCCTGCCCCTGGCCGACTTCGTCGCGGCGACGGGGATCCCCACCGGTCCGGGCTCATGGATCACCATGATGGGCACGGGCTACGGTCTCGCCGCGTCCTGGGCCGTGCTCTTCTCCCTCGTCGCCCTCTTCGCCTATGCCGCGATCGCGGTTCCCACGATCCTCGACCGCGACTACATCTACGCGGTCTTCATCGTCCTCGAGCTCGCCCTCATGTGCGCCGCCATGGCGGGCTGGCTCGGGGCCTGAAGGGGGCCTTTTCAGTGCCCCCTGCTGACCTGGAGGTAGGGCTTGTAGGGCGTCTTCGCGAGGACCCTGATTCCCTTCCATGCGGCCAACTCGTTGAGCTCGTTCGTGAGGTCGCCGCGGGCGGCCGAGTAGTGGTGGTTGACCTTGCCCACGACGAGGCTGTTCATGAGCTCGTCTATGCCCAGGGCCTCGCCGTTGAGCCGGAGGGACTTCACCCAGCCCCCCGAGCCCGCGTAGCCGCTCTTGTCCGCCACCTCGCCCGAGAGGATCAGGAGGTCGTCGAAGTCGTTGTTGAGCGTGGCTATGGTGACCGGCCCCTGGGCGAAGCGGATGTCGGCCACGACCCCGTCGCCGCACCAGGTGCAGCCCTCGTGCTTGCCGATGTTGAAGTGATTCTCCCATTGGAGGCCGCGCTCGTCGGCCCAGCAGGCAGGGGCGACCCCGCAGTGCCAGAGGCAGAGGCTCTGGTCTGACTCGTCGAAGGCCACGAGGTCGCTCAATGATGACTTGCCCTTGTTCAGCGCGTTGAGCGCAAGCATCATCACCGCGCTCGTCACGTCTGCCTCGCAGGGGGTCGTGATTCCCTGTTCGTTGAGCCTGCTCATCGCGGCGCAGACCGCGATCCCGTAGACCTGCTGGAAACGCGCCCAGCACGACAGGGCCAGGGCGTCGTAGTCGTGCTCCTGGGCGAAGGCCTTCAGGGCGAGGAAGACCCTGGCCGACTTCTCCATGTGGACGGCCGATATGCCCTCGGACCTGCCCTCCCCCCTCATCCTCCCGACCTCGGCCGCGGCCTCGCCCTGGGACAGGCGCTCGGCCCTGGCCACGATCTCCTCGACGCTGTGCCGGGTCTGGAGCCTCACGCCGAGCTTCTTCTCGAGGACGCGCTCGTCGATGTAGAGGTTTTCGAAGCCGTCGGCGAGGCCGCCAATCTGCCCCACCCTCGCGGTCCGCAGGCACTTGACCGCGCGCAGTGCCGCGATCGTGATGCGCAGGCGCTCGCGGAAGCGCGCATCGTCCGGCATTCCGTAGAACCACTTGTAGGGGATGTCGTACTCGCGCAGGTAGTTCGCGATGATCGAGCCAAGCATGTTGGTCCCGCAGAAGGAGTTCAGCTGGAGGACACCGCTGGTCGTCGGCTCGGGCACTGACCACAGGCCGATCGCGGCCTTCGCGCGCGCGAGGGGCAGGATCACCCGGCCGTAGGGAAGGCTCGCGTTGAAGAGGAGGACAAGGTCGACGCCCTCCCCATCCATGAAGGCCCGTGCGGCCTCCCCGTCGGCCTCGGAACGAAGGGGCTCGCGGAACACCGAGAGCTCGAACCCGATGCTGGCCGCGAGCTCGCCCATGGCGACTCCGATGCCTCGGTACAGGCCCGTGTCGTCACCGGGCATATTCGGATGTATCGCGCCGGCAAGGCCCACGCGCACGCGCTCGTTTCTCAAGATGGTCCTCCTGGAAGATCGGTCTATGGCTGGCGCCCCAGGCGGGGAAAGAGGGGCTCGAGGGCGGCGTAGCAATCGTCGAACAGGCCCTTCATCCTCTCGTAGACCGGATAGTTGGCCGCTTGAGGCTGGTTGCGCTCGACGATCTCGATGAAGCGGTCGGTCGCGGAAAAATCAGGGAAGAGGCCCGCGCCGACACCCGCTATGACGGCAGCACCCATGCTCGTCGCCTCCTCGAGGTAGCGTGGCTCGAGGACCTCGGCCCTGTAGACATCGGCCATGATCTGCCTCCAGACCGCGCCCTTGGCCCCACCACCGATCACCGTGATCGCGGGGATCTCGAGGCTCGAGCGGAAGATGTCGAGGATGACCGAGAGGTTCATCGTGATCCCCTCCATCACGGAGCGCAGCATATCCTCTCGGCCATGGCCCAGGGTGAGGCCGACGAAGGCCCCCTTGGCCTGGGGGTTCCAGCGCGGGGTCCGCTCGCCGAGGAGGTAGGGCAGGAACACAAGGCCGTTGGCTCCCGGAGGGCTGCGGCCGATCTGCTCGTTCATGAGCTCGTAGGCGTCGAGGCCGAGCTCGCAGGCGGCTGCCTTCTCGAGGCCGCAGAGCTCGTTGCGCGTCCAGGCGTAGGCCGCGCCCGCGGTCTGCATGGTGCCGCAGGGGTGGTAGGCTCCGGGCACGGCGTGGGCCCAGACAAAGGTGCGCATCTGGCCATCGAAGATGGGCTCCAGCGAGGTCGTCGCTATCCATGACGAGGAACCAAGGTAGTTGTAGGTCATTCCGGGCCGCACCGAGCCCGTGCCCACCCCGGCGCAGACCCCGTCCCCGGCTCCGGCGACGACAGGGATGCCCGCCTTGAGGCCGAGCTCGGCTGCGGCGGCCGTGGTGAGCTCGCCGATGACGGAGGCCGAGGCGACGAGCCTGGGCAGCTTGTCACCGTCGAGGCCTGCCGCGGCCACGAGGCGCTCCGACCAGGACAGGGTCTTGAGGTCGAGGAGGTTGGTGCCCGAGGCGTCGGAGAACTCCGAGACCATGACCCCGGTGAGGCGGAAGTTGAGCCAGTCCTTGGCATGGAGCATCCTGGCTGTCTTGGCGTATATGCCCGGCTCGTGGTCCCTGACCCACATGAGCTTGGCGGCCGAGTAGGAGGCCGAGGCCCGATGGCCCGTTATGCGATAGAACTCATGCGCGTCGATCACCTCGAGTATCTTCGCCTCCTGGGCCGTCGCCCGCTGGTCGCAGTACAGCAGGGCGGGGCGCAGTGGCGCTCCGGAGGAATCGACGCAGACGCAGCCCATCATCTGGCCCGAGAAGCCGATCACGGCTATCTCGGCCGGGTCGACCGCGGCGGCGATGCGCCTTGAGGAATCGGCGACGGCCCTCCACCAGTGGTCTGGCTCCTGCTCGGCCCAGTTGTTGTTGAAGTAGTTGGTGGGATAGGGGGAGGTGAAGCTCGCGACGAGCCTTCCCTCTAGGTCGAATAAGGTGGCCTTGTCCCCCGAGGTGCCAAGGTCGTGGGCGAGTATGTAGCGCTTCATGTGCCCTCCTAGAACCTCAAGACTGTCTTTATCGAGTCGGGTTTTTCGGTCGCGGCGAGAGCGGCCGCCACCTCGGCCAAGGGGTAGTCACCGGTGACGAAGTCACGGTGGCTGATCCTGCCAGCCCTGATCCACTCGATGAGCTCTCCTTGCGAGGCGGCCTCGGTCTCGCGCGTGGGCCACTGGTGCACGAGGAGGTTGAAGTTGTAGGGTCCGGCCGCCTTGTCGATAGTGATGCGCTCGGGAGCGATCACCCCGTAGACGCAGATCGAGCCCGCGAGGCGTATGAGGGGGAGGCCTGCGTTGATGATGCGCTCGGAGCCGACCGCATCGATGACGGCGTCGAGCTTCTTCCCCCTCTTCTTCGCGAGCTCTCCGATCCCGGGGTCATCGGGGGAGAATGCAGCGCTCGCGCCCAGGCCCATGGCCTTCTCGCGCTTCGCCTGAATCGGGTCGACCACCCCCACCCAGCCGAGGCCAAGAAGGCGGGCGAAGCGGCAGAAGGAGAGGCCCACCGGCCCGGCTCCGTAGATCAGGATGTCGTCGCCGGCCTTCAGGTGGAAGTCCTCGAAGCCGGCCCTGACCTCGCGCCAGGTGCACAGCAGGCCCGCCGCCTCGACGCTTATGTCCTCGGGCACCTTGCGCATGATCTTGTAGACCTCGAGCCAGCCTTCCTCCTCGCGCGCAACACCGTCTGCCGCCATCGCCTCGTGGTCGGCGGCGAGGACGTACTCGGAATCCCCTCCCCAGCCCGAGCCAAAGCCCTCGGGCCTGAGGAAGAGGCCGCCGATGACGCGGTCGCCCAGGGCGAAGGACCTGACCTTCGCCCCCAGCTCGACGACCCGGCCGACGTTCTCGTGCCCGAGGAGGAGGGGATAGGCCTCGGGCCCGATGCCGGGGAAGTGGCCGCCCACGAGCTTGCGGTCCGTCGCGTTGCATATGAACACGACCTCGCTCTTCACCAGGGCCTCGTAGGGACCTGGGCTCGGACGGGGCAGCTCGACCAGGGCGACCTCGCCCGGAGCCTTGACCGCGACTGATATCATTGCATCCACCCCTTATTCGACCGTCTTGAGCCAGCCGCCGTCGACGTAATAGGCCGAGCCCACGCAGTAGCTCGAGCGCGGCGAGCACATGAAGACATAGAAGTCGGCGAGCTCCTCGGGGCTCGCGAAACGGCCAATGGGAGCGTTGTCCTTCGCGATCTTGTCCAGATACTGCTCGACCGTGGTATCGGTGCCTGCCGTGAGGATGCCCGCCGTCTTGCGCCAGTCGGGGGTGAGGACGAGGCCCGGGTTTATCGTGTTGACGCGGATCTTGTGGGGGATGAGCTCATTCGAGAGGCACTTGCCAAACATCACGAGGGCGGCCTTCGTAGTGTTGTAGATCGGCTCGTAGCCCAGGGGCTGCTTCGCGCAGATCGAGGCGGTGTTGATGATGACACCTCCGCCGCGGCGGCGCATGGAGGGAACGACGGCCCGGGAGAAGCGGACGGCGGCCATGACGTGGAGCTCCCAGTAATACTGCCACTTCTCGTCGCCGGCCTCCATGATGGTCTCGGAGGAGCCAGTGCCAGCGTTGTTGACCAGGATGTCGATGCCTCCGAAGGCCTTCTCGGCCGCGGCCGCGCAGGACTCGGCCGCACCGGGCTTCGAGACGTCGGTGGCCACGGCGACGGCCCCGACCCCGAACTCCTTCGCTATCCTCTCGGCTTCCTTCTCGGCCCTCGCCCCGTCGCGGGCGCAGATCGCCACCGAGACGCCCTCCCTGGCGAGGACCCGGGCCACCGCCAGGCCGATGCCCACAGAGCCGCCCGTGATCAGCGCCGACTTGCCCTTGAGTTCGAGATCCATGTTGTAGTCCTCCTGGTGAAAGCCTTGAAAGTCAGTCGAGGTCTATCATGACCTTCATCGCGCGCTCGCCTGCCTTCTCGATGAAGCGGTAGGCCTCGAGGTAGTCAGCGAAGCCGAAGCGGTTTGTCACAAGCCGGTCGAGGGCCATCTTTCCCGAGGAGGCGAGGGCCACCGCGTCGTCGTAGTCCTCCCGCCTGTACATGAGGGTGCCGACAAGGGACAGCTCGCGGTCCTGGACCAGGCCGAGGTCGGCGACCGGTTTCTTGCCGAAGACGCCCACGACGACGATGGTGGAGCCCTTCCTCGCCGCGGCGACAGCCTGGGCCATCGTAGCCTCGGAGCCCACGCATTCGAGGATGAGGTCGGCCCGGTCGGCGCCGAAGGCCGACCTGATGGCGCCGTCCAGCTCGACGGCGCTGGCGTCTGCCGCGTGGCCCGCCCCGCATTCCTTCGCGAGCATGAGGCGGTAGGCGCTCTTGTCCATGACAAGGGTATCCCTGGCCCCGAGGGCACGGGCAGCCTGGGCGACCAGGTTGCCTATGGGACCGGCGCCCACCACCGCCACCCTCTTGCCCTCGGCTCCCCCTCCCCTGCGCAGGGCATGGACGGCGACGGCAAGGGGCTCGATCATGGCCCCTGCGTCGAGGGAGAGCGACTCGGGAAGGGCGATGACCTTGGAGGCCTCGACGGCGAAGAAGTCCTGGCCCGCGCCCGGCGCCTGGAAGCCCATGACTCGCAGGGAGTCGCAGATGTGGTACATTCCGTTCCTGCAGGGGTAGCACTTCCCGCAGCTAATCTGGGGCATGAAGGTAACCTTCTCGCCGACCTTCCAGGGAGATACCCCGGTACCGAGTTCGTCTATCGTGCCCGAGACCTCGTGGCCTTGGACCACGGGGTAGGAGGTGTATGGGTGCAGACCGTGGTAGACGTGGATGTCGGAGCCGCAGACCCCGATCCGCCGCACGCGCATAAGTACCTCGCCCTTGGCCGGCTTCGGCTTCTCGAGTTCCCGGATCTCTATCGAGCCCGGTGCTGTCATCACTGCCTGTCTCATGCTCTCCCTCCGATCGCAGGGGCCAGGACCTCGACGGCCTCTTCGAAGTCGCAGAAGTGAAGGTCATCGGCCCCGGTCTTGTTCCTGAAGACGACGAGGAGGCGGGAGCTTTGCTTCCCGAGGGGGAAGGGGATCCAGTGCCAGGCTCCCGTGTCCAGGACGACGGTCTGCCCCTCCCGGAGGGTGACCGCCTTGAGGCCCGCGAGGACGAGCCGTCCGCCTGCATCCCTGCCCGGCTCCTGGGGCGGGGCGAGGACGATGACGCAGTCCCCGGCAGAGACTGAGAGGAGCTCGGGAGTCCTGAGGTGGCGCTCCATCCTGAGGACCCTCATCGGGCGAGAGGCGCACTCGAGCCTTCCCGCGCAGAGGCTCCCGCCGAGCCCGAGGTCCTCGGCCACGACGGCGAAGCTGAACTCCTGTCCCGAGGCGGGCGGCTGGCCGGCCTCGGGTGTGACGAGCCTCCCCACGGACTCGAGGGCGGCGGCTGTGCATTCGGCGCTTCGTAGTTGCAGCATCATGCTCTCCTTCTACTTGATGATCGCGAGTTTGCGCCGGTCGAAGGTCACGGCGACGGCCACGATGATGAGGACGCCGAGGAAGACCTGCTGGGCATAGACGTCGATGCCGATCACGGTCATGCCGTTGTTCAGTATTCCCATGATCAGGCTCCCGATCAGGGTGTTGAGGACGCCGCCGGCGCCCCCCGTCATCGCCGTGCCTCCGACCACGACTACGGCGATCGAGTTGAGCACGTAGGTGCCGCCGATGGAGGGATAGCCCGAGTAGAGGGTGGCCGAGAGGATGATCCCGGCGACCGCGGCGCCGAAGCCCGAGAAGGTGAAGGCGAGTATCCTGATCCTGTCGATGTCCAGACCGGAGAGGTAGGACATCCTTTCGTTCGCGCCGATGTACATGATGCCCCTGCCCAGCCGCGTGTAGGCCTGCATGGCAAAGAAGCCGGCGAAGAGCACGAGGCCGATGATCCACACGTTCTTCACGGGGCCGATGGAGCCGTTGATGATGTCGACCAGACCGTAGGAGTTCTCGGGAACGGAGAGGGGGGAGGCGGAAAGGAGGTAGGCGACGCTTATGAGGATGCCCTGGGTGCCGAGGGTGGCTATGAAGGAGGGGATGCGGAGCTTTGACACGATGAGGCCGTTGAGGAAGCCCGCTCCAAGACCCAGGACCATGACCACGGGGTAGGCCCAGGCCCCCAGCTGGCCGATGACCAGCATGAAGACGACGGAGACGAGGGACATGATGGAGCCCACCGAGAGGTCTATGCCCCCCGTGAGGATGACGCAGACCTGGCCAAGGCCGACGGCGAGCAGGATCGCCACGGCGTTGAGTATGGTCTGTGCGTTGTAGAGCGAGATGAAGGTTCGGTCCCCGATCGTGAAGACCGCGACGAGGAGGAAGAACATCCCCAGCGAGATATAGATGGGCTTGATGCCCGCGATCCTCAGTTTCATTTTCATCCTTCCTTCTCTAGACGATGTAGCCGATCACCGCGACCGGCGCCGGCTTGGCGTCCTTGGGGCAGGGGATCTCCCGCACGATCCTGCCGTCCTTCATGACGATCATGCGGTTCGAGAGTCCGATATCCTCCTCGAGGGTGTCGCACATGATGATGATTGAGAGGCCGGCGGCGGCGAGGGCGCGTATGCGCCGGTAGATCTCGTCCTTGGCGCCGACATCGATGCCCCTGGTTGGATGGTCAAGCACGAGGATGGCGGCCTCGGCGGCCAGCCACTTGGCGATGACGACCTTCTGCTGGTTGCCTCCCGAGAGAGTGGAGCAGGAGGTCTGGAGGGAGGGTGTCTTTATGAGGCACTCCTCGACCCAGCGCCGGGCGCTGGCCTTCTCCAGCGCGGGCTTGAGGAAGGGCCCCGAGCGCATCCTGTCCAGGATGAGGAGGTTGATGTTGCTCATCACATCGAGCGAGGTGGCGAGCCCGTCGTTCCTGCGGTCGATGGGAACGATGCCGATCCCAGCGTCGATGGCGTTCTTGGGGCTCGCAAAGCGGGCCGGCTTCCCGTGGACGGCGATGCTGCCCGAGTCCGGGACTTCCGAGCCACCGAGGCAGCGGCAGACCTCCTCCTTGCCCGAGCCCATGAGGCCCACGAGGCTGACGATCTCGCCCCTGTGCAGGTCCATGGAGAAGTCCTCGAAGCGGCCCCCGAGGCGGAGCTCCTTGACGCAGAGGACGACCTCGCTCCCGCAATCAGTCTGCATCGACTCTCGATAGTGCTCGACCGCGAGCTCGTGCCCGACCATGAGGCGTTCGATCGCCTTGACGTCGGCCTGGCCACGCCCCAGGTCGGCCATGAGCCTGCCGTCCTTCAGGACGACGATCCTGTCGGAGAGCTGCACGACCTCCTCGAGGCGGTGCGAGATGAACACGATCGAGGCGCGGGCCTTTAGCGCGCCCAGGATGGAGAAGAGCCTCTCCACCTCGCTCTCCTGGAGCACCGTGGTGGGCTCGTCCAGGATGAGGATGGGGTTGTCGACGCCATAGAGCCGCGATAGCCAGAGCAGCCTCGCGATCTCCAGCATCTGCTTCTCGGCCGATGAGATATCCCCCACCGTGGACTTGGGGTTCAGCCTGCCCAGGCCCACGGCCTCGAGCTCGCCCCGCGCCGCCTGGGCCATGGCCTTCACGGGCATTAAGGGCCCGCGGCCAAAACTGTCCTCGTTCCCGAGGAAGAGGTTGTCCATGACCGAGAGGTTCGGGATCATGCAGCCTTCCTGGAAGACCATACCGATGCCCTTGCGTATCGCCGCCGAGGGACCGTCCAGGGCGGCCCTCTCTCCGCGGAGGAAGTACTCGCCCTCGTCGACAGTCTGCAGCCCGATCAGGATCTTCATAAGGGTCGACTTCCCGGCCCCGTTCTCGCCCACTAGTCCCAGTATCTCGTTGCGCTCGACGCGGAAGTCCACGCCGTCCAGGGCAGTGACTCCCGGGAAGGCCTTCTTCGCCCGCTTGAGCTCGAGGATGGTTTCACCCATGCTTGCTTCTCCCCACCCCTCTACTTGATTATGCCGATCTTCTTGCGGTCGATGGTGACGGCGACTGCCGCGATGAGGACTATCCCGTTCACCGCGTTCTGCAGGTAGGGACTGACCTTCATGAGCACCATGCCGTTGTTGAGCGCTGTGACGATCAGGGCTCCGAACACCGCGTTTAGTGCCCCGCCCACGCCGCCCGAGAGGGAAACGCCGCCGACGGCGACCGCGGTCATGGCAGGGAACATGAGGTCCTTGCCGGTGCGCGGATTGGAGCTCGCGAGCCTGGCGACAAGTAGGATCGAGGCCAGGGCATAGATGCAGCCCGTGATCGTGAAGACGATCACCTTGACCCTGTCGACCTTGATGCCGGCCTGGCGGGCGAGTGTCTCGTCGCCGCCTATCGCGTAGAGGTAGCGCCCGAAGCGCGTCCGCCTCTGCACGACGAAAAGGATGGCGAAAACCCCGAGGGCGATGAGGATGGTGACGGGTATGCCCATCACGTCCCCGTTGGCGATGTTCTGGAAGCGCTGGTCGAGCATCTTAACGGCGTTGCCCTTGCCGATTATGACTGCCAGGCCCTGGGTCACCCACCACATTCCAAGGGTGGCGATGAAGGAGGGCATGCGGATCTTCGTGTTGATGAGGCCGTTGACCAGGCCCGCGCTGCCGCCTATGAGTATCGCCACCGGGATGACCCAGAAGCCGATGTCGTAGGCAGTGAAGGGATTCTTGATCAGGAAGCCCGAGGTCACGGCCGCCAGGGAGATGACGCCCTCGGTTGAGAGGTCCATCGCGCCGATGACGACCACCTGGTGTATGGCCAGGCAGATGATCATGGGAATGCCGGCGAGACTCAGGATGGTCTGGAGATTCTTGAGCGACACCGAGGTCCCGGCGGTGCCGATGGCGAAGATGAGCATGACGATGGCGAGGGCGACGATCTGCCCCCGCGTGCCCTTGGAGGCGAAGCTCAGGAGGCGTGAGGCCAGGGGGCGCGTGGCCGCGCGGGGCGCTGTCGATGCTGCTGCTGCGAGTCCGTCCATTCTGCTCTCCTGGCCTTCTTCGGTTCCTTGCCAGCCGGGCCTCCCGGGAGGCGTAACGCCCTCGAGGCGGCCCGCGCATTGTTGCGTTTTGGGGAAGGGGCCCGCGCCTACCCGACGCCCAGGGCGTCAGGACGCCGCGGGCCGGCTAGATCACTTGATCGGTGCTACGTAGGAGCCGTAGTAGTCGTTCCAGTCGTACTTCGGGGTTCCCTTCACGTAGGTCGCGATGATCGAGTCAATGTTCGCGCTGGTGACCTCGACGGCCTTGGCGAAGAAGGCCCTCTTCTCGACGGGGAGGGTCTTGACGTTGATCTTGCCGTCCTTCGCGGCCAGGGCAAGGGAGAGGCCCATGCCACCCTGCCAGAAGGCGGGGTTGATGACGGTGGCGGCGGCCTCTCCGGCCTTGACCGCTGCGATCATCTCGTCGACGCCATCGCAGCCTACGACCTTGACCTTGCCGGCGAGACCGGCGGCCCGGATCGCCTCGAGGGCGCCGAGGGCCATGTTGTCGTTCGCTGCCCACACGCCGCCCACATCGGGGTTGGCGACGAGGAAGCTCTTCATCTTCTCAAAGGCCTTGGTGCGGTCCCACTCGGCGGTGTCGACGGCGGCGAGGGTGATGCCGGGCGCCTTCTTGAGTGCGGCCTGGAGGCCGGTGTAGCGCTCGATGGCCGTGGTGTTGGCGAGCATGCCCTGGAGGGCGACGATCTTGCCCTTGCCGCCCATGGACTTGAAGAGCTCGTTGCCCATGAACTCGCCGGCGAGTGTGCCGGAGAAGGAGATGTGCGCGACCCAATGCGGATAGTCGGTCACCTTCACGGTGTCGGGCTTGTTCCAGTAGGTCACGAAGTACACACCGGCGGCCTCGAGGGCCTTGGCGATCGGGATGACGTTGGGGGACTCGTTGGGGTCGATGCTGAACACGGCGTTCTTGCCGGCCTTGGCGATGAGGGCCTTGATGTCATTGAGCTGCTTCTCGCTCGAACCTTCGCAGGTCTGGATGACTGCGATGCCGCCGACCGAGTCGGCGAAGGACTGGGCGCCACGCGCCCACACCGCGTGGTAGGGATTCTCGAGCGAGCGGATCGCGGTTCCCATGAATACGCCGCTCGCCTTCTGGGCGAAGGCGGTGGTGACGGACAGCGCGAGGAGCACTGCGAGCACCAGAACCAAGGTCTTCTTCATCACATAGCCTCCTGATTGGATATGGGCGCGCGGTGAGTGCACGCGAGCCGTCCTCAGAATAGCATGCCCCTTCGATCTGTCAACTTGTTTTATAACTTTCTTATCTAACATAGTTATTCCACAATATCGAGGCATTCGCACATATGAGAAAGCCGCGGGAGAGGTGGCGAGGACCGCAAGGGAAGAGGCGGGGACAGAAGAGGCGGGGACAGAGCTCGACTCAGCGGCGAGGGGACGGTCGCCTGGGGACAGATCTCGGATAGCCGAAGCCTTATCCTATGATGAGGCCCGAGAAGTAATTGTCGATGACGGCCGCCGCCCCGCCGATGACTCCCCGCTCCTCGCCCATGGTGGAGTACTCGATCCTCACCTTCTTCTCGACGTCGGGAAGGCCGATGTGGCGGATGCCTTCGCGGAGCCTTTCGATGAAATGGCCCCCCGCCTTCACATACTCGCCCTGGATCACGATGAGCTCGGGGTCATTGGTCATGATGATGTTGCCGAGCCCGACGATGAACCAGTCCGCAGCCTCGTCGACGAGCCCGAGGCAGAGTTCGTCCCCGTTGGCCGCTCCCTCGCAGATCTCGGCGAGGCCGAAGCTCTCGCTGCCCGAGAACAGGACCGAGTCGGGGTGGAGGGACTGGGCTTCGCGCGCGAGGCCGACGATCCGCTTGGCGGAGACCATGGCCTCGAAGCAGCCGCGGTTGCCGCATATGCAGGGAAAGCCCTCGCGCGGATCCAGGGTCATGTGGCCGATCTCGCCGGAGAGGCTCTGGTGGCCGAGCGCCACCTCGCCCTGGACGATGAAGCCTGCGCCCAGGCCCTCGCGGAGGGCGTCAATGACGACGAAATCGTCGCATCCGACGGCCACTCCCTTTTCCCTCTCGGCGATGGCCTGGATCCTGTTGGCATTGTCGATGAAGATCGGGGCCGAAGGGCGCTCGCCGAGGGTCTCCGCCAGCCTGGCCTCGAGGATCTCTGTGAAGGCAAGCTCCCTCCCCCACTCGGGATAGTGGGGGGAATAGATGGAAACCCCGCGCTGGGGATCGACAAGGCCGGGCAGGATCACGACGATTCCCAGGAGGATCTGGCCGGAGCTTGCCTTGAGGGCTGTGAAGCTCCGGACCAGCTCAGCGAGGCGCCTCATCACGGCCTCGATGCCAAGCTCGCGGGAGAGGTCGGTATTGCGGAGGTAGGTGATGCTCGCCGTCAGGTCCGTGGTGACGGCGACGATCGCGTCGGGGGTCACGTGGATGCTGATGGCATAGCCATACTCGACGTTGAAGCGGAACAGCTCGGGCTTTTTCCCGCCCTCGTCGGTCGAGTCTCCCTTTCCCGCCGAGAGCAGGAGTCCCTTGTCGACCAGGGTGTCAAAGATCTTCTTGACCGTGGTCTTGCTCAGCTGGACCGATTCGCTGATCTCGGCGACCGAGAAGATCCCGCCCCGCCTCATGAGGTCGAGAACTGCCCTTGTGTTGTTCTGCTTGAGGTTCCAAGGCTTGCCGCCTGATCGCATTGGTTTGGCCACTCCTCTCTCGTTATGCGAGGGAGTATGCCGTGGCCCGTGCAACCAGGTCAAGCGTTTTCTAACTTTATTGCATAACCCGAGGCATGTCGGTCCGTCCGGGGCCTACTTCTGCCGGATCGCCGCCGCCTGTCCGACCGCGGCGCGGCAGAGCTCGGCGATCTCGGCGAACTTCCCGCCAAAGATCAGCTCCTCCTTGACCATCCAGCTGCCACCGACCGCTGCCACGAAGGGAAGGGCAAGATAGGACTCGAGATTGGACAGCTCGACCCCGCCCGTGGGGACAAAGCTTGCCTCGCCGTAGGGACCGTGGAGGGACTTGAGCATCTTCACCCCGCCGGAAGCCTCAGCAGGGAAGAACTTGAGGAGTGTCAGGCCGCGTTCGAGGCCCTGCTCGACCTGGGAGGGCGAGTTGATCCCGGGTATCACCGGAAGGCCTCGGGCGATGCAGAAGTCCACGATCCGGGGATTGAATCCCGGGGTCACCGCGAATGCCGCACCTGCCTCTATCGCCGCCTCGACCTGCTCGGTCGTGAGCACTGTCCCCGCGCCAAGGAGGATCGAGGGATGGTTCTTCCTGATAAGCCTGATCGCCTCGGCCGCGGCCTTTGTCCTGAAGGTCACCTCGGCCACGGGAAGCCTGCCGGCGATGAGGGCCTCGGCGAGGGGCAGGGCCCACTCGGCCTTCTCGAGCTTGATGACGGGAACGATGCCCATGCCCCGGAGTGCCTCGAAGATTTCGCTCATTCTTTTGCTCCTTTCCTTGATTGAGTATCGGATGCTGGCCCGCCCGGGTGGGCGAGGAGGAGCTCGATGCCGAGCTCCTCGAGTGACTTCTGGTCCTCCTCGCCGACAGCATCGGTCACCAGGCAGTCCACCAAGGGGGGGGCCGCGAAGAGGGCGAAGGAATTCCGGCCGAGCTTTGACGAATCGACCAACAAGTAGACCTTGGTCGCCATGGAGACCATGAGGCGCTTGAGCTCGGCCTGCTGGAGGTCGGGCGTGCTCGCCCCCTTGTCCACCGAGAAGCTGTTCGCCGCCATGAAGGCCTTGTCGACAGTCAGGCCCTCGAGAGCGGCGGCGGCCCGGGCGCCGACCGCGCAGTGGAAACGCTTTCGCAGGACCCCGCCGATAAGGTGGATCGTGGCGCTTGGATGCTCCTCGAGGCGAAGGGCGATCTCGAGATCGTTCGTGAGGACGGTGATGTCCCTCTTCCCGTCGAGGAGGCAGGCGAGCTCGTAGATCGTGGTGCCTGTGTCGAGGATGATCGTGTCGCCATCGTCGATTCTCTCGAGGGCCGCTGCCGCGATCGCCCGCTTCTCCTCGAGCTTGGCAGTCTCTTTCGCGCGTGCGTCGGGCTCGAAGCGGGCCTGGCGCTTCACCATCGCCCCCCCGTGGGTGCGAAGCAGGGAACCGCCCTGTTCGAGGTCGCGGAGGTCGGAGCGGATCGTTGCGCTCGAGACGCCGAAGCGCTCGCAGAGCTCCCCGACCGAGGCCTTCTTCCTCTCCGTGACGTACTCGAGGATGCCCCGCTTGCGCTCCTCGACGAAGACAAGTTCCTTCTTCACGGCTGCATCCTAATGTCCCAGACCCGACTCTGGCGAGGCCCCAAGGACGTGGCAAGCCCCGGCCTCGGCCAGGATGAAGGAACCAGAGCCGTGGGCCGCGAGCCAGTTCCGGGCCTCGGCCGGATCGATCGTGTTAAAGGCGAACATGCCGAAGTGGTGGCCGAGAGTCGCGGCGAAGCCGGCATCCCTCGCGAGGGACAGAGCTTCGTCCAGGCTGAAGTTCCCCGCGATCCCCGCCAGGCGCCGGGAATCGTCCCGCCCGTTGACAGGGAGGAGGGCCAGGTCGATCGCATAGGGGGCGAGATTGGCCAGAAGTCCGGGGTATGGGCAGGCGTCCCCGGCGTGGAAAAGCCTCCAGCTCCCCAGTTCGATGACGTAGCCGAGGAAACGGTGGTGTCCAGCCTCGTCGATCTCGAGGGACTCGTGGGCCGAAGGTATCGGGTGTATGGTCGCCTCCCCCGCAGAGAGGGAGGCGAAGGCATCGGCGCCGATAAGACGGTCCCGGGGCACGCCGCGCTCGATAGCCTTGGCCGCGCAGGAGGCGGGCACGATGAAGTGACACTCGGGGTTGGCAACGGCCAGGGGCCCCAGGCTGCCGGGATCGAGGTGGTCACCGTGGCCGTGAGTCGAGAGGACCAGGTCGATATCGCACAGCTCTGCTGGATGGACTGGGATATCCGCCATGCGGACATGGGGAAAGCGGGTCCCGCGGTATTTCTGACCGAGACTGTCCGAGAGATAGGGATCGACGAGGAGGCGAATCCCTGCGCACTCCACGAGGAAGCCGGCTTGACCCAGCCACCAAACGCGCAGGTCGGGGCTGGCGGCCATACGCCTGAGGGGGAGGGGCTTTTGCGGCTCGGTCCGAAGCCGAGCTCTGTCCCCGGGCTCAGCTCTGTCCCCGGCCTTCCCACCCGCGGCTCTGTCCCTCACAGGGGCTCCGCGAGGGCAGCCAGGAGATTGTTGACGGCCGCGGCAGTCGCCCTGTCGATGCTTTCGTCGGTGAAGCCGCCGATGTGGGGGGTGGCGATGACAGATGGCCGCTGGACGAAATCCCACTCGGTCGGCGGCTCGTGGTCGAAGGCGTCCATCGTGTAGGCGCGGACCGCCCCACGCTCGATAGCGGCCGCCATGGCCGCCTCGTCGACGAGGCCTTGCCTGGCTGTGTTCACGACGAGGGCGCCCTTCTTCAGGGCGGCGATCTGTGCAGTCCCGAGGACGGCCGAGCCGTCCTTCTGCGGGGGACAGTGCAGGGACAGGACATCGGCGGCCTCTATCACCTCGGCGAAAGCTGCGAGGGCGAAAGCGGGCGAGGGGCAGAAGGAGCGGTCGGGGAAGGGATCGTAGGCGAGGACATTCATGTCGAAGGCAAGGGCGAAACGCGCGACCAGGCGGCCGATCTTCCCACAGCCGATCAGGCCGAGGGTCCTGCCCTCGAGCTCGAAACCCTTCTCCCTAATCCACTGCCCGGCCTTGATGCCGGCATCGGCCTGTGGGATGGAGCGAGCCGCGGCGAGGATGTGGCCGAAGGCGAGCTCGGCGACGCCGCGGGCATTGGCCCCCTCGGCCCGGAGGATCCTGATGCCTCGCGCCGCCGCGGCCTCGAGGTCGACATTGTCCACCCCGGTCCCGTTTCGGCTTATGGCGCGCAGTCGGTCGGCCTTATCCAGCAGGGCGGCGCCTATCTTCTCCACGCCGGCCAGATAGCCGACAGCCCCGCCGATATGGGCCAGGAGCTCGGCCTCGCAGGGCTGGGCTCCTGGGCTCGGGAAGACGAGTTCGTAGCCGGCGCCGATCAGGCGGGCAAGGAGGGGATGGCCGCCCTTCGACAGGGATCGCGGGGTGACGATGATCTTCATGGCTCGCCGCCTAGCGGATTACGGGCACGCCGCCCGCCTTCAGAACGCGCTTCACGAAGCCCTCGGTCTCGATGTCGCCGTAATTGTGGCCGGCCTCGGCGTTGTAGGCGCAGAAGGACACCAGGGACTCTGTCCCCGTGTTCACCGAGCGGTGGGCCCAGTAGGGAGGGACATAGACCATCCTGCCCCGCTCCATCTTCTCGGCGGCGAAGCACCCATCCTTGGTCTTCATCAGCATGAAGCCCGAGCCCCGGAGGCAGAGATAGATCTCCCCGGTCTGGAGGATCGAGTGGTAGTGCCCCTTGGTCATGAAGTACTCCTCGCCGACCAGACCGGGGTAGAGCTTCGATATGCAGTACATCAGGTGGCCGTACTCCTCGGGCACGGGTTTCTCGAAGACCTCATAGTGCAGGGGATCTCCGGACGCGACCAGGCGCTCGAGGGCGGAGGCGTCGGCGTAGTGGCCGCGCATCGAGGAGGCCTTGCGCTCGGTCCTCCGGGTGAAATCCGTCATCACGCCCTCGGCGAGGTCAATCGTGGCCGAGAAGGGGTCGATGAAACTTGTCCCCGCTGTTGTCGTGGTGCTGCTCATGCATTGCTCCTTGCGTGCCCGGCCTTCAGCGGCTCTCGGCTGCGATGCGGCAGAGCGAGTCGAACTCCGCTCCACTCGTCGGTATGTCCCTGGCGAAGACCTCGGCGATGACCCTTGTCCAGCCGTGGATGAAATAGACCCAGCCGTCCTCGACCTTGAGGCCCCTGGACTCCTCCTGGGCTCGCGCCTGCTCGAGGAAGACCAGGTTGCCGCGGTAGTTGTACTCCCAGGCCATCCCTCCCTCGGGGAAGCGCACGGCGTCCGAGAGGGGCGAGCCCTCAGCGTCCTTGCCGAGCCCCGTCGCGTTGGCGACGAGGGAACCGGGCTTGAGGGCGCCCACGACCGCATCGTTGGCCGCGGCGCTCTCGGCGAGGACATATTCCACATTGAGCCCGGGATTGATCTTCTCGTGGACGGCCTTCATGTGCGCGAGGCGCCTGGGGCTGCGGTTTGTGACCACGACCCGGGCGGGCCATTCGTCACGGGATTTCTGCTTCATGAGATAGCAGCTCAGGGCCAGGGAGGATCCCCCCGCGCCGAGGATGCAGAGCTCGGCTCCCGTGCGCCTCCAGTAGCCCGCGGGCACGAAGGCCTCGAGGGCGAGGCCGCTCGAGATGGGGTCCTTGGCGTGGCCGCGGAGCTCCCCTCCCCGCTTCGAGATGCTGGAGATCTCGCCCAGCAGCTCGGCGTAGGGGTCGAGGTACTCGAACTGGCTCCGAGCCGCCTCAAGCAGGTCCATCTTGTGCGTGGTCACCAGGCCCCCGATGGAGTTTGGCTCGCCCTTGATGAAGGAGACGACCTTCCGGTAGACCTCGGGCTGGTCGTGGAGGCCGCAGTCGATCCCCTCGATGTTGACCTCGCCGAGCCCGAGCTGCCTTGTCCATCTCGGGAAGATCTTTATGATCGACGACTTCGAGGTCGTCACGCCGACGAAATAGAAGGTCGGCTCCTTCGCTCCCTTTAGCCCCGCTGCTGTCATCCTGGCTGTCCTCCCTGGCTAGTGGCTGCGAAGCCCGACGCGAGGTCGAGCAGACGCCGGTAGCGCGCGATGCGCGGCCCATATATTCCCGCGAGTTCCTTGCGCGGCTCGAAACGCCGCCCGGCCTTGACCCATGACTTCGCCGCCTTGGCGAGGTCGGGAACCGCCCCGACCGAGGCCGCAGCCACGAGGGCCGCGCCCATTGGGGCCCCTCCCGAGCGGCCGACCGCGATGACAGGCATGCCGAGAAGGTCGGCCTTGATGGAATTCCAAGCACTGTCCCTCGCGCCCCCTCCCGTCGACCTTAGCTCGGTGAGACCCTCGCCGGGATTCAGGACGAGGACCGCGTCTCGGTAGATCGCGTACTCGAGGGCGACGGCCTCGAGGATGCTGCGGTACAAGGCGGAAGCCTCGTGATTCCGCGTGAGCCCGGCCCAGATCCCCCTCATCCCGCTGTCGTTGGGCATCACCCGGCCCTCCATGTGAGGCACGAAATAGGGATCCTCGGGGGAAGGAAGTAAAGCTTCGATTTGGCGGCCCAGGGCATCGAGCCTTTCCTCGAGCTCTGTCCCCAGGCCGGGCGCTCCAGAACCGAGCACTGTCCCCGCGCCAGTCGCGAGAACATGAGCGAACCAGTTCAGGTTCAGGCCGCCCCCGTTGATATAGGCGTAGGGATGCCAGAGTCCGGCGACGGCGGAGCGGCCGCAGCCAAGAATCCGGGAGGCCATATCGGGACGGAAGTTGCGCACCGTGGCGGCGAAAACCGAGGCGGTGCCCGCAACATCCACGCAGACCCCCGCTTCGACCGCTCCGCAGGCGAGGAAGGATGCCGCTGTGTCGCCCAGTCCGGCGGCGACGGGGGTGCCCTCCCGAAGGCCCGAGGCCTCGGCCGCCGAGGCGCATACCCCGCCAGCCCTGTCCCCGGGCGCCAGGATGCGTGGCAGCTTGCCCATGGGGACAGCGCACTCGCTGGCGAGGCTTTGATCCCATGACCGGGCGGCGTTGTCCGCGAAGCCGGAGAAATGGAGATAGGTGTCGTCGATGAAGGCATCGGATCCCTCCAGCCCGCAGAGCCGCATCGCGGCGTAGCCGCCTGGCTGGACGAAGGCTGCTATCCGGCCCCAGACAGCGGGCCTCTCGGCCTTCCACCACAGGATCTTCGGCCCGTGGTTGAAGCTCGGCACATTGCCCGTCTTCTCAAGGATGGCGTCACCCAGGACCTTCTCCATCAGGGCCACCTGGGAAGCGCAACGCGTGTCGAGCCAGGAATCGTAGGGAGTGACCGCTATCCCGTCGGCCCCGGTACCGATCACACCGGCCATCTGGCCGTCGATCGCGACCGCCGCAATCGACCCCGGGGACAGTGCTGCCCTGTCAATGCAGGAGCGGATCGTCCTGCAGACCGAGGCGTACTGCCTCTCGGGGTCCTCCTCCGTCGCCCCGGGGGCGGGATGGAGGAGGATCGAGGCCTCGGCGGCCTCGGCGACGAGGGTGCCGGCCAGGTCGTAGACGGCTGCCCTCGTCCCTTGGGTGCCGATGTCCACGCCGATGAAGAAATCGCCCTGCATCTAGCTCTGTCCCCCGAGCAATCCTCCGGAGCCCTGTCCCTCGGAGTCGCCGGACATCAAGAAGCCGGACTTGAGACCCTCGCCCCGCGCTGCAGCCTCGAAGGCCAGGGCGGCATCCTCAAGTGGGTAGCTCGCCGTGATCACCCCCGCGACAGGCAGAGTGCCACCGCAGATGAGGCCGAGACAGCGCCTGTACTGGGGGAGGCTCTGCCTCGTCGTGCCCGTGACCGTTATCTGCTTGTAGTGGATAACGTTGGTGTCAAGGCCGACCACCTCCTTGCCCGCGGCCAGACCGCCAAAGAAGATCACCCGGGCGTCGAGGGCGGCGAGGCTGAAGGAAAGGGCCTGGGCCGCCGCGCTCGAGGCTGCCGTGACGATGACATCGGCTCCCCTGCCCCGGGTGAGCTCCCCGACCCGCTCCGCGACACCGTCGCGGCCGATGGCCACGAATCTTGGGTCCTGGGTGGCGCAGGCCTCAAGCCTCCCCTCGTTGAGGTCGTGGATCATTACGAGGCCGGCACCTGCGAGGGCGTAGAGCTTGGCGTGGAGCAGTCCGATGGGGCCTGCCCCGATGACGAGGACGGAATCGCCGGGTTTGAGGTGCGCGCGCTCGAAGGAGTTGTAGACGCAGGACAGGGGCTCGGCGAGGGCCGCCTCAGGGAAGGAAGTCCCCCTCCCGACCTCGATCGGCGCGACATTGCCCTGGGCGACGGCCGCCGCGGGGACGCGGAGAAACTCGGCGAAACCCCCGTCGAGGTGGATGCCGAGGGCCTTCAGCTGGGGACAGTGCTGCCCGGCTCCTGCGACGCAGGCGTCGCATGTCCCGCAACCGAAGTTGGGCGCCACGGCCACAGCCTGCCCGACATAGTAGCCGCGCACCGAGACCCCGATCCTTTCGATGGTACCGGCCATCTCGTGCCCGAGAGTGACCGGCATGACGCCGGATCCGTTCTTCCACATCCTGATGTCGGTCCCGCAGATGAGGGCAGCCTTCACACGGACGAGGATCTCCCCATCGCCGATCTCGGGAACGGGGAGTTCGATCACCCTCAGGTCGCCTGGGCCATAGAGTCGCACGGCCTTCATCTTGCCTCCCTCGTGAGCCTGACGGGGAGCCCGCTCGAGATCGAGAGGTTTCCCGCATTGACCGCCTTGACCGCCTCGAGCCCGTCCCTTCCCGAGGGGCAGGGGCCCGAGTCCTCGAGGATGCATCGCACGAAGGCCCTGTCCTCCTCGCGATACGCATCGGTGAAGAGGGTCCTCCAGGTCTTCACTGCCGGGGACAGGAGCTCGGAGTCCGATCCACAGACGACGAGGCTGGACTCGCGCAGGGAGCCCGCGAAGAGAACGCCCTTGGTGCCCAGGACCTCAAGGCGGGCATCGTAGCCATAGCCGACGGAGAGGGCGCCGTCGACGAGACCCTGGCTGCCACCGACGAAGCGCACTGTCATCACCACGGTGTCGTAGAAGTCGGGGTGGGAAAGCCTTGCCTCGGGGCAGCGGTAGTTGCCCGCCTGGGCGTAGACCTCGGCGAAGTCGTCGCCTGCGAACCAGCGCAGGGTGTCGATATCGTGGCTGTTGACCTCGGCCAGGGGCCCGTTGCTCGCCGCGATGTCGTACATCCAGGGCTGAGGCACGCTCGGCCCCCTGGTCAGGGACTTGATGAGCACGGGATCGCCGATCCGTCCCGAGTCCAGGACGGCCTTTGCCTCCGCGAAGTCCCGGTCGAAGCGCCGCATGAATCCTATCTGGAGCTTGACCTTTCCGGCCTCACAGGCGGCAGTCATCTCCCTGCACTCCTCGGCGTTCATCGCCATGGGTTTCTCGCAGAGGATGTGCTTGCCCGCGGCCGCGGCCGCGAGGACGATGTCGTGGTGGAATACGGTGGGCGTGACGACGACGACAGCATCGATCCTAGGATCGGCGAGGGCCTCTCGGTAGTTGGCGTAGCCGAGGTCGATTCCGAGCTCTGCCAGAGCCGTCGCCCTGGCCCCGTTGAAGGGATCGACCATGGCGACAAGGCGGGCACCCCCGATGCCCGAGGCGAAATTGCGCGCGTGGATCATCCCTGCGCGCCCTGCGCCGATGACCGCGATTCCGATGCTCGAACCCTTCATGTGCCACCTTGCCGAGGAGAATGTAAGGCATAATGCGCGTTATAGTGTCATTTGTCAACGCTTATCTGGCGTTTTAGTTTCGTATTTTGCACTATCCTTCTGTTTTGTCCCCACATTGTCTTGACCGCGGGGACAGTGCTGCCCTAGCATCGGCTCGCGAGGCATGCAAATGAAAGCCCAACTCCTGCCCGTCCATCTCGCTTCGGTGATGGACGCGGAATTGTCGGCCCAGCTTGAGAACCTGCGCTCCCTCCTCGTCGATGAGGCCCAGATCCTCTCGCCGGTGGCCTTGGACGCCTTCCTGCCCGCGGCCGATGCGGTACTTTTCCCCAGCTCGTGGGCGAAGCCTTCCGCCAGCTGGGACGTCTCAGGGCCATCGACCTGCCCTTCCTTGAGGTGACCTCCGAGTACGGGACCGTCGCGATGTGGGACTGGGAGATCGTGAGCGTCCTGAAGTCCGAGGGCGCCTCGGTCTTCGCGCCATACACCCTTGAGCAGGCGAAGGTGGCCTGCCGCTCGCTCGCCGCCAGGAGGGCGCTGAAGAGCTCCGCGTTCGTCATGTTCCAGGACAATCCCGGAGAAGGCATGCAGGCTTCGATATTCAAGCGCTTCTGGTGGGGGGAGGCTGGGTGCTCCCAGCGTATGGCTGCGAAATACGAGCTCACGATCGAGACGCGAGCTTCAGGAAGCTGGAGCAGGCGGCCCGCGAGGTTCCCGATGTCGAGGCTGACAGCCTCCTCGCTTCCCGTTCCGTTTCAGGCGACGCAGGACCCTCCTCTCTCCGTGCCACGGCAAAGCTCTACCTCGAAGTGAGGCAGGAACTCGACCAGCGGGGACAGAGCTCGGCCATGCTGAGCTCGGCCATGCTGGCGGGCTCGGACATCAACTGCCTGAACGAGTCCTTCCACGCCGATGCCACCCCCTGCCTCGCCTGGAGCTGGCTTTACGAGGACCGCCGGCTTCTGTGGGCCTGCGAGGCCGACACCATGTCCCTCCTCACCGAGCACATCGTCCGCGAGGCGCTCGGGGGCGCGGCAATGATGAGCAACGTCTACCCCTTCCTAATGGGCATGGCCGCCCTCAGACGCGAGATGATCGCATCCTTCCCCGATATCGCCGATCCGGCAGACCACGTTCTCGTCGTCCACTGCGGCTATTTTGGTCTTTTGCCCGCCTGCATGGCAGAATCCTGGAACCTGAGGCCCAAGGTCCTCGCCATTGTCTGAGAGGATGCATCGGCATCATCAGATACTCACCACGGGCGAGAGGAGCATGGAGCTGAAGATCGCTACCATGGCCTTTGGCCTCAGCCCCGAGCTTCTCTGAGGGCCCGCGAATGGGCTATAGTGGGGCCATGAAGGCTCAAGCCAAGCAGAGCGGCAGCTACCTCGCCGTCTGCCTCAATCCTGTGATACAGAAGACCCTCGTCTATCCCAGCCTCGTGACCGGAGAGGTCAACAGGACGAGTGAGCACCGGGTCGATGTCGCGGGAAAGGGCATCTGCGTAACCCGCGTGCTCACCCAGCTCGGTCGGGAGGCAGTCCACCTTACCCAGCTCGGCGGCCCGACCCGGAACTGGTTCCTCCAGATGTGTGAGGCCGACGGTCTGGATGTCGCCTGGGTCGAGTCAGGCTCCGAGATCCGCTTCTGCACCACCCTTATCGAAAGAGAATCGGGAGCGGCCACTGAGCTCGTCGAGGAGGCCAGACCCGTGGCCCCTGGCACTGCGGAGCTCGTCCTCGAGCGGTTCAGCGCCCTACTCCAGGGGGGACAGTGCTCAACCGTGATGCTTTCGGGGACGGTGGCCGCGGGATTCCCAAGCGACATCATGCCACGGATGGCCGCCCTCGCAGTCCAGGCCGGCAAGCGCCTCTTCCTCGACCTGAAAGGGAAGGCCCTGCTCGAGAGCCTTCCCTTCCGGCCCACCCTCGTCAAACCCAACCTCGAGGAACTTTACCAGACCTACGAGCCGGGCATACGCAGCCCCGGCGTCAAGGCCGACGAAGGCGCGATACGCGACCTTGTCTCACGGGCAGGCAAGGAGTACCTCGAGCGCTTCGGCAGCCTCCTCGTCGTCACCCGGGGGACAGAGCCGACCCTATTCTGGGATGGCCGGGTCCTGCGCAGCGCCCCGGTCGACAAGAAGGCGGCCCTGAACCCCATCGGTTCCGGGGACTCCTTCAATGTGGGGGTAGCGATCGCCCTTGAGGATGGTGCAACTATCGAGGAAGCCGTCATCGAAGGGAACCGCCTCGGCGCCTTGAACGCCGAACGGCTCAGGCCTGGCTCAATATTTTAGGTTGGGGCCTAGACAGCGGACGCTGAGGGCGGCCTTCGACGCGCCGGGTTGTCTTGAGTCTGAGCTGGGATCTCCCCTGCTGAGGGAACAAATAGATACAGCCCAGAGCCGGAGCGGCGATCGCTATGGGCCTGTTATGCTCGCGTCGTCTTCTTAGCAAAGGAGGAGCGCTGCATGTTCGGGGAATAGCAGGCCCAACCCTTCAGGCATCTCGTCGAGGACCGACCGGTCACCCGTCCTGCGGTGCCACAGTCCGCAGTGGGGCCAGTCCCCCTTGTCGGCAGCCTGGCCAGCCCTGACTGGGTTGCCGTCGATATAATCGAAAACCTCCGCAAGTTCCCGCAGGCAGGAGATTATGCGGGAGAAGAAGCGAGATCCCCAAACATGCCCAGTGAGGTTCCAGATCCTATTGAACGCCATTGCGAACACGGACATGATCCAACGCATGATCGCTGACAAGTTCTCGCCTTTGCCCGGCCTTATCACCAGGTGGAAGTGGTTGCCCATGATGCAGAAGTTCTCGACGCGAAAAGCATATTTCACCTTCCCCCGTTTCAGGACAGACAGGAAGAGCTCTTTCATGGGTCCCGTCTCGAGGATCATCTCCTTCCGATTAGCCCGCCCTGTAATGTGGTAGCGAGCGCCCTCAAGCAGTCTTCTTGGCTTTCTCACATCACCTCAACGCACTCGCTCCGCCCTCGCGCTTCAGAGATATGATCGAATCTTGTGGACGGAATAGTAAACGGACGTTCTTTCTCGGTAAGGTTTTGTCGCCAAACAAGCCTGCCGGGAAGGGGAACGTCCGTGAGCAAGACTATCATCGAGACTCAATTCGAGGCAACGCCCGAAACCGCGAAGACCCTCGAGGACTT
>JANXYO010000085.1 GCA_025356015.1 Spirochaetaceae bacterium
TCGCGGCGCTCGAGGAGGACCGCGATGAGGGCTGTGCCGCAAGCGGCGATGAAGAAGGCGATGCCAAAGGGCAGACCGAGTGCGGTGAGGCCGAAGAAGCCGAAGTAGGCGCCCAGCATGATGACGCTGCCGTGCGCGAAGTTGGAGAAGTTCATGATCGAGTACACGAGCGAGTAGCCGACCGCCATGAGGGCGTAGATGGAGCCTATCGAAAGGCCGTTCACGAGCTGCTGAAGGAATTGGTCCATCGTGACCTTCTCGTAGTGGATTGAAAGGCCGGCCCGGGTTTCCCCGGACCGGCCATGCTGCCGCGCGGCTTACTCCGCCGCGACCTTTTCCTGGAACTTCATGTCGGGGCCGATGATCTTGATGAGCCACGCGGTCTTGCCGACCGGGTCGTGCTGGGGACCGATCTTGATGTGGCCGGTGATCCCCTGGATATCGCAGGTCTCGAGCGCCTTCTGGATGTCGACGCTCTTGATGGACTTCGCGCGCTGGATGGCGTCGACGACCATGAGGAGCGAATCGTGCACCATGTAGGAGTTGAGCTCGGCGTTCTTGTTGTACTTGGCCTTGTACTCGTCCCTCATGGGCTTGGCCTCGGGGCCGTCCATGTCGAGGTGGTTGATGAAGTAGCAGCCCTCGAGCGCGTTGCCGGCGAGCTGGATGAGGTTATCCGACGGCCAGCCGTCGCCGCCGAGGAGCAGCTGCTTGATGCCAAGGTCGCGGGCCTGCTTGGCGATGAGGGCGACGTCGTTGTAGTAGGCGGGGATGAAGATCACGTCGGGACTCGCGGCCTTGATCTTGGTGAGGGGCGCGCGGAAATCCTTCTCGCCGGAGGTGTAGCTGACTTCCGCTACGACCTTGCCGCCGAGCTGCTCGAAGGCCTCTTTAAAGTACTGGGCTAGGCCGGTGGAGTAGGGATCGTCGATGGTCATGAAGATGGCGGCCTTGGTCTTGCCGAGGTTCTTGAAGGCGGCGAAGGCGGTGGCCTTACCCTGGTAGGGATCGATGAAGCAGGCGCGGAACGCGAAGGCGTTGACGGCGCCGCTCTCGGTGACCGTCACCTTGGGGTTGGTCGCGGTGCTGGCCACGTAGGGGACCTTGGCGTCGTTGAAGATCGGCGCGACGGGAATGGCCTCGCCGGAGCCCTGGGGACCGACTACGGCGACTACCTTGTCCTGGCTGACGAGCCGCTTGGCGACGTTGACGGCCTCTGTGGAGTCGCCCTTGTCGTCGTAGCCGACGAGCTCGACCTTCATCTTCTTGTTGCCGACCTGGATGCCGCCCGCGGCGTTGTAGTCCGCGACCATCATCTGGACGGTGTTGAGCTCGGCCTGGCCCCAGAGGGCGCTATCGCCGGTTTCGGGCCCGAACCAACCGATCTTGACGGTGTCCGTCTTGGCGCCGCCGCCGGCGCAGCCGACGAGGGCAAGGCTGACTATTAGCAGACCGAGGAGAAACGCTCTCATGAAAACCTCCTTAAGGATTCCATCGTCCGTGTCGCGCCAGTATACATGGCGCTTTTCCGGTTCACAAGAAAAACTGTTCAGGCTCCGAGCGATTCGGCCCGAATGCATCTTTATACGGCATTTTTCTGCATATATGCAAGCATTCCCCGTCGCTGTATGCTGTCCTCGATGGAAAGCGGCACCAGCATCAGCATCCGAGGCGCCCAGAAACGCTTCGGGACGGTCCAAGCGCTCAGGGGAGTCGACCTGGATATTGCCAAGGGCGAGGTCGTCCTCGTGATCGGACCCTCGGGCTCGGGCAAGAGCACCCTCCTGCGCTGCGTGAACGCCCTCGAGCAGCTCGACTCCGGCGAGATCTGGGTCGAGGACGATTGCGTCACCAGCCCCCGCGCGAACATCCGCAGGATCCGAGAGGAAGTGGGGATGGTGTTCCAGAGCTTCAACCTCTTCCCCCACCTCACCGCGGCCCAGAACATCGCGCTCGCGCCGACCGTTGTATTGAAGGAAGGCAAGGCCGAGGTCGCCCTGCGCGTCGAGTCGCTCCTCGCGCGGGTCGGACTCGCGGACAAGGCCGGGGCCTACCCCGACCAGCTCTCCGGCGGCCAGCAGCAGCGAGTAGCCATCGCCCGCGCCTTGGCGATGAAGCCCAAGGTCATGCTCTTCGACGAGCCTACGAGCGCCCTCGATCCCGAGATGATCAAGGAGGTCCTCGACGTAATGCTGGGCCTTGCCTTGGACGGCATGACGATGATGGTGGTATCCCACGAGATGGGCTTCGCGCGGGCGGCGGCGGACAAGGTCGCCTTCATGGACGAAGGCTCGATAGTGGAGACCGCAGCGCCGGACGAGCTCTTCGCCCATCCGAAAGAGGAGCGCACGCGGAGATTCCTGAATCACATCCTATAGCGAACAAGCCAGAGAATTTCACGACAGAG
>JANXYO010000146.1 GCA_025356015.1 Spirochaetaceae bacterium
CATGACGGCCTTGATCTTCTCGGCGACCGAGGCGGCGACCTTCTTGGCGTCCGACAAGGAGAGCCCCACCTCCTTGTTGAAGGTCTTCTCGAAGAAGAGCTGCATGGACTGGTACATGTCGGGCAGGAAGTAGAAGCAGAAGGAGAAGTTGATCCCCGTGGGTCGCATGATCGTGAAGGAGCCATAGGACATGACGGCGTCCTTGCCCCAGTAGATCCGCGTCTGGTTCTTGCAGGTGTAGAGCTCGAGCTCGCTGAAACGCAGGGGGATCTTCTCGGCCGAGGAGCGGACATAGGGCTCCATGCCCTTGCTCGGGTAGTTCGGCGGCTCGACGAGGATGAAAAGCTTCTTCCCGTCGGTCTGGAAGGTGAGGCCGTCCTCGTTGGGGTAGATCGACTTGACGTTGGCGTAGGAGACGATCTCGTAGCGGGAATAGGTGCTGCCATGGCTGAAAAAGGACGAGACGACGAAACCGTGGTCCTTTGGCAGGGCGCTCTTTGCGTAGGCGTCGAACAGGTCCATCGCTTTGACTGGCATAGATACTCCTCGATGCACTTAGTATAGCATTGGAGACCGAAAGGTCAACGCCGGGAGCCTCTTTAAGATTCCCTCTTGGGCAGGGCGCCGGCCCTGGCCTCGAGCTCCTCGGCCCTCTCGAGGGCCGAGGCGGCGAACTCGGGAAAGCCCCGCTTCCTGTAGAGCAGGCCGAGGTTGCGCCAGGCTCGCGCGTTGGCCGGTTCTATCTCGGTGGCCTTGCGGAGGGCGTCGACAGCGGCCTCGTTCTTGCCCGCCCTCATCGCAAGGGCTCCCTGGAGGATCCAGGGATCGGCGATGGACTTCGCCGAGGCCGGTGCCTTCTCGAGGAGGGCGAGGGCCTGGGCCGTCTTTCCGTCCTTGTCGAGGCACCAGGCCAGGCCGACCAGGAGCTCGCTCGACTGTGGCTGTTCGCGAAGGAGCTCGCGGTACTCGGCGGCTGCATCGCGGTAGCGACCAGCGTTGCGGTAGCACACAGCGAGGAGCTTTCGGCCCCTTCCCCCCGGCTCGGCATAGCCCAGTCCACCCTCGAGCTGGGCCGAAGCCTCGGCCCAGAGCTTGCGGGAGCACAGGAAGTTGACGGACTCACGTCTGATCCTCGAGTTGTCGGGGTAATGGGCAAGATAGGCGGAATAGGCCGAGGCGATGCTTTCGTCGACGCCGAGGGACTCGGCCACAGAGATTCGGTACAGGAGCGAGAGCTCGTGCTCGGGAACAAGGAGGGAGACCTTCTCGAACCAGCCGCCCGCCAGGTCGGGCCTGCCCGAGCGGTAGAGGGCCTCAGCGAGAGCGAACATGAGCCGAGGATCGGGCTCGGCTCCCGCCTTCATCCTCGCCCTGATCAGGGCCTGGAGGCGGGGAAGGAGGGTGGACGGCTCCTCGCCGAGCCTGGCCCGGCACAAGGCGGCGTAATAGTCGGTCTCGCTCTGGGCCGCCCCGAGCCTGCGAGCGCGCTCGACGGCGGCGAGGGCCTCGGCGAATTCCCCGAGGTCCCAGAGCGAGATGGCCAGGCCGAGCCTGAACTCGGGCGCCTTTGGATCGGCCTCGATGGCCCGCAGCCAGTGGTCGCGGGCCCGCCCGGTCTCGCCCAGGGCGCGAAGGCTCTCTGCAGCGAGGGCGCGGAGGGCAGGGTCCTTGGGCTCCTCGCGAAGGAGGTGGAGGGACTGGGCCAGGGCCTCCTTCCATCGGCCCTCGCGGAAGGCCACCGAGGCCTGGAGCCTGGCGAGTCCCCGGTCGTCCTGGGGCAGGGAGGGGAGGTCGGGATTGTCGGCACGGATCGCCTCGAACTCGGCGAGGGCCTCCTGCTGGCGGCCCGCGGCGAGGAGGAGCCCCGCGTGCACCCATCTGATCGAGGCGTCGCCCTTCTCGCGCTTGAGCGCCTGCTCGCAGTCGGCCAGTGCCTCGTCAAAACGCCCGAGCTCGCGGAAGGCGCGCGCCCGCCACAGCCGCACGGCCGCCCCGTCGAGGCCATTGTCGATGGCAAAGCCGAGCATCTGCCGGGCCATGTCGCTATCGCCGCGCACGAGGAGCCTGACGGCTCGGGTGAAGACCGCGTACAGATAGCCGCGGTGGATCCTCCTGTCCTCGGGCGCGAGGGAGACGGCCTTCTCGAGGCAATCCACAGCCGCCTTGGTCTTGCGCTGCTTGAGGCAGGAGGCGCCAAGGAGGGCCCAGGTGGCCGCCCGGCCATGGTCGGCCTCGGCGCTCCTGCGAAGACATGCCGTCGCGGCCTCTGGCCTTCCGGCCGCGAGATAGGCCCGACCCAGGAAGAAGAAGCCCGTGGCCCTCTCCCCCCCGGACTTGAGGAAGAGGCGAAGGGCGTCCACAGCCTGGCCGAACTCGCCGAGGGCATGGCGGGCCCGTCCCAGATAGAGCAGGGCCTCGGGTATGGAATCGGTCTGGCCGAGCACGGCAGTGAGCAGCTCGGCGGACTTTCGGTAGTCCCGTTCCTCGCCTGCCTTCAAGGCCTTCTCGAACAGGCGTCGTGCTGAAGTCTCTGGCATCTTGAAGCACTCTACATCGCTGGCGGCTGCGCCCGCAATCGGGGGAGCTTGCCCCGCCATGGCCGCGGGCGCTACTCTGGAGCCGTGGATGTCAGGCTTCGTACCCCCCTGCGCTTCGCCTTCCTCACGGCCCTCGCCCTTGGCATAGTCCTGGGCCTCGTATGGGCCATAGTCCTGCGCGAGCGCTCGGTGAGGCGGCTCTACCTGGAATACGAGACCTACCAGGCCTCGGCGGCCCTGCTCGAGGCCTTCCGCCAGGACTCGACTATCCTCCCCGACGATGAAAGGGTCCTTGGTTTTGGCATCTACGCCCAGGACGGCAGGGCCCTAGTCAGGAGCGGCACGGCCCCCCAGGGCCTGGGGGCAGAGGATCTGCTGGGCGAGCCCTCCATCTTCGACATAAGGCGCGCATCCCTCGTCATGAAGCGGCCTCTCGGGCCCACAATCCCCGGCATGCCCGCGCTCCGGCTTGGACGGGGCATGGGCGGCATGATGCGACAGCCCCAGGGCGGGGATTTCCCCCAGCTCCTGCCCTTTGGCCAGGCTGGGCCCGAGCAAAGGCGGCAACGCGCGGGCCTGCCGGCGCCCCGCTCTCTGTGGATAGAGTATGCCCTGGGTTCCTTCTGGCGCGAGCGGGGCCTCCTCTTGTTCGGCGCCCTGGTTGCGACGGCCGGCGCCGTCGCCCTCTATCTGGTCCTTCTTGGCCTCTACCGCAGGAACCTCGACCTGCGCAGCCGCGAGGCAAGGAACCGCGAGCTCCTCCAGCTCGGCGAGGCTGCGAGCACCCTTGTCCATGAGATCAAGAACCCCCTTGGCATTATCCGCATCCAGGCCGCCTCGCTGCGGCGCCTCTCCTCGCCCGAGGCCTCGGCCAAGGCCGACGCGATCGAGGAGGAGGTCGTCAGGCTCGCCGGCCTCGCAGACAGGATCCGTGGCTTCCTCAAGGGAGGGGAGGGCGACGCCGTCGATATCGACCTGGTGCCCTGGCTCCGGGACTATGTCTCGCGCTGGACCTCAGCCTCTGCCTCGGCCTCAATTTCGGTTTCGGCCTCCGAGGCCACCTCCGGGACCGAGGCCCAGAACCACATCGGGAGCGCCCTTCTCGGTAAGCTGCCAAAGAGCGCAATGGTTCACATCGACCCCGAGCGTCTCGCCCAGGCCCTGGACAACCTCGTGGTCAATGCCGGGGAAGCCTCCCCCGCTGGCCAGCCGCCGGAGATCTCGCTCACCGGGAAGGGCAGCCATCACGGGCTCTGGGAGCTCGAGGTGGCCGACCGCGGCCCGGGAGTGCCCCCCGAGATCTCGGGGCGGATCTTCGAGCCCTTCTTCACGACGAAGACCCAGGGCTCGGGGATTGGCCTGGCCCTCGCAAGGAGGATAGCCAGGGCCGGAGGCGGCGAGCTGCTCTACAGGCCAAGGACAGGTGGCGGCGCGGTCTTTGTCCTGCAGCTTCCGATGGGCCCGTCCTCGGCCACGGGGAGCCAGGGGAAGGACCAGGGAGTCCGGTGAAGGGGAGAGGCGATCAGGCCAGGGCCCACAGGATCACGATAGCCGGAACCGGGACCATCGGTTCGACCCTGGCCTGGACCTTGATGCTCAGGCGCAGCGCCCTGGAGCTCCTTTTGTGGAACCGCGATGAGAAGAGGTCGAGGGCAAAGGCCTTCGACCTCTCCCACTGCCGCCCCCGCCTCCCAGGCGCCGGGGTGAGGGCGATTAGCCTCGAGGAGAGCGAGCTATCCGACATCGTCGTCATCAGCGCGGGGGTCCTCCCCGACAGCTCGGGCAAGCGCGGCGACGTCTTGGGCGACAACATCGCCATCTTCCGGGACCTTGTGCCTCGGCTCTCGTCCTTAAGCCCCGGGGCGGTCTTTATAATAGTGACAAATCCGGTCGATGCGATGGCCTTTGCCGCGCACAGGCTGTCTGGGCTCGGCGCCCCGAGAATCATCGGCTCGGGCACCCTGCTCGATAGCCTCCGGCTGCGGGCCTTCTGCGCCGAGGCCCTGGGCCTTGAGGCCGGGGAGGTCGAGGTCGATGTCGTCGGCGAACATGGCGACACGATGCTTCCACTGTGGAGCCGGGCGAGGGTCTGCGGCGAGCCGATCGAGGAGTATCTCGAGGCACGGGGCCTTGAACTCGGCCAGCGGCAGAGGCTCGAGCTACTCGAAAGGACCAGACGGGCCGGATGGGAGATCAGGCTGGCGGGCGAGCACAGCTGCTACGCTATAGCCTTGTCGCTCACCATGATCATCGACGCCATCCTTGACGGGAAGCCCGAGACACTGGCCCTGTCCTCCCTGCTCTCGGGCGAGTACGGCATCGCCGGGATCTACATGAGCCTGCCCTCTGTCCTTGGCCGGCATGGCCTTGTGGAGAGGAAGACCTGGCCCCTGCCGGAGACGGAGCTCTCCGGCCTCGAGACCTCGGCGGCAGCGTTGAGGGCCCAGATGGAGCTGGTGGACAGCCTGCTCTAGGGCTGAAGCGCAGCTGTCCATCCAGCGCGAGGGCGCCGTCGACGAGGGAGACTGAGGCGTAGCCATCCTTGGGGTTTGTGAACAGCGTTGTTCCGACTAAGGAACAGAGCCGTGCCGTTTCCATGTGCATGGAGCGGGGCCTTCGAATGCCAACACCGAACTAGAGCATGGAGTGAGGAAGGTATACCTATTTCCTTGGGGGGCCTGCCTTTCTATAGTAATCCTGGGAATAGCCCATCGACCATATTAGCCCCTTTGTCATTTCAACGAAGTTGACTGCATTTAGCCCTCTATAAAAGACGGCGACCTTCCCCTTGTATTCCCCACGCTCTGCTTCCAGAGAAAAAATGAGGTGATTATTCCCTGATTCGGGAAAGATCACTTCGTTT
>JANXYO010000009.1 GCA_025356015.1 Spirochaetaceae bacterium
ACAACCTCCAGGTGATATCGAGCCTCCTCCTGCTGCAGTCGAAATACGTCAAGGACGAGGAGACGCGCGAGATGTTCAAGGAGAGCCAGAACAGGGTGAGGACCATGGCACTCCTCCACGAGAAGCTCTACCGCTCCCGCACACAGACGGGGGTCGAGTTCTCCGAGTACATCGCCTACCTCACGAACAACATCTTCACATCGTACGGGGTGTCGCCCTCGAGGGTGAGCTACTCGATCGAGATATCCGACATCAACCTCGGGATGGACACCGCCGTGCCTTGCGGCCTTATCATCAACGAACTGATATCCAATGTGCTCAAGCACGCCTTCCCCGGGGAGCGTTCGGGCAAGGTCCTCATAAGGATGAAGACCATCGAGAGGCCCGAGGACAAGAGCCCCTCGGTCGACGGCGAGCAGTGGTACCAGCTCACCGTCTCGGACGACGGCGAGGGCTTCCCCGAGGATCTCGATTTCCGCGCCACCGGATCCCTGGGTCTGAAGCTTGTCACGACCCTCACCCACCAGCTCTGCGGGGACATAGAGCTAGAGCGCTCGCCCGGGACGACCTTCGTCATCAGGTTCAAGGGTCCCTAGCAGGCTGTTGAATTACTCGGAGCATTTCAACAGTCTGGCTTACTTCACGATCTTTTGGATCTCCGTGAACCCTCGCGAAGCCGCTTCGCGTCTCCGCGGCGACAAAGGGCTTGCGCCCTTCGTCGGGGCCGTTCCAACAGCCGCCTACTTCCTCCGTATTTCGGAGAAGCCGCAGTAGGGTATCAAGGCGGGGGGCATCCTTATCGACCCGTCCTTCTGCTGGAAGTTCTCGATCACGGCGATGAGGCCGCGGCTGCAGGCGATCGCCGTCCCGTTGAGCATGTGGACGTGGCGGTTCTTGCCCTCCTCGTCCTTGTACTTCACGTTGAGCCTGCGAGCCTGGTAGTCGGTGCAGTTCGAGGTCGAGGTGACCTCTCCCCACTCCCCGCCGTTCCGGCCGGGCATCCAGGCCTCGAGGTCCCACTTGCGGTAGGCGGGGGCGCCGAGGTCACCGGTGCAGGTGTCCACGACGCGGAAGGGGATGCCGAGCCCGGCGAAGATCTCCTCCTCGATGCCGCGGAGTTCCTCGTGCATCCGGCTTGAGTCCTCGGGCAGGGTGTAGGCGAACATCTCCACCTTCGTGAACTGGTGGACGCGGTAGAGGCCCTTGGAGAACTGGCCCGCGGCCCCGGCCTCTCGTCTGAAGCAGTGGGAGAGGCCGGCGAGACGCAGGGGCAGGGCGGCCCTGTCGAGGATGGAGCCGGAGTAGTAGCCGCCAAGGGTGATCTCGGCCGTGCCGATGAGGCAGGTGCCCTCGCCCTCGATCGTGTAGACGTTCGACTCAGCCCCGCGGGGATTGAAGCCGATGCCCTCGAGGACCTCGGTCTTGGCCACGTCGGGGGTGGTGAAGAGGGTGAAGCCCTTCTTCATGAGGATGTCGAGCGCATAACGCACAAGGGCCAGCTCGAGGATGACGCCCTGGTTCTTGAGATAGTAGAACTTCGTGCCCGAGACCCTGGTCGCCGCGTCGAAGTCGATGATGTCGAGCTCCTGGCCCAGCTGCACGTGGTCCTTGGGCTCGAAATCGAACTTCGTGGGCTCGAGCGAGCGCTTCACCTCGAGGTTGTCCTTGTCTTCCCTGCCAACCGGGGCCTCGGGGTGGGCCATGTTGGGGATCTTGCGCGCTTCCTCGTCGAGGCGGGCCTCGACCTGGGAGCTCTCGGCCTCGAGGACGGCTATCCTCTCCTTGAGGGACTTGCCCTCCTCGATGAGGGCGGTCCGCTTCTCGGCCTCGACCTTTCCCTTCATGGCGGCGGCGTTGTCGTTGCGCTTGCGCCTCTCCTCCTCGAGATCGCGCAGGAGGGCGTTGCGCCGGTCGAAGAGGGCGACGACCTGGTCGGCGTCGGCCTTCATGAAGCGGTCGGCGATGTTCTTCTTGACCGCGTCCAGATTGTCTTTGATGAACTTTAAGTCGAGCATGGTTGCGCATGATAGCCTGCGCGGCTCTCACTCATCAAGCTCCGGGCGGGTGCGCGCAGCTTTCACGAGCGCCTTCTAGAGCCTCACCCTCGCAAGGTAGATCTTCGCCTTGCCCTCGTGGGAGGAGTAGTAGCTCAGGGAAAGGAGGCTTCGGTGGAAGACCATGCCCGGGTAGCCGCAGTCCCCTCCCGAGGGGAGTCCCAGGATTGGTGTGAGGGATGACTCGGTCATGGTGCAGAGGGCCACCCGGGCCTTGCCCCGGCGCCAGATCCTCGTCGCCGCCCACATCGAGCCGTCCTTGAGGATGAGGAAGTTCGGGCCGCCGACCCTCTCCCCCGCCTGCTTCCAGGACCAGCTTGTCCAGGGAGGGAGGCTCGATCCTATCCAGGCGCTGCCCGCCTCGCGGCGGACCAGGGCGATCGCCCGGCCGTCCCTTGCGAAGCGGATGGTCGACTCGTTGGGCCTGCCCGGTACGCCGAACTCGCAGAGCTCTTTCCACGCCGAACCGGACCGGCCCTTGAACAGGTGGATTGTCCAGCGCAGTGGCTCGCTCAGGCGATAGCTGATGCCATAGTCGGCTCCGCGGTACCGGGCCGTGCGCCAGAGCCAGTCCCCCTCCTCGAGGATGGGCTCGATACCCCACTCGAGGCCGTCGGGGGAGGAGGCGATCCTCGGCCTGCGTCCGATTGCCTTCCCCGAGCGCATCCTTGTCCCGCCCATGATGAGCTCGAGGCCGCCCGAAGGGGATCTGGAAATCTTGGGGTCGCGGAGGTCGATGCCGCGCTCGGTCAGGAGGGCGGCTGACGCCCAGGCCTTCCCATCCAGCGAGGAGAGGACGCGGATCTTGCCAGCGGCTCCCGCGTGGCCGCCCGCCTCGCGGAAGACGCAGTACCACCTGCCCGCTGCGCGCCCCAGGTCGGTGAAGGCGTTGTGCGGAGCCCTGTCCCAGATCATGTCGAGCGATACGAGTTCCGGCATCGTCCCCCCTTGCACTCCGAGGGCAATAGTACAGGAACCCGGAGTGGCGCCACAGCCGGTCTTCCAGGGAGCTTGACTGAATGGATGAATTAAGTTAGAGTGATCTAACACATGGCGATACAGATGCAGGTCTCAGATTTGGTGCCGGGTCAGCATTTCAAGGTCCTCAGGATGTCCCTGTCGAAGGAAGTGGGCAAGCGCTTGGTCGACATGGGCTTCACCGAGGGCCGCCGCGGGGTCGTGATCAGGCGCGGCCTCATCGGGGGCCCGATGCACGTCCGCATCCTCGGCTACGACCTCCTTATCAGGCGGTCTGAGGCCGCGGGCATCGAGGTCGAGCCCCTCGCTGAAGGGGATGCCTAAGGTGGGCCTGGACGGGATGGCTGCAGTCGATGGAAGGGGCGCTCCTGGCGGGAGCCCTGGCCCGGTCGCCCCCGCCCTGAAGATCGCCCTCGCCGGAAACCCGAACGCCGGCAAGACCACCCTCTTCAACGCCCTCACCGGCTCCCACCACAAGGTGGGCAACTACCCCGGCGTCACCGTGGAAAAACGCGAGGGGCGCTGCTCATCCGGCGGTGTGGACTTCCAGGTATTCGACCTCCCCGGCATCTACAGCCTCACCGCCTACTCGATGGACGAGGTGGTGGCGCGGGATTTCATCCTTGACGAGGGTCCCGACCTGGTCGTTGACGTCATGGACTCGACCAACCTTGAACGCCACCTCTACCTGTGCATGCAGTTCCAGGAACTCGGGATACCCGTGGTGGCCGCCCTCAACATGATGGACGAGGCCGCGGCCGTGGGCATCTCGATCGACTCGCTCTCACTGGGAAGGCTTCTGGGGATTCCCTTCGTAAAGACTGTAGGCACGAAGGGCCTCGGCACCGATGAGCTCCTCGCCGTAGTCGCCAGCCAGGCGCGGGGGGAGTGCGGAGGGACGGGGAGGCAGGTGGACTACGGGGCCGAGCTCGAGGCCTGGCTGGGGCGCGTCGAGGCCCTGATCGCCCTCGACCCTGGCTTTGGCGCGCGCTACCCGACGCGCTGGCTTGCGGTCAAGCTCCTGGAGAAGGACGCGAACGCCGCCCTGAGGCTTGGAGGCCACAGCCGGCGTCCCGAGATCCTCGACCTGGTCGCCCAGGCCATCGCCTGGATCGAGAAGCACTTCGGCCGCGACGCCGAGGTCGTCGTCTCGGAGCAGCGCTACGCCTACATCCATGGCGCCGTGGCGGAAACCGTCAGGATCTCCGCGGCCAGGGGCCGCCCGGTCACCGAGGCTGTGGACAGGATCCTCATGGACCGCTTCCTCGGCCTGCCCCTCTTCCTCGCGATCCTCTGGGCCGTCTTCCAGGCGACCTTCACAATTGGCGGCATACCCCAGGCCTGGCTCGAGGGCCTGTTCCAGGCCCTGGCCGCCCTCGCGGCCAGGGTCATCCCCGAGGGGCTCTTCCGCCTCCTCGTCGTCAACGGGATCATAGGCGGGGTCGGGGCCGTGTTCTCCTTCGTGCCCCTGGTCGTCATCCTCTTCCTCTGTCTGGCCGTCCTCGAGGACCTGGGCTACATGTCGCGCGCTGCCTTCCTCACCGACCGCTTTCTCCATGCCTTCGGCCTCCATGGCCAGTCCTTCCTGCCCATGATGCTCGGCTTCGGCTGCTCGGTGCCGGCCATCATGGGGGCGCGGACCCTGAAGTCGCGCCGCGACAGGATAGCGACCATCGTGGCCATCCCCTTCATGAGCTGCGGCGCGAAGCTGCCCGTGTATGTCCTCATGGCGGGAGCCTTCTTCCCGCGGAGGCCTGGCAACGCGGTCATGCTTGTCTACCTCGTGGGAATAGCCCTCGCCCTCCTGACGGCATTGCTCTTCAAGCGGACCGTCCTGCGGGGCGACCCGACGCCCTTTGTCATGGAGCTCCCTCCCTACCGCGTCCCCACCCTGCGGGGCCTCATGTGGCATGTGTGGGAGAAGACCAGCCAGTATATGCGCAAGATGGGGACCATCATCCTGGCGATGGCGACCCTGGTCTGGGCCATGACGACCTTCCCCCTCCTGCCGGGCGATGCCTCGGGGCGGGCCCCATCCCCCGAGAAGGCCCTGGCCAACAGCGCCGCGGGCAGGATCGGCATCTTCCTCGAGCCCGCCCTGAGGCCCATGGGCATGAACTGGAAGCTCGCCGTCGCCACCATCACGGGTTTCGCCGCCAAGGAGGTTGTCGTGTCCACCCTGGGCATCCTCTACCACGGGGCTCCCGACGCGGCTACCGGCCCGGCCGGGCGGGGAAGCCTCCGCAGCGCCCTCGCGGCGAGCCCCGAGTTCTCCCCCTTCCTGGCCTTCGTCCTCATGCTCGCGACCCTCGTCTTCCCACCCTGCGTCGCCGCCCTGGCCACCATCAAGGCGGAGATCGGCTGGCGCTGGCTGGGTTTCGTCATCCTCTACCAGCTCGCCCTCGGCTGGCTGATCTGCACAGGCATCTACCAGTTCGCGGGGGCTCATGGCCCGGCCATCCTTGGGGGAGGACAGTGACATGAAACTCTTCGACATCGTCTCCATCTCGATCGCCATCTGCGCTGCCGCCCTCTATCTGGGCCTGCGCGCCCGAGCGACCCTGCGAAAAAGCGCGAAGACAGGCTGCGCGGACTCGGGCGGCTGCTCGGGCTGCTCCGGCTGCGGCTGAAGGCCAGGTCTCCGCGAGGGCCCGGCCCTTGAAGCCTCCTAGTCCTCCCTTTCCTCGAGGATCTGCTCCTCGAGGGCCCTGCCCGAGGGCACCATGGGGAGGACGGCCTCGTCGATGTCGATCCTGCATTCCACCAGGGCCGGCCCCCCGGAGGCGAGGGCAGCGTCGACGGCCGACCTGAACTCCGGGCTGTCCGAGACCCTCCAGGCCGGTATCCCGTAGGCGTCGGCGAGCTTCACGAAGTCAGGCGGCCTGTCCAGGGTCGTCTCGGCGAAGCGGCCCTCGTAGAACATCCGCTGCCACTGCCTCACCATCCCCAGGGTGCCGTTGTTCATGACTATGATGAGTATGGGCAGGCGGTAGTGCGAGATGGTCGCGAGCTCGGCGCAGTTCATCCTGAAGGAGCCGTCGCCGGCGATATGGGCGACCCGAGATCCAGGATGGGCGATCTGGACGCCGATCGAGGCCCCGGTACCGAACCCCATGGTGCCAAGGCCGCCCGAGGAGATGAAGCTCCTGGGACGCGTGAAGGGATAGAACTGGGCTGTCCACATCTGGTGCTGGCCCACCTCGGTCGTGATAAAGGCATCGTCCCCGATCCGGGCATGCAGGTCCTCCATGATGCCGCGGGGATGGAGCTCGGCTCTGGCCCTGGAGTGGGAGGGTGGCTGGACCCGTTTCCAGTCCTCGATGTCGCCGTTCCAGTCCGAGCCTTCGCGGGCCGCCACCAGCTTGAGGAGCCTGCGCAGTATCTCGGCGAGGTCGCCGATCAGGTATCTGCAGCCGGCGACGTTCTTGTTTATCTCCGCAGGGTCGATGTCGATGTGGAGTATCCGCCCTCCCTTGGCGAAGCGCGATGCGTTGCTGACGACCCGGTCTGAGAACCGGGCTCCGATCGCTATGATGAGGTCGGCCTTGCCGACCGCCATGTTGGAGGCTTTGGTGCCGTGCATCCCGATCATCCCCGTGCACAGGGGGTGGCGCGAGGGTATCGCCCCGTGGCCCATGAGGCTAATCGCGACAGGGGCGTGGAGGCGCTCGGCGAGCAGGGTGAGCTCGGCCGAGGCCCCCGCCGCGATGACGCCGCCTCCGGCGTAGATCAGGGGCATGCGCGAGGCCTTGATGATGAGGGCAGCCTCCTCGACCTCGCTGTCGTCGAGGCAGCGCGGGAGCTTGGGCGCGAACAGCGAGCCTGTCCTGGCTCGCGGAGCGCCCGGGCTCCAGTCGGCGAGGGCGGCGGTCACATCCTTGGGAATGTCGACGAGGACGGGGCCCGGTCTTCCCGAGCAGGCTATGTCGAAGGCCTGGCGCAGGACCTCGCCGAGCCTGGCTACGTCCTTGACAATGAAGTTGTGCTTTGTGATTGGCATCGTCACCCCGGTGATGTCCACTTCCTGGAAGCTGTCCTTCCCCAGGAGGTGGTTGGGGACGTTGCCGGTTATGGCGACCAGGGGGCTCGAGTCCATGTAGGCCGTCGCGATGCCGGTCACGAGGTTCGTGGCTCCCGGTCCGCTGGTCGCGATCACCACCCCCGGCCTGCCCGTCGAGCGCGCGTAGCCGTCGGCGGCATGGGCCGCTCCCTGCTCGTGGGCGGTGAGGATGTGCCTGATCCGGTCTGAGTTCTTGAAGAGTTCATCGTAGATGTTGAGGACGGTCCCGCCCGGATAGCCGAACACGGTGTCGACACCCTGCTCAACCAGGGATTCGACGACGATCCTCGCTCCTGTCATCATCATGGTGGTCCCCCTTGGCCCGGGGCGGCAGGGGCCTCCTGGCCGAGCACTGCGCCGGACGCGGCCGGCTGCTGAAGCACGGCTCCGGCAGCAGCTGAGCCGACGGCTCGCGCATAGCGCGAGAGATAGCCTGTCTTGACCCTGGGTGGCGGGGCCACGAAGGCCTCCCTTCTCGCGGCCAGCTCGGCCTCGTCCACCTTGAGCTCTATCGACAGCTCATCGATGTCGATCTCTATCCTGTCCCCCTCGCGAACAAGGGCGATGGTCCCGCCAAGGGCAGCCTCGGGCGAGACGTGTCCTATGCATGCGCCCCTGGTGGCGCCCGAGAATCGGCCGTCGGTGATGAGGGCCACACAGGCGTCCAGGCCCCTGCCGGCGAGGGCTGCCGTCGGGGAGAGCATCTCCCTCATGCCGGGCCCGCCGCGCGGCCCCTCGTAGCGGATGACGACGACATCGCCTGGCCTGATGTTCCCGGCCATGACCGCGGCAAAGAGCTCCTCCTCGCTCTCGAACACGCGGGCAGGCCCGGCGTGGCGGAGCATGGAAGGGGCGACGGCCGAACGCTTGACCACGCAGCCCTCGCTCGCGAGGTTGCCGAAGAGCACCGCTATTCCTCCGGTGGCGGAGCGTGGCTTCGAGGCCGGGGAGATGACGAGGGGCTCGCGTATGGAAGCCGTGGCGTTGGCCTCGACCATGCTCATCCCCGAGACCGAGAGGGCCCCGGTCGCGAGGTGGCCGGAGGCGGCGAGTTCCCTTATCACGGCGGAGACTCCGCCAGCCTCATGAAGGTCCTCCATGTGGTGGGGGCCGGCCGGGGCGAGGGAGCAGAGGTTGGGGGATGACGCGGAGACTTCGTTGACGAGGGCGAGGTCGACGACGAGGCCCGCCTCGTGGGCTATCGCAGGGAGGTGGAGGACGGTGTTGGTGCTGCAGCCCAGGGCCATGTCGACAGCGAGGGCGTTCCTGAAGGCCTCAGCCGTGAGGATCTGCCTGGCCGTGGTGCCGTGCGCGAGGAGTGCCATGACCGCAGCACCGCTATCCTTCGCGAGGCGGATCCTTGCGGCGTGGACGGCCGGTATCGTCCCGTTGCCGGGCAGAGCGATGCCCAGGGCCTCGGTCATGCAGTTCATGCTGTTGGCCGTGAACATCCCCGCGCAGGACCCGCAGCCCGGGCATGCCGCCTCCTCGAGCTCGCAGAGCTCCTCTTCCCCCATCCTGCCAGCCGCGACGGCGCCAACGGCCTCGAAGACCGTCGAGAGGCTCACTGCCTTCCCGCGATGCCTTCCCGCCAGCATGGGCCCGCCCGAGACGAAGATCGAGGGCAGGTCGAGCCTGGCCGCGGCCATGAGCATGCCGGGGACGACCTTGTCGCAGTTGGGGACGAAAACCAGGGCGTCGAAGGCATGGGCCATCGCCATGCACTCGACACAGTCGGCTATGAGCTCCCGGGTCGCGAGGGAATAGCGCATTCCGGCATGGCCCATCGCGATCCCGTCGCAGACCCCGATCGATGGGAACTCGATGGGAGTGCCCCCGGCCGACCTGATCCCCGCCTTCACGGCCTGGGCTATCGCGCCAAGGTGGCTGTGGCCGGGGACGATCTCGCTCTCGGCGCTCACCACGCCAACAAGGGGCCTGTCGATCTCGGCCTGGGTCAGGCCGAGGGCCCTGAAGAGGGCCCTGTGCGGAGCGCGCTCGATGCCCTTCTTCGCGGCGTCGCTTCTCATGACGATCCTCCAAGTATGGTCTCGGCGACCATGGCGCCCATCGCGCGGGTGCCGAGCAGAAGCTCCCTCGCCCGACCCTCGACCGGGGCCCCAGGGCCTGGGGCGCTCCGCGTCGCGATGTCGGCGCAGCGGTAGCCGCGCTCGAGGACTAAGGCCACCGCCCCCTCTATTGCTAGGGCCCCGTCCTCGAGGCCGAGTGAGTGGCGCAACAGGAGGGCGGCCGATAGGATCGCGGCCAGGGGGTTGGCCCTGTCCATCCCGGCGATGTCGGGGGCCGAGCCGTGTATGGGCTCGTAGAGCCCCGGGCCATCGTCGCCGAGGCTCGCGCTCGCGAGCATGCCGATCGAGCCCGTGATCATGCTCGCCTCGTCGGAGAGGATGTCGCCGAACATGTTGCTTGTGGCGATGACGTCGAACTGGCGCGGGTCGCGCACGAGCTGCATCGCGCAGTTGTCGACGTACATGAAGCTGAGCTCCACGTCGCTTCGCTCCCTGCCCATCTGTGTCGCGACCTCGCGCCACAGACGGCTGGACTCGAGGACATTGGCCTTGTCGACCATGCAAAGCCGCCCTTTTCGGCGTCTCGCCGCGTCGAAGCCCACCTCGAGGAGGCGCTCGATCTCGTGTCGGGAATAGCGTTCGGTATCCCAGGCGTAGCGGCCGTCGGGGCTTCTGCCCCTGTCCCCGAAGTAGATGCCCCCCGTGAGCTCGCGGACGATGAGGATGTCGAAGCCGCCCTCGACGAGCTCGGGACGCAGGGGGCAGGCTCCGGCGAGCTGGGGGAACATGAGGGCGGGCCTGAGGTTGGCGTAGACCCCCAGGGCCGATCTGATGCCAAGGAGGCCGGCCTCGGGGCGCTTGGGACCCGGTAGGCCGTCCCACTTTGATCCCCCGACAGCGCCGAGGAGGACGGCGTGGCTCGCGCAGGCGGCCCTGATGGTCGCGGCGGGGAGGGGCTCCCCGCAGGCATCGATGGCCGCGCCGCCCATGAGGCATTCCTCGAACTCGAAGTCGAGCTCGAAGACCTTGGCGACCGCCTCTAGGCAGGTGACCGCCTCGCGGGTGACGTCGGGCCCTATGCCGTCGCCGGGTATGGTGGCTATAAGGTATCGCACAAGGCCCCCTTTCGCATCCACGGGATCCCGCGCTCTGCGGCCATCGCAGGCCTGCGGGCCCTGGTGTACTCGATGAGGCCGCCGGCGGCGACTATCTCTCGGATGAAGGGGGGCAGGCCTGCGGCCCTGTGCTCGCAGCCCCTCGTGAGGTTGCGGATCGAGCCTGAGCCCAGATCGATCTCGAGGAGCTCGCCCTTCGACGCGGCCTCGGCCGCCTCGGGGCATTCGAGGAGGGGAAGGCCGATGTTCACGGCGTTGCGGAAGAAGATCCGGGCGAAGCTCGATGCGACGACGCAGGATACGCCAGAGGCCTTGAGGGCGAGGGGAGCGTGCTCCCTTGACGAGCCGCAGCCGAAGTTGGCGAGGGCGACGACAAAGTCGCCGGGGCGCACGCTCGTGGCGAAACCGGGGTCGAGGTCCTCCATGCAGTGCCGGGCGAGGTGGGCGCTCTCTGAGGAGCTCAGATAGCGGGCCGGGATGATGACGTCGGTGTCGACATTGTCGGCGTACTTGAAGACCCTTCCCTTGATGCTCATGCTTTCTCCTTGTTCGCGCGCGTGCGCGCGGGGGCGGGGAATATGTCGGACGGATCGACCAGCCTGCCGGCAACGGCCGCCGCCGCGGCGACAGCCGGGCTCGCGAGATAGACCTCGGACTCGGGGCTGCCCATCCTTCCCACGAAGTTGCGGTTGGTCGTGGCCACGGCCCTCTCGCCCTTCGCGAGGATGCCCATGTGGCCACCCAGGCAGGGTCCGCAGGTCGATGTGGAGACGACGGCGCCGGCCTCGATGAAGGCCTCGATGAGGCCCTCGCGGAGGGCCTGGAGGTAGATCTTCTGCGTTGCGGGGAAGACTATGCAGCGCATGCCCTTAGCCACCTTCCTGCCGCGCAGGATCGAGGCGGCCACGCGGAGGTCCTCGATCCTCCCGTTCGTGCATGAGCCTATGACGGCCTGGTCCACGCTCACGTTCCCCGCGCGCGAGACTGCCCTGGTGTTCGAGGGCAGGTGGGGGAAGGCGACCGTGGGCTCGAGCGAGGAGAGGTCGATCGCGACTGTCCTCGAGTAGGCCGCGCCAGGGTCCGCCGAATACTCGCGGTATGCGCGGCCGGAGACCGAGGCAGCCCATTCCCGGGTCAGCGCGTCGACGGGGAAGATGCCGTTCTTGGCTCCAGCCTCGATGGCCATGTTGGCGATCGTGAAACGCTCATCCATGGACAGGGTCGGGCAACCTTGGCCCGCGAACTCCAGCGATTCGTAGAGGGCGCCGTCGACCCCGAGGATGCCGATGAGGTGGAGGACCAGGTCCTTGCCTGAGGTCCAGCCCGAGAGGGCGCCCGAGAGCTCGACGCGGATGGCCTTGGGAACCTTGAACCAGGCCAGGCCAGAGGCCATGGCCGCGGCCATGTCGGTCGAGCCCACGCCGGTGGAGAAGGCCCCGACGGCCCCGTAGGTACAGGTGTGGCTGTCGGCACCGATGACGAGCTCTCCGGGAAGGACGAGGCCCTTCTCGGGTATCAGGGCGTGCTCTATGCCCATCTCGCCGATCTCGAAGTAGTGCTCGATGCCCATGGAGCGGGCGAAGTCGCGCATCGTCTTGCACTGCTCGGCCGAGGCGATGTCCTTGTTCGGCGCGAAGTGGTCGGGCACGAGGGCGATGCGCTTCCTGTCGAAGACGCCTTGGGCTCCGATCTTTTCGAACTCCCTGATGGCGACGGGCGCTGTGATGTCGTTCCCGAGGACGAGGTCGACCCTCGCCTCGACGAGCTCGCCCGCCTCGACGGCTTCCGCTCCCGTGTGGGCGGCGATGATCTTCTGCGTCATTGTCATTGGCATTTCCATACTCCTCTAGAGGTAGGCCCTGTATCGCCTTTCTATGTCCTTGATCAGCTTGTACTCGATGGAGTCGACGAGGGCGATCCAGCTCGCCTCGATGATGTCGGCCGAGACCCCGACCGTGGTCCAGGCGTCGCAGGAGTCGGCGCTCTCGATGAGGACGCGAACCAGGGCCGCGGTCGCGCTCGAGCCGTCGATGACGCGGACCTTGTAGTCCGTGAGCCTCATCTCGGCGAGGTTGGGGTAGAAGCGCTCGAGGGCCCTGCGAAGGGCCAAGTCGAGGGCGTTGATCGGCCCGTCCCCCTCGGCCGCGCTTATCTCGGCCACATCGTCGACGGCGATCTTCACGAGGGCCGTCGCGCAACGCGTCCTGTCCCTCGCGGGCTGCTCGCCTATGGTCCGGTAGTGCCCCAGCTCGAAGAAGGGCTTGTACTTGCCCGCCGCCTTCCTCATGAGGAGCTCGAGACTGGCGTCTGCCCCCTCGAACTGGTAGCCGGCGCGCTCGAGCTCTTTCAAGCGGGCCAATACCTTCCCCACCAGGGGAGAGTCCTTGGTGGCCTGTGGCTCGACGCGTCTGACCAGCTCGAGGACGACAGCCCTGCCCCCCACCTCCGAGGCGAGGAAGCGCCTTTCGTTGCCCACGGCCTGGGGAGGGACGTGCTCGAAGGAGAGTGGGGTCTTGGCCACGGCGTCGACATGCATGCCGGCCTTGTGGGCGAAGGCCTTGAGGCCCACGTAGGGCATGCCCTCGTCGAACCAGACGTTCGCGATCTCGGCGACCCTCCTCGCCGCGCGGGAGAGCCGGGGGAGGGAATCCTCGCAGAGGCAGATCCTGCCCATCTTGAGGCTCAGGTTGGCGACTATCGTGGCGAGGTTCGCGTTGCCGCAGCGCTCGCCGAAGCCCACGAGAGTTCCCTGGACATGGAGGGCTCCGGCCTCGACGGCGGCCAGGCTATTGGCCACGGCCAGGCCTGAGTCATTGTGGGCGTGGATGCCCAGGGGGGATGAGAGCTCCCGCGCGGCCTGGGCAGTGGCCAGGCCGATGGTGGAGGGGAGGCTTCCCCCGTTGGTGTCGCAGAGCACGAGGCATTCGGCCCCGCCGTCCATCGCCGCGCGCAGGGTTTTCAGCGCGTAGCCTGAGTCGGCGGCCCAGCCGTCGAAGAAATGCTCGGCGTCGTAGATGACCCTGCGGCCGGCTGCCTTCAGGAAGGCCACCGAGTCGCGGATCATGCCGAGGTTCTCCTCAAGTCCAACCCTCAAGACCTGGCGGACGTGGAGGTCCCAGCTCTTGCCGAAGACCACGACGGTCTCGGTGCCTGCGGCAAGGAGACTCGCGAGGCCCTCGTCATCACAGGCGGCGACGCCCTTGCGCGTCGTGGGCCCGAAGGCGGCTATCCTCGAGCGCGAGAGCTTGAGGGAGAGGCTCTCCTTGAAGAACTCGAGGTCCTTCGGGTTCGAGCCGGGGTTGCCCGCCTCGATGAGGTCGACTCCCAGCTCGTCGAGGGCCTGGACTATGCCCAGCTTGTCCGTGACCGAGAAGCTGATGCCCTCGCCCTGGGCCCCGTCGCGCAGGGTCGAGTCGAGTATCGCGACGCGCTCCACCTTCATGCCCCCTTTGTCTCATGCACCATGGCGTTGATCGCGGCGATATAGGCCTTGATGCTGGCCTCGATGACGTCGGTGGAGAGGCCCCGTCCGTTGTAGGACCGCCCCTCCGAGGCCACCCTCACCCTTGCCTCGCCCTGGGCGTCCTTGCCACCCGTGACCGAGCTCAAGGAGAAGTCCTCGAGGACAAGCCGGGCGCCGACTATCTTGTCGATGGCCTTGAAGCTGGCGTCGATGGGTCCGTCGCCCACTGCGACCCGCTCGGCCTGGCCTCCCTCCTTGAGGGCGAGGCGCACCGTGCTGGTCGAGGCTATGCTGTTGCCCGAGTTGATGACAAAGCGGTCGAGGCGGAAGCTCTCTGGCGGTTGGACGGCCCTGCCCATGACGAGGGCCTCGATGTCCCGGTCAGCCACTGTCTTCTTGCGGTCGGCAAGCTCCTTGAACTCCTCGAAGAGGATGGCGGCCTGGCCCTCGTCGGGCAGGATTCCGAGCTGGCCAAGACGCTCCATGAAGGCGTGCCGCCCCGAGTGCTTGCCGAGGACCATGCGGTTGCGGGGCAGGCCGATCGACTCGGGCGTCATGATCTCGTAGGTGGCCCGGTTCGCGAGCACACCGTGCTGGTGGATGCCCGCCTCGTGGGCGAAGGCGTTGTCCCCGACGACGGCCTTGTTCGCCTGGACCTTCATGCCGGTGACCGAGGACACGAGACGCGAGGTCGGGTAGATCTGGGCGAGGTCGAGGCCGACCGTGGCGTGGTAGTGCTCGCACCTGGTCTTCAGGGCCATCACTATCTCCTCGAGGGCCGCGTTGCCTGCCCTCTCCCCGAGGCCGTTGACAGTGCACTCCACCTGCTGGGCCCCGGCCCCTATGGCGGCGAGGGTGTTGGCCACGGCGAGGCCGAGGTCGTTGTGGCAGTGGACCGAGAGGGTGGCGCGGCCGATGTTGGGCACGACCTGGGCTATGAAGCTGACGAGCTCGGCGAACTCGGCCGGCACCGCGTAGCCCACCGTGTCGGGGATGTTGACCGTGGTGGCCCCGGCCTCGATGGCGGCCTCGATGACCCTGGCCAGGAAGGCGGGCTCGGAGCGCGAGGCGTCCTCGGCCGAGAACTCGACGTCCTGGCAGTACTGCTTCGCGTAGCGCACCATCGAGGCGGCCTGGGCGAGGACCTCGTCCGGCCTCATCCTGAGCTTGTGCTCCATGTGTATGGCCGAGGTTGCCAGGAAGGTGTGGATCCGCGGGCGCTCGGCCTCCTTCACCGCCTCCCAGGCCGCGTCGATGTCCTTGGGCAGGGCGCGGGCGAGGCTCGCCACGACGGGACCGCGCACCGTCCTTGCGATCTCACGCACCGAGGCGAAGTCCCCCGGGCTCGCGGCGGCGAAACCCGCCTCGATCACGTCGACCCCGAGGCGGCCGAGCTGGCGGGCCACCTCGAGCTTCTCCTCGAGGTTCATGCTGCATCCGGGAGCCTGCTCCCCGTCCCTGAGCGTCGTATCGAAAATGGCGATTGTGCGCGACATCTTTTTTAACCCTCCCCCTGTCCGGCTCTCTAGGATTTGTGTGTCCAGCTCATCATCGCGCGCAGGCGCGCGCCGACTTCCTCGACGGGGTGCTCGGCGTTGATCTCGCGCATCCTGTTGAAGTAGGGCCGGTTGGCCTGATTCTCGAGGATCCAGTTCTTGGCGAAGGTCCCGTCCCTGATCTCGCCCAGGACCTTGCGCATCTCCTTCTTGGTCTCCTCGGTGACGATGCGCGAGCCGACGGTGTAGTCGCCGTACTCGGCGGTGTCGGAGATCGAGTAGCGCATGAAGGAGATGCCCTTCTGCACGACGAGGTCGATGATGAGCTTCATCTCGTGGACGCACTCGAAATAGGCCGACTCGGGCTGGTAGCCGGCCTCGACGAGGGTCTCGAAGCCCGCCTTCATGAGGGCAGTCACCCCGCCGCAGAGGACGGCCTGCTCGCCGAAGAGGTCGGTCTCGGTCTCTTCTTTGAAGGTCGTCTCGAGGATCCCGGCCCGGGCTCCGCCGATGCCCGCCGCGTAGGCGAGGGCGAGCTTTTTCGCGTTGCCCGTCGCGTCCTGGTGGACGGCGACAAGGCAGGGAACCCCGCGGCCCTCGAGGAACTGGCTGCGCACCGTGTGGCCCGGGCCCTTGGGAGCGATCATGACGACGTCGAGCTCGCCGGGCGGAAGGATCTGCTTGAAGTGGATGTTGAAGCCGTGGGCGAAGGCGAGGGCCGCTCCCTTCCTCATGGCCGGGCCGACGCTCTCGGCCCAGAGCCTCGCCTGCTTCTCGTCGTTGACGAGGATCATGACGAGGTCGGCGGCGGCCGCCGCGTCGCGGGCCGTCTTCACCTGGAGGCCCTGGGCCTCTGCCTCCTTCCAGCTCTTCGAGCCCTCGTAGAGGCCCACGACGACGCGGTGGCCCGAGTCCTTGAGGTTGAGAGCGTGGGCGTGGCCCTGGCTCCCGTAGCCGATCACCGCGATGGTCTTGCCCGCGAGGGCCCTTGGGTCGCAGTCCTTCTCGTAAAACATCGTTGCCATATGACTATTCCTCCTCCCTGGTGATCCTTTTAGATGGATCTCCGGGTGTATCGATTTGAGGTTGCGCCGCCTTCGCCCCTTGGTCGGGTGCGAAGGCGGCTAAATAAGGGAGAGGATGAGGGGGAGGGAGACGGGACCGCGCTCGAGCGCGGAGAGACCGGTGCGCGCGAGCTCGCGGATGCCATAGGGCTTGAGCAGGGCGATGAGGGAATCTACCTTGTTCTGGTCGCCGGTGATCTCGAGGGTGAGGCACTCGGCGCAGACATCGACGACGCGGGCGCGGAAGATGTCGGCGATCTGGATGACGCCGGAGCGGCTCTCCTGGGTGGCATCGACCTTGATGAGGGCGAGCTCGCGCAGGACGCTCGAGTCGGGATCGAGGCGGCGCACCGCGGCGACCTCGACGAGCTTCTCGAGCTGCTTCTGGATCTGTTCGAGGATGGCGTCATCGCCCCTGACGGCGATGGTCATGCGGGAGAGGGAAGGGTCTTCGGTCTCGCCGACCGTGAGACTCTCGATGTTGTAGCCGCGCCGGCTGAACAGCCCTGCCACCCGGCTGAGCACGCCGGCGTGGTTTTGGACAAGAGCCGAAAGCACGAAGCGGTCCATCGTGAAGTCCCCGTTCCCCTTTGCGGACGCTTCTCCAGAGAGGAACGGCCGCTTGTTGACGGAACCCTATCCCATGTCAAAACCCTTGTAAAGTCCTTTTCTCGCCGAATCTGGCGATTCTATGCAGAAAAACACCGATCCGGCGGGGTTTTTCGTTCCGATGGGGAGAAACGAGCCGTTGACCCGGATTTGGGCATTGTGTATCGTCCTCCCTGGCATGAAGAAATCCCTCGGCCGTTCAGCCATTGGTGGCTCGATCACCGCGCCCCCATCGAAGAGCTCGATGCAGAGGGCGATCGCATGCGCCAGCCTCGCCCATGGCGAATCCCTTCTCTCCAATCCTAGCGACTCCGCCGACTGCCGGGCTGCCCTTGGCGTGGCTGCGGGTCTTGGGGCCGCCCTTGGGCAGCGAGGTGGGAGGCTCTCGATCAGGGGGGCGAGACGCAAGGTGGCCGACGCGGTATCGGATTCCGCACCGAGGATCCTCTCCTGCGGCGAATCAGGGCTCTGCATGAGGATGTTCAGCCCCATCGCCGCCCTCTTCCCCGGAGAGACCCTCCTCGAGGCCGAAGGCTCCCTGAGGAAGCGGCCGCTTGCCATGCTCGATGGCGCCCTCGAAGCCCTTGGCGCATCCTGCAGGAGCACCGGGGGATTTGCCCCGGTCTCGGTGCGCGGCCCCCTGCACGGAGGCGTGGCCAGTGTCGACGGCAGTGAGAGCTCGCAGTTCATCACCGGACTACTCATCGCCCTCGCGGCGGCCGAGGGGGACTCGCGCATCCAGGTCGAGGGAATGGTCTCGGGCGGCTACGTCGAGCTCACGATCGACACGATGCGAGCTTTCGGTGTCGAGGTCGGGCGTCCATCGGGCTCGTCCTTCACGGTCGCCGGGGGCCAGGTCTACAAGCCAGCCGGGTTCGAGGTCGAGGGGGACTGGAGCGGGGCGGCCTTCCTCGTCGTCGCCGCCTCGATAGCCGCCGACAGGGCCCCGCTTCGCATCGCTGGTCTCAGGCTCAGGTCCTCCCAGCCCGACCTTGCTATCCTCGAGGCGGCCCGGGCGGCTGGCGCGAGCATCCAGAGGGGAGTGGACTGGGTCGAGGTGGGCCGCTCGAGGCTCGATGCCTTCTCCTTCGACGCCACAGACTGTCCCGACCTCTTCCCGCCCCTGGTCGCCCTCGCCGCTGTCTGCGAGGGCGAGAGCGTCCTCCGTGGCGCCCGAAGGCTCCGGGCCAAGGAGAGCGACAGGGCCACTGCCCTCGCAGAGGCCTTCGGCCGGCTCGGAGCCTTGGTGAGGGTCGAGGGAGACCTCATGATGATCACCGGGAGGCCAAGGCTCGAAGCCTGTCCCATCGACTCCCACGGCGACCACAGGATCGCGATGGCCGCGGCGGTGGCCGCCCTCGCCGCCGAGGGCAGGGTAGAGATCGAGGGTGCTGAATGCGTCGCGAAATCCTGGCCCCACTTCTTCGAGGATCTCGACGGGCTGCGACGGCCCTAGGGCTCCTGTGGGCCTTGGCGCCAGGCCAGGTCCGAATATCGGCTGCACATCAATCATCGTGATGCTCCCGTACCCCGTCTCATCCCCACTCCAGCCTTAAGGGGGCGCGGAAAGGCCCTTGACTATTGGCGCTCCTGTGTTAATATATAGGACAGCATCCCGCAATGTGGGACAAAAAAGGAAGATACTCGCATGGCATCCGGGGAGATACAGATCCTTTCGCGAGCGATAGCCGTCCTTGACTGCTTCAGCTCGACCCAGCCACAGCTCGGGGTCAGGGAGATTGCCAGACAGCTGGACATGTCGGCGAGCACGGTGGGCAGGCTCCTTGCCGCCCTCCATTCCGCAGGCATCCTGAACCAGGACGCCGCGACCCGACTCTACCGCATGGGTCCAAAGGTGATGGCCTGGAGCTCCATCTACACGCGGGCCCTCGACGTGCGCGAGAGCGCCCGCCCGATGCTGGAGGAGATGCACAGGCTCACAAATGAGACGGTGAGCCTTTACTCCCTCGAGCGGATGGAGCGGGTCTGCGTGGACTGCATAGAGAGCTCCGAGATCGTCCGCGTCGTCCTTCGCGTCGGCGAGCGCATGCCTCTGCACGCCGGCTCCTCCGGCAAGATACTGCTTGCCTACATGCCCCCCCTTGAGATCGAGAAGGTCCTCTCGGGCAGCCTCGAGAAGATGACGGCGAACACCATCACGAGCCGCAAGAACCTGCTCAAGGAGCTCGAGACCATCCGGGCCCGGGGATATGCGACAAGCTTCGGGGAAAGGTTCAACGAGGTGATTGGCCTCGCCGCCCCCATCTTCAACGCCACGGGCAAGGTGGTCGCGGCCCTCAACGTGGCGGGCCCCAAGAACCGCTTCACCGAGGCCCATGTGGGGAAATTCGCCCCGAGGATCATCGAGCTGGCCAATCGGGTCTCGCACGCCCTCGGCTATCCAGGGAAAGGCCCGCTGGGACCTTAGTCATCTAGCACACAACCGGATCTCAAGGAGGGATTTGAATATGGCTCAAAGACCGATTACTCCCGAGGAGACCGCCTACGCCGACGAGCTCATGAGGAAGGCGCGCGTGGCGCTCGCGTCGATCGAGGGATTCGACCAGGCAAAGGTGGACCGCCTTTGTCGCGCGATGGCCTGGGCGACGGCCAACGAGAAGACCTTCAGCCGCATCGCAAGGATGGGCGTCGACGAAAGCGGCCTGGGCGATCCCGATGGCCGCGTCTCCAAGCGCTTCAAGATAATGGGCATCCTCAGGGACATCCTCAGGCAGAAGAGCGTCGGCATCATCGAGGACAATCCGGCGATGGGCATCGTCAAGTATGGCAAGCCCGTCGGCGTGATCACCTCCCTCATCCCCACGACGAATCCCGAGCTCACCCCCCCCGGCGTCGGGCTCTTTGCCCTCAAGTGCCGCGATGTCGTCATATTCTCGCCCCATCCCCGCTCGAAGGCCACCACCTTCGAGATGACGCGGGTCATGCGCGAGACCCTCAAGCGCGAAGGGGTGAACCCCGATGTGTTCCAGTGCATCGAGAAGCCCAGCATCCCACTTTCCCAGTACCTCATGTCGATCTCTGACATGGTCCAGGCGACGGGCGGAAGGGACATGGTCAGGGCCGCCTATAGCAGCGGTGTCCCCGCCTATGGCGTGGGTGCGGGCAACTCCACGATGGTCATCGACGAGACGGCGAACATCGAGGAGGCGGCGAAGAACACGAGGATCAGCAAGACCTCGGACTTCGGCTCGGGCTGCTCAGCCGACGGCAACCTCATCGCCGATGCGGTGATCTACGACGCCCTGCTCAAACAGCTGGTCAAGGAGGGAGGCTACCTTGTCAACGCGGGTGAGAAGGCGAAGCTGCTTGCCGCGCTCTGGGACGCCGAGGGCCACCGCACTCCCGACACCGTCGCGATCTCGGCCCAGCGCATAGCGGCGCGGGCGGGTTTCGAGATCCCCGCAGACAGGAAGTTCCTGATTGTCGAGGAGAACAGGATAGGCAAGGAGCACCGCTTCTCGAGCGAGAAGCTCTGCGTCGTACTTGCCATGTTCAAGTACGAGGGCTTCGAGCAGGCACTCGACATGATCGACGGGATCTACAATGTGGGCGGCAAGGGCCATTCATGCGGCATCTACTCCTGCAACGACGAGCACATCCACAAGCTCGCCCTGCGCGCCCCCGTGAGCCGCATGATGGTCAGGCAGCCGCAGTCCAAGGCCAACGCCGGAGCCTTCGACAACGGGATGCCCATGACCTCGAGCCTCGGCTGCGGCACCTGGGGCGGCAACATAACATCCGAGAACATACACCTCAAGCACTACATGAACACGACCTGGGTGAGCAGGCCCATACCCGAGGACAGGCCTTCCGAGAAGGAGCTCTTCGGGGAGTTCTACGGGGCCGAGACGCTTTAGGGGCAGGTAGGCGGCGCGACGCGCCGGAAGGCTCGCCGCCACGAGTCCAGAAGACGTGCGAGGGAGATCACTCCCGCGTCGCGTCGATGACGGCGCGGACGCTCTCGATGGGGATAGCGTCAAACATCTCCACCTTGCCGATGGCGAGGGGGAGGACAAAACGCAGGCGGGCACCAAGCCGCTTCTTGTCGGTGGCCATGGCGGCGAGGATGTCATCGGTGGACATCGAAGCCGGTATCCGCGTGGGCAGATCCATGGCCGCGAGGATCGCCTCGATCCTTCCGGCGCTCACCCGGTCGCAGAGCCCCTCGCGAAGCGCCAGGCGGGCGGCGCAGACAAGGCCGATGGCGACGGCCTCCCCGTGCTGGAGAGTGTAGTCCGAGAGGAGCTCGAAGGCGTGGCCGAAGGTGTGGCCCAGGTTGAGCTTGCCACGCTCGCCGCGCTCGAGCGGGTCGCGCGCGACTATGTCTATCTTCACCTGCATCGCGCGGACAATCCAGCTCCGCCTTCCCTTTTCTGGGACGGGCGACGAGGCGGGGTCGCGCTCGAGCTGCTTAAAGAGCTCGACATCCTCGATGATACCGTGCTTGACGACCTCGGCCATGCCGGAGTGGAGTTCCTCCTCGCGAAGGGTAGCGAGGGCGTCCGTGTCGGCGATGACGGCGAAGGGCTGCTTGAAGGCCCCAATGAGGTTCTTGCCACGCTCATGGTCGACGGCGACCTTGCCGCCGATGCTCGCGTCGACCATGGCGAGGAGGGTGGTGGGCAGCTGGACAAATGACAGCCCGCGCAGGAAGGTCGCGGCGGCGAAGCCCGCCACGTCACTGATCACGCCTCCGCCGAGGGCAAAGACAAGGGAATGCCTGTCGAGGCCGGCGTCGACCATCTGGTTGTAGATCGCGCTCACCGAATGCAGGGTCTTGTTCCGCTCGCTGTCTGGGATCACGATGAGAGCGGGCTCAAAGCCCCTCGAGCGGAGTGACTCGACCACCGGGGCGGAGTGAAGGGCGGCGACCCTTGGGTTGGTGATGATCGCGCAACGCGGCGAGAAATCGTCGGTCGTGAGGTCCATGAGCCGGCCAACCTGGGAGAGGAGTCCCGCGCCGACGAATATAGGACAGACGCTCTCGGGCGCCGAGACGCTGATCTTCCTCGGCTGAAGCAGGGCGACTATCTCGTCGGCGACCTGCTCGACGGTCTTGGCGTTCGTGCTCAGATGCCATTCCACCCGCGTGTATGCGTCGCGCCTCGCGTCCATGAGCTCGACGATACGCTGGTGGGGGTTGGGGGTCATGAGCAGCGGCCGGTTGCCCTGCTCCTTGAGCCTGTTGTAGATCTCCTCGGCCTCGGCGTCGAGGCAGACGACGAGGGCGTCCCTGAAGCGCTCGCGGTTGGCCGGATCGACGAGGGCCCCGCCTCCGGTGGCGACAACGAGGTTTTCCCCTTTCGAGAGCCGCTCGCACCACTGTGACTCGAGGGTCCGGAAATAGGGCTCGCCCTTAGTCTCGAAGATCCTCGCCACCGCCATGCCCTCGGCCGCCTCGATCGCGAGGTCCATGTCGATAAAATCCCGGCCGAGCCTCTCGGCGACGAGCTTCCCGGCCGAGGTCTTTCCAGCGCCCATGAATCCGGTGATGACGAGGAGAGAGGTTCCTTGGCCCTTCATTGCAGTTCCTTTGCGTGCCGCCGCTTGGCCTTGGGGAGTCTAGCAAGGGCCCGAAGGGGCGGTCAAGGCGGGTTTTTGCTTGACAGTCTGCCATCACGTGCTACCATATAGGACGATGTCCTGATGAATGGGACAATAACAAATGGCATCGAGAGCGCGGTCTTCTCTCTTTTCAGGAAGCGGTCGCAAGGAGGATGGAATGGCGGAGCCGAAATTCTCCCTGGCCCACCTTACGGTTCTCGGTTGCCCTCCCCCCGAGATGACCTACATCGCCGCAAGGGCCGGCTACGACTACGTGAGCTTCAGGCCCATCTTCATGGGCCTGCCCAACGAGCCCAACTACGAGCTCGCCGGGAACAAGGAGCTCCTGCGCAAGACCCGGGATGCCCTCTCCTCGACGGGAGTCAGGCTCCACGACATCGAGCTGGCCAAGATCTGCGACGGTCTTGATCCGAGGAAGTACCTCGGCGCCATGGAGGTCGCGGCCGAGCTCGGCGCGAAGAGTCTGCTCTCTAGCATCTGGACGCCGAACGCCGTTTTCGCCGACGAGTGCTACGCCGAGCTCTGCGACCTGGCCCGCCCCTTCGGCCTCACGGTGGACCTCGAGTTCGTGACCTTCGCCGAGGTCACGAACCTCGCCGAGGCCCTCCGGGTCCTCAAGGCCACGGCACGCGACAACTGCGGACTCATGGTCGACACCCTCCACTTCCACCGCTCGAGGGTGGCCCTCGAGGAGCTCGACAGCGTGCCGCGGGAATGGTTCCACTTCGCCCATCTCTGCGACGCGCCAGCCGATATCCCCGAGACCAGGGAAGGCCTGATCCACACGGCCCGCGATGCGCGGCTCTACGCAGGCGAGGGCGGGATCGACATAGCGGCGATCCTGAACAGGATTCCCGAGGTTCCATACTCGATCGAGCTCCCCCATCTGGAGCGGGTGAAGGAACTAGGCTACGCTGAGCACGCTTGGCGCTGCCTTGAGACAGCGAGGAAATACCTGGCCGCCCACCCAAGGACGGGAGCGGCCGCCATCACCGCGGGAAAAGCAGCGGCGGCTGGCGCCAAGAGATGAAGCGGCATTCTCGAAGCACAGGAGGGACAGATAGATGAAGACGGCAATGCTCTACTCGCCCGGGCACATCGGGATCGGCGAGACGGCCACCCCGGTTCCCGGTCCGGGCCAGGTACTCATACGGCCGATACGCGCCGGCATCTGCGGCTCCGACGTCCATTTCTATCTCGGGCATCGCGCCGTCGCCTCCTATCCCCACGTCCTCGGCCACGAGATAGTGGGCCGCATCGAGACCCTGGGCCCGGGCGTTACCAAGTTCCCGATCGGCCAACGCGTCGTCGTCGAGCCAAACTACCCATGCGGGGTCTGCGGCTTCTGCCGCAGCGGCCGTGGCAACATATGCCCCAACAAGTCAAGCGCCGGGGTCACTGCGACCGGCCTCTTCTCGGAAGTCACTCTCGCCCCCGCCGAGTTCACCTGGGCGGTCGGAGACGAGATATCGGACGAGGACGCAGCCACCCTTGAGCCCCTGGCCGTCTCCCTCCACGCCCTGTGGCATTCGCAGGCGAGGCTCGGCGACACGATCGCGGTGATGGGCCTCGGAGCCACGGGCCTCCTTCTCGTGCAGGCAGCGGTCGCCCAGGGTGTGCGCGTCCTTGCCCATACAAGGAGCGAGTCAAAGCTCGCCTTGGCCAGGTCGATGGGTGCCATTACGCCAAAGACCGAGGACCTGGCCGCCCTCTGGAAGGCCGAGGGAGTGATCGCGGTCTTCGAGTGCGCAGGCGCGGTAGAGAGTTTCGAACTTGCCCTGGCCTCGGCGCCGCGCGGGAGCCTTGTGTCCCTCATCGGCCTTTCCAGCGAGCCTGCCAAGCTGGTGCCGCTTCGCTTCGTGCGCGAAGGCATCACCCTCGTCGGCTCACTGATCTACGACCACCCCGCCGACTTCCAGAAGACGATCTCCCTTGTGTCCCAGGGGATCCTTCATCCATCGCGCATCGTGAGCGAGAGATTCCGCTTTGACGACCTGGCGCGCGCCTTCGAGACGGCGGGCGCGGGAGCCTCGGTAAAGGTCCTCCTTGAGATGTGAGTAGTGTTACGAAGATTGTGGCTACCCTCTGGGGTTCATGATCATTCCAGGGCGTAGGCCGGGAGATAGTCTGCCTTGGGTTTGAGGGGCGTCGTGTGGCTCTTCCTCCATATCCGTTCGAGGGTCGGCGGCAGGGAGAGTCTCGAGATGAAGGCCCGCCGGTTATACATGACCTCGACCGAACGGTCGATCAGCTCTCGCGCTATGCCGGCGACCTCCGCGTGGACACGCCGGTCCTCGCCCGGTGCCTTGGCCGAGTAGCGCTTGCAGTAGTTGTGGTGGACAAGGTAGCAGCACAGCCGGGCCATCGCGTTTGAGACGTTTCGGCTGAAGCAGGTCGTCTCGCGGTGGTGGTTGGCCTGGTCCTTCCTGATCTCACGGTCGATGTAGTTGGATGGAAACAGGGGGTTCAGCCAGGTCCGGGGGAGCCTTGAGCTAATCCGGATGTGGGCGATCCTGCGTTCCTCGTCCTGCCCGAGCCAGAGCGGCGAGCGGTGGAGGACATCGACGTATTCCCGCTTCTCGTCGGTGATCAGCACGAGCGGCCGCCACCGTGCCGGGGGCCGCTCCCGGCCCAGGGAAACGAGGACCTCGCGGAAGCCCCGGGAGACAGCCCCACGCTCGAAGTCCATCCGGGGATACAGCTCGGCGGAGCGGGCCCGCTGCGCGGCCGTCGTTGTGCCCGAGCGCCTGCGCGTCGCATGGCTGAAGTCCAGGACGAGGCGCGAGCGCGCGGTGACCGAGATGGCGATCTCGCTCGGGAAGTACTGCGAGACATCGAAGCTGACGAAGCCATCGACGCAGACCGACTCGTCATTCCGCGCAAGGGGGCGGAGCGAGGCATGGAGGGCGATGGCCTGCCGGGCTAGCCGGTCGAAGCGGTTGAGGACGCTGCAGCAGGAGAGCCCGAGGGCGCGGCCGATCGCCCTAACGCTCTCGGAGCTTGCATGGCGCGCCAGGAGACCCCGGTAGTCGACGATCTTCTTGGCCCAGTAGTCGATCGAGAAGGTCTGGCTCGAGAACGTCCTGCCGCAGGCTGGACATCGGAAGCGCTGGACGCGGCCGAAAGCCCTGGTCTGGTAAGCGCCGACGCGCGGGAAGCCCCGCGCCCGGGGTGCGACAAAATGGTTTCGGCAGCTTGGATTGGGACAGAACGGGGGTGGTTCCAAGGTGGACCTCCTCGGATCCGTGGGGATCCTGTAAGGTCAACGCGAATTGCGGCTGCCACCAATTGAGCGATACACAATGTTCGTGACACTAAAAGCCGCTTGCGCTTCCTGCTGCCATGGGCCATAAATTGCTCATGTTCTCGTGAACGGGAGAAGCCATGAAGCCACGGATGATAGGCGAGGGGAAGCTGCCCCTCATTTGCACCCCACTGGTGGGGAAGACACGCGAGGCGGTCCTCGAGGAACTCGCGGTCGTGCTGCCCAAGGGCCCGGACGCGATCGAATGGCGGGCTGATTTCTTCGCGGCCTTGACCGATGCCTCTGCGGTGCTCGCTCTCGCCCAAGAGATAAGCAAGGCCGCGGCAGGCCGGGTTGTGATATTTACTGTCCGCTCCCAGAGGGAAGGAGGCCAGCCGATCGCCCTGTCAGACCGGGCTGCAATCGAGCTCGCCGCCCTGTTATGCGAGAAGACTGGCATCCACTATGTCGACTGTGAGCTCAGCAGCTCCTCCCGCGATATCGAATACCTGCGCGACGCGGCTCATGCCCATGGGAAGCTCGTCATCGCCTCCTTCCATGATTTTGGCGGAACCCCGGATCGGGCCGCACTGAGGCAGAAGTTCCTTGCCGCCGTGGCCCATGGCCTCGATGTCGCCAAGGTCGCCGTGATGCCCAGGAGCCTCGAGGACGTACTCGTCCTATTGGGCGCGACCCTCGAGGCAAAGCAGACACTCAAGATCCCCCTCATCACCATGTCGATGGGAGGTTACGGGGCCATCAGCCGCATGGTCGGCGGGGTCTTTGGCTCTTCCCTGAGCTTCGCGGTCGGGCAGAGCGCCTCGGCCCCTGGCCAGGTGCCGATCGAGGAGCTGCGGAGCGTCCTTGAGATAGTCGAGCGGTCCAGGGGAGCCAGCTAGGCGGCCTCGAGGGCAGTCGCTGCAGGCGGGATCGATGGCCGGGTGGAGCTCCACGTTGGAGGTCCACTCGGCCCCTTCTTTCTAGCGTATGTAGCCGAAGTATCGCGGCAGGAACATCGACAGGGGCTCGATGTAGGTGATCAGGAAGAGGACGATTATCTCCACCACCAGGAAGGGAAGGACCCCCTTGACGATGCGCTCGAGGCTGAGCCTGGTCATGCCGCAGACGACATAGAGCAGGAGTCCGACCGGCGGGGTGAGGAGGCCGATCATGAGGTTGAGCACCACGACGACGCCGAGGAAGACTGGGTGTATGTGGTAAATCGCGGTGATCTTGAGGAGGATGGGGACGAGGATTATCATCGCGGCCGTCCCTTCCATGAAGGTGCCGACGATGAGGAGGACGATGTTGATCGCCAGGAGGATGGCCCAGCGGTCGTGGATGAAGCTCGACACAAAGGTGGCCATGGCCTGGGGCACCTGCTCGACCACGAGCATCCAGTTGAAGACGTTCGAGCAGGCGATGACGAGGAAGACGATGCCCGTCGTCTTCGCGGTGCCCACGAGGGCTGTCCTGATGGCGCTCCAGGGCAGGTCGCGGTAGACAAGGAGGCCGACCACGAGGCCGTATACCACCGCGATCGCCGAGGCCTCGGTGGCGGTGAAGATGCCGCCGATTATGCCTCCCAGGATTATGAAGGGCATGAGCAGGGGGATGAAGCCGTCGGCGATGGCCTTGGCCGCCTGGTGAAGGCTCTTGATGCGCTCGCCACGGGGGAAATCCCGCTTGGTCGCTATGATGTAGGTGGCGATCATCAGGCCGATGGCGATCATCACGCCCGGCACGATGCCGCCGAGGAAGAGGGCGGCCACCGAGGTCGAGGAGAGCAGGGCATACACGACGAAGGGTATGCTCGGGGGGATGATGGGTCCCATCACAGCCGCCGAGGCAATGAGGCCGGCCGCGAACTCATCGTCGTAGCCCTTCTCCTTCATGGCCGGGATCATCATCGTGCCGACGGCAGAGCAGTCAGCGATGGCCGAGCCCGTGACGCCGCCGAAGAGCATCGAGGTCACGATGCTCACATGGGCAAGGCCCCCTCGGAGCCGCCCGACAAAGAGGGAGGTGAAGTTGACGAGCCGTTTGGTTATCCCCGAGCTGTTCATGAGCTCGCCCGCGAGGATGAAGAAGGGGATCGCCATGAAGGTGAAGCTGTCGAGGCCCGTGAAGAGCCGGGTGGCGATGAGGCCGAGGGATACGCCCTTGAGGATGAGGTAGACCGTGGCCGCCGCGCCAAGGCTGAAGGCGATGGGCACGCCGATGAGGATGAAGACCGCGAATGCTGCTATTGCTTCCCACATGCTGGTGTTTCCTATATCCCCATGTTGTCGGTCGAGCTAGCCTTCTCGGCCGCGCCCGATATTCCGAATAGCTGGGCAAGGTTCTCGATGAGCATCATGAAGATGCCGAAGGTCACTGCGAAGTAGGGTATGGCCATCGGGATCTCGAGGGCGCTCGATTTCTGGATGCCGAGGAGGCCCAGCTGCTCGCCGGATTTCGCCAGGATGATGACGAGGAAGGCGATGACCACGAGCCTTGCGATCGAATTCATCACCTTCTGGGCGCCGGGCCTGAAAAGAGCGACAAACATCTGGATGCCGACGTGGGAGTTGTCCCGGGCCGCGAGGTAGCAGCCGAAGAAACCCACCCAGATCATCATGTATCGGCCCAGCTCGTCGGTCCAGGAGAGGGCGTTGTTGAGCACGAAACGGAAGAAGACCCCGACCGAGGTATTGATCACCATGAGGGAGACGAGGACGTAGCAGAGAACGACGATGGCCTTCTCGATCCCGGAAAGGACCTTGGCAACTCGGTGCATTGGCGGACCTCCCGCGTGGTATCCCGGGAGGCAGGGCGCGCCCCGCCTCCCGGCTGCATTCCTACTTGAGCTGGTCCTTCTGCTTGGCGATGGCCGCGTTCACGGCGGTCTGGAGCTCGGTGATGAGCTTGGGGTCAACCTTGGTCTTGAGCCAGTCGAGGACTGCGGGCTGCATGGCCTTGCGGAAGGCATCGATCTCGGCATCGGTGGGACCGTAGACCTGGACCTTCGCGTCGATGAGGGTCTGGAGGCCGGCTGCGTTGATGTAGGTGAGGACACCGCGTCCGACGGTGCCGGAGATCTGGGCGCAGTCGAGGACGAGGTACTGGAGGTCGGCCGGGAGGCTCTTGAAGAACTTCTCGTTGATGATGAACCAGTCAACGCCGTAGACGTGTCCGTCGAGGGTGGCGTACTTCTGGACTTCCTGGAGCTTGCCCGAGAGGATTGAGCCTATGGGGTTCTCCTGGCCGTCGACCACCCCGGTCTGCAGGGAGGTGTAGGTCTCGGTCCAGGCTATCGGGGTCGGGCTGGCTCCGACGGCCTTGAGCATGTTGATGTAGACGGGGGTCTCCTGGACGCGGATCTTGAGGCCCTTGAGGTCGGCCGGGCTCTTGATCGGGCGTACATTGTTCGTGAAGTGGCGGAAGCCTACCTCGGCGAAGGCGAGGGCGCGCATGCCCGTCTCTTTGAGGAACATGCCGCGGAGCTTGTCGCCGAAGGGGCCGTCCATGACGTCCCAGGCCACCTGGCTCGTTGGGAAAAGGTAGGGGATGTCGGTGATCGCGGCGGTGGGGAAGAAGTTGGCGATGACGCCGGAGGCGATGCCCGCCTCGACGGTGCCGGCCTTGATGCCTTCCACATACTCGCGCTCGGCGCCAAGGGAGCCGCCGCCGTAGACCTTCACGTTGATCCTGCCGCCGCTCCGGGAGTTGACCATGACCGCGAAGGCGATGGCCTGGGCCTGCTTGCGGGACAGGGTGGGATCGGTCGAATCCGCGTGGGCGAGCTTGAGCTCGTATACTTTCGCCTGGGCGAAGGTCATGCCTACCATCACGGTGACCATGATCACGAGAGTCAACAGTTTCTTCATCGCTCCACCTCCTGGAAAATTCTGGGGCGCGGCTTGCGCCACACGAAAACTGGGAACCTAAAGAACCCGGCTGCGCGATCGTATTCCGGCCTTCACAGAACTGGAGGACCGTCCCACTGATCAGGACACCGTCCTATAGGATACCACGGTATGACAGCAAGTCAAGATATGTTCGAAAACCATAGGAATCGATAACTTTTGCGCGCATCTGATCCTCCGGCCAGAGCCGGGCTATTTCGTGTCGGCGTGCTGGAAGCGGGACGCCTCCCCGTCCAGGAGCCGACCCTCGGACACATTCGCCTTTGGCGTGAAGATGTCGTTGATGTTCCAGACGCCTTCCGTGGGCACTCCGATGTTCTCCATGGGTACATCGAGGAGATAGGGCTCGTTTGAATCGAGGGCCTCCTTGAAGGCGGCCTTGAACTCGCTGGCCGACATGATCTTCCTGGCCTTGACTCCATATGCCTTGGCGATCTCGGCCCATTCGGGATTGTAGGAGCTCCCGTCCGGCTTCATGAACTTCGTGCCGAAGCTGTGGTGGTAATGGCCGGCCGTCAATCCCGCTATCGTGCCAAAGGCTGCATTGTTCATGACCACCCACACGACGGCGATGTTCTGCTCCACGGCCGCCGCCAGGACGCTCGGATTCGTGCCAAAGCCCCCGTCGCCGACGAGGGTGATAACCTTCTTGTCCGGAGCGGCGAGCTTCACGCCCAGGACGGCGGCGGGACCGAAACCCATGGTCGCGAGGCCACCGGGGTGGTGGATCCCGCCGGGCATCGTGATGTCGAACTGCTGTCCCACCCCGTTCTTGTTCCAGCCAACGTCGGTGACGATGATGCCGTCGGCGGGGAAGACCTCGTGGACATCCTTGAGAATGCGCTGCGGGGTCATCGGGTAGCGGCTGTCCTCGGAGATCTCCTTGTTCGATGCCTTGAAGGCCAGTTTGAAATCGGCGATGCTCCTGCGGAGCTCTGGGCGCTTGATCCCTTCGCTCTTGAGCTTCCTGGCTGCCTTGAGGATAGCCTTGAATGCCTGTCTGGAATCGGCGACAGCGCCGATGGCGAGGGGGTAGTTCCTCCCAAGTTCCGCGGGATCCAGGTCGATCTGTATGAACTTCGACACCGAGGAATCAAAACTCACGCCCTGATACCAGGAACTCGAATCGGCTTCGGCGAAGCGGGTCCCGACGGCGAGGATCAGGTCGGCGTTCTTGGAGATGGAATGCACGAAGTTGGTGCCCCAGAAACCGGTCATGCCGACGTGCAGGGGGTGGGCGTCCGGTATGGCGCCCTGGCCCATGAGGGACCTCGTCACGGGGATGTCCAGGAACTCGATAAGGGCCCTGAGCTCCTCGGAGGCGCCGGAAATGAGGACCTGTCCGCCAATGTGGATGAGGGGCCTCTTCGCGTCGATCAGCATCCTCGCGATCTCGGTGGCGGTCTCCTCGCTCAGGCCGGGATTCACGGTTGTCCTCGAGTCGTGGTAGGTCCGCTCGAAGACTTCCGTGTCCAGCTCCCTCGCGAACATGTCCATGGGCACAGAGATGAGCACGGGTCCGGGCCGGCCGGACTCGGCGAGCCTGAAGGCCCGCTCGAGTATGTCGGGAAGGAGCTCGGGCCTCTCGAGCCTCCAGGCGCGCTTCACGAAGGGCCTGTAGATATCGTATTGCGAGCTGTCGCGGTGCAGGTTCACTTCCTGGTGCGGGTGCTTGCCCGCGTAGTAGCTCGGCACGTCCCCCGCTATGACCACCATCGGCGTCGAGTCGAGGGCGGCGTTGGCGACTCCCGTGGTGGCGTTGGTGAGCCCGGGCCCCAGATGGGTGAGCACCACGCTCGCCTTCCTGGTCATGCGGGCGTAGCCGTCGGCGGCATGGGCCGCTATCTGCTCGTGACGCACCGAGACGAACTTGATCCTGCTGGACTTGATCGCGTCGAGCATCGTGATGACCGTGTGCCCGGTGAGGCCGAAGATGTACTTGACCTCCCGGCGCTCGAGATAGTCCACCAATAGATGCGCTAATGTCTTTTTCAAACCACCCTCCCTTAAGGATCGGCCGGGGACGGCGTCTGGGCCGCCGCCACCCTTTTCTAGTTTTTCGCCGCCTCGGTCTGCGACCTTACCAGGTCGCTGTTCTTGCCTGCCCTCAGGATAAAGCTGTCGGTGGGATGGCCCACCAGCTGCCTGACGAGGCGGGCGATGGAGATCGCCTTGTCGAGCTCGTAGTCCGTCTCTATCTCCATCTCGTTGCACATGTGGATGAGGTCCTCGGAGGCGATGTTGCCCGAGGCGTCGGGTATGAAGGGGCAGCCGCCAAGGCCGGCGAAGCCACCGTCGAAGCGGTCTATGCCCGCGAGCATGCCCGCGGTGACGTTGGCGAGGCCCATGCCCCTGGTGTTGTGGAAATGCAGATTCCAGATGACCTCTGGCTGCCTCTCGAGGACCATCCGCGAATAGTCGTAGACCTGTCGTGGCGTGGCCATGCCGGTCGAGTCCGAGAGGGAAATTTCCCTTATGCCTATCTTGATGAAACTGTCCACCACCGAGAGGACCTGCTCGACGCTCACCCTGCCCTCGAAGGCGCAGCCAAAGGAGGTGGGAATGGCGCCCGAGAGGACGATGCCCTTCGCTGCGGCGTATTCGGCGCAGTCGGAGAATGACCTCACAGCCTCTTCCGGCGTCTTGCCCGCGTTCTTGAGGGAATGGGTCCGGCTTGCGGAGACGGTGAGCTTGGCCTTTTTCAGGCCCGAGGCTTCGGCGCGCTCGAGGCCACGGAGGTTGAAGATCAGCACCCGGTACTCTACCCCGTCAACGCGCCTTATGCGGCGCGCCACTTCATCGGTGTCTGCCATCTGGGGCACGGCCTTCGGGTTGACGAAGGAGCCGATTTCGATGATGCGTGCTCCCGAGGCCGAGATGAGGTCGATGAGCTCGACCTTCTGCTCGAGGCTGAGCATGGTCTTCTCGTTTTGCAGTCCATCGCGCGGTCCGACTTCGCAGACGCTTATGCGCGTGGGCCACCTTGGAACAAAGCTCGCTTCGTTGGACATCCTCCTCTCTCCTTTGCCCCTCAGGCCAAATGGCTGCATGGCGTCCTATTCATTGGGACGATGTCCTACATGTTAACACAGGTCGGCGCTTTGTCAATCTCAGAACGCCCTCTTCCTTGACACCATCCTTTCCCGGCGTCTATCGTGCTAGCTCGGAGGCTTTTAATGAAAAAATCCCTGGTAGCCGGCATCCTGGTCCTTGCCCTGGTCATTGGCGGAGGTCTCGCCTACCGCTTTGTCTTCCAGAAGTCCGGGAGTCCGGGCAGCGGAAGCGCCTTGAGCTACGCGAAGGTCGAGCCCCTGCGGATCGCAGGCATCGGCGGCTACTCCCTGGCGTCCGTCGACCTTGGCGAAGGCCCCGTTCCCCTCATCAGGATACCCCTCGACACCTGGGGCGGCTACGCGGCCCTCTTCGCCGCGAACGGGGGAGCGAAGCCCTCGAAGGACTCGGCCTTCTACCGCAACGGCAAGTTCGCGGTCGAGCTCGTGAGCGAGGAGAGCGCCCAGGTCCAGCTCGAGGGCTACGCCTCGGGCAAGTACCCCATCATCTGGGCCTCCATGGACAGCCTCCCCCTGCTCTACGACGCCACGCGCCAGGACAAGAGGGTCATCCCCCAGGTCCTCGGCCTCTTCGACTGGTCGATCGGCGGGGACGGCATCCTCCTCAAGCAGGGCATCAAGGGAGCCCAGGACCTCAAGGGCCGCACCATCCTCACCTCGAGCAACACGCCCTTCAGCTTCTTCCTCCTGTGGTACCTCGCGCAGAACGGGATCTCCCCTTTCGACATCAAGGTAGTGTACATCGATGACGGACCCAAGGCCCTCGAGACCTTCAGGAAGAGCGGAGAGATAGCAGCCTGGGTCACCTGGAACCCCTTCCTCCGCGATGTCCTCGACTCGAAGTCGGCAAGCTATGTCCCCGGAGCCCGCCTCCTCATCTCCTCGCGGGACGCCAACCAGCTGATCGCCGACGTCTATATAGTCCGCCGCGACCTCTCCCAGGACAGGCCAGAGATCATGAAGGCATTCGTGCAGTCGATGATCGAGGGCGCCGCGACGGTGCAGCGCGACCCCGCGAGCGCCCTCGCTGGCATGGCCCAGTTCTACAAGCTCTCGGGCGGCGCGGCCGAGGCCAAGGGCATGCTCGAAGACGTCCACCTCGCCAACCTGCCTGAGAGCAGGATGTTCTTCGCCCTTGACAACCCGATAGGGGCCCAGAAGATCTTCCTCCTCTCCCAGGAATACAACAAGGCCCTCGGAATCCTGCCGCAGGATGCGAGCTACGAGCCGGAGCGGGTCATCGCCTCCAGCCCCCTCGAGGCGGCGGCGAAGAGCGGCCGTTTCGCCGACCAGAAGAACGAGATAGCGACGAGCTTCAACCGCAAGTCGGCCTTCGACATAGCCGACCTCGAGAACCAGAGGGTCGTCATGAAGAACGACATACGGCTCTACTTCGAGGCGCAGAGGCTCGACTTCGACCCCAAGTCCTCGAGCGAGGAGGTCAGGCAGAACCTGAGGCTCCTCGACAAGGTCGCCGAGCAGATGGGCTTCATGGGCACGACTGTCGTCAAGCTCGTGGGCCACCTCGACACCTCGCGGGTCCAGGAGTACAAGGCCAAGGGCCAGCAGGCCTACATCGAGGCGAGCGCCCAGGCCAAGCTCATCTCGAAGAAGCGCGCCGAGTTCGTGAAGAAGCTCATGGTCGAGCGCTGGCACATCGAGGCCGAGCGCATCGTGACCGAGGGGAGGGGCTGGGACTCGCCGATCAGCGCCGACGACCCAGACAGGAACCGCCGCGTCGAGGTCCAGTTCCTCTCCCTCGAGTGAAACCCATGAAGAAGCAGAACAAGGGCGGCAAGCGCCTCCTCCCCTTCGTGGCCTTCGCCGGCGTCCTGGCCATCGCAATGAGCATGAGCCTCTGCGGCCGCCAGGCGAGCGGTGACAAGAGCTATGGCGACAAGAGCTACAAGCTCGAGTTCGACAAAGGCTTCCCGGCGGGGCAGAGTTACCGCGACGACCTGGGCATCACGGTCGTCGTCGCCGTCGACCGCTCGGGCTCGATGAACGACATGCCGGCCTCTGGGCTCCGCGAGCCCAAGTACGTGCAGGCCTCGCGCGCCCTCACCGAAGTCCTCGGCGTCCTGCGCGAGCTTGTAGCCAAGCAGAAGGGCGGGGGCCTCATGGTCAAGCTCGGCCTCCTGTCCTTCAGCGACGAGGTCGAGGTCCTGCTCCCGCCCACAGAGCTCAGCCTTGCGAGCCTCGCGCAGATCACGGCCTTCGCCCGGGATCCCGACAACTTCAAGCCAGGCGGGATGACGGCAATCGGCAAGGCTGTGGAGAAGGGAACCGAGCTCCTCGCGCTGTCGGGGACTATCATGCGCAGCCTCATCGTCATCACCGACGGGGAGAACACAAAGGGCATCGAGCCGGCCTCGGTGCTCGACGCCGTCTACAAGGACCGCAATACGAGCTCGAAGCCCGACCTGCCCGTGACGACCTCCTCCACCCTCATCAGTTTCATAGGCTTCGACATAGAGGCTTCGCGCTTTTCCGAGCTTGCCAAGCAGGGTGCCAGGGTGAGCTCGGCGGCAGACCAGGACCAGCTGGTCGCCGCCCTCAAGGGCATCCTCGAGGCCGACATCACCAGGCTCGAATCACCCGTCGCCCCGGGAGGAAAGTGACATGGGCAGCGAAGACGCGAAGGGCGGGGCGGGCGGGGGCATTGTCTCAGGCCTCGTGGGTGGAGGCGTCTTCCTCCTCTTCTGGATGGTCCTCGACATACCCCTGGCTTGGAGCGCGGCCGCCGGGGCCGCGAGCCTCGCGGCCTCGATCGCCGTGGCGCGTGGGGCCAGGAAGGCCGAGGGACCCGCCGTGGGCTCCTTTGTTGACAAGGCCCTCGCGCGGAAGACCGTCGCAAGGGCAAGACAGCTCGCTTCCTCCCTGCGCTCCTCGTGCTCCGCTATGGAGCCTGGGTCCTTTCGGGATAAATTCTCCGGCCTCGCGGTCGGTCTCGACAGCATCGCCCGGGATGTCAGCGATGACCCGAAGGACGCCCTGGCCGCCTCGATCTTTCTCTCGAACAACGGCGAGGCAAGTCAGCGCATGGCCGAGCTCTACCTGCGCCTGCGCAAGCGCAGTCCCTCGCCCGCAGACCAGGGCTCGACCCTCGCCAAGCTCGACTCCCTCCTGGACCGCATGGCCCAGGCCAGCGAGCGCCAGCTTCAGAGGCTCCAGGCAGACGAGTGGGAGGAGCTCCAGACCGAGATCGACCTCATGGCCGAGACCATATCCATGGACGCCGACCTCAAGGCCTAGAACCGGCGCGAGGCCTTCCCGATGAGGAAGCGGAGCAGCCGGTCTGTCAGCCTCCCGTAGGGAGGCCTAAGGAGGCCGAGGACGCCGAGTCGGGACCTATGGAAGACAGCCTTGCGTTTGGAGAAGGCGTCGAAGCCTTCGCGGCCATGGTAGTGGCCCCAGCCGCTCTCCCCCACGCCCCCGAAAGGCAGGCCGTCCTGGGCGATGTGGAGCATCGCGTCGTTGACTGTCAGCCCTCCCGAATGGGTCTCGGCGACCACGCGCTCGACCGAGTTCCTGTCGTAGCCGAAGTAGTAGATTGCCAGCGGTTTTGGCCGGGCATTCACAAAGGCGATCGCCTCGTCGAGCTCACCGTAGGGAATGACAGGGAGGATGGGTCCGAATATCTCCTCGCTCATGAGGGCCGAATCCAGAGGCGGGTCGATCACCACGAGGGGCCGCATCCTCCTGGCCGAGCCTGGCTGGGCATTTGTCCCCGGCGCGCCGCAGAGACACACCAGGCGAGCCCCCGAGGCGGCCGCCTCCTTGGCGAGGCGGTTGAGCCTCTCATAGTGGGGCCCATCGATTATTGAGCTGTAGTCATCGTTGCCCTCGATGGCAGGGTAGAGCCTCGAGGCGGCGAGGGCGCAGGCCCCGGCGAAGGCCTCGATGCCCGGACGGGGAATGAGGGCGTAGTCGGGGGCGACGCAGGTCTGGCCGGCGTTGAAGAGCTGGCCGAGATCACGCGTTGCGCGGCATTGTCCAAGGGGAAATCGGGGCCGACTATTGCGGGGCATTTGCCCCCGAGCTCGAGGGTGAGGGGGACGAGCCGCTCGCTGGCGGCAGAGGCCACATAGCGTGCGACGCGGGAGGAGCCGGTGAACACGAGGTGGTCAAAGCCCAGAAAGCAGAAAGCCGCGCCCATCTGGCTGCCTCCTGTCACGACGGCCACCTGGTCGGGGGGGAAGTATCGCGAGACGAGCTCCTTCATGAGGGCCGAGGTCTCGCCCACGAGCTCGCTCGGCTTGATCATCGCCCTGTTCCCCGCCGCGAGGGCGCCCACGAGGGGCCAGAAGCTGAGATGGAATGGGTAGTTCCAGGGCGAGATGATGCCGACGACACCAAGTGGCTGTTTCACGATCCTCGCCCCCGAGGGCAGGAAGGGCCAGGAGACGCGGCGGCGCTCGCTACGCATCCACGAGGACAGCCTGGCCCTCGCCCGGCGCGAGGCCGACACCACCAGGTAGATCTCGCTCAGGAGCACCTCGCGCCGCGAGCGTCCTCCGAAATCTCGGGAGATCGCGGCCGCGATCTGGTCGGCGCCTGTGATGAGGAGGTCCTCGAGGGTTCGCAGCGAGCGCCTGCGCTCGTCGGGACCCGGGGGACCGCGGCGCCTCTGCTCCTCTCTCATGCGATCCAAGATCGCCTCGAGGAGAATGGTCTCGGGCCCCCTTGCCCGGGACATGACTGCACCAATGGCTTCCATGGAGCAAAGATACTGCGGGCGCGGCAGCCCCGTGCGGGCCGCGCTCCCGCCTGGGCCGCGCTCCCGCCTGGGCCGGAGCCCTAGGAGGGCTCTGGCAGGGTCGCTTCAGCGTGGGCTCCGATCTTCTCCCGCAGCCCGTCGAGGAATTTCTTCATCTCCTCGTAGTCCCTGGCCTGGATGATGTGGCTCAGGTAGGAGAGCTGGGAATTGATGAGCTCGAGCTGGCGGATGGTGTACTTGTTGAACATGATCTCGGAGAGGAGGCGGTCGTCCTCGGCAAGGAGGCCGCGGGCTATGGTCATGTGGCGCTTGAAGTTCGTGCCCGGCGCGTCCTGGTGCTTCATGCAGGCTGCGAAGACCATGGTGGAGGCGAAGGGGGTGGCGAGGGAATAGGCGACGGTCTGGTCGTGGCCCTCGAAGTCCTTCTCGAAGATCCTGATGCCGAGAGCCGAGTAGAAGGCGCGGAAGAAGTCCTTGCCCCGGGGGTCAGACTCCGTGATTATCACGGCGCTCTCGTCCTTGAGGTCGCGTATGTTGGCGAAGGTGGGGCCGAACATCGGGTGGGTCGAGACAAAGGGCCTGCCGGCCCTCGCGTAGTACTCGGCGAGGCCGTTCTTGACCGAGGCTATGTCGGAGAGGATGCATTCCATGCCAATGAAGGGCAGGGCCTGCTCGAAGGCCTCGACGGTTGAGCCAAGGGGGACGCAGTTGATGAAAAGCTCGGGTGCGAAGTCGGCGACCTCGGAGAGCTCGAGGGCCCGCTTCACCTTGATGAAGTACTTCATCCTGCGCTGGTCGGCGTCGTGGACGATCAGCTCGTGCTCCCAGCAGAGCTCCTCGGTGAGCCAGGCGCCCATGCGTCCGGCGCCAAGAATGAATATGCGCATTCCTATAACCTCGTTTCATTGTAGCAGCCGAGGAGCCTGAAGTCCCTCGTGGCCGCCTTGGCCTTGTCGATGGCCTGGGCCACGGCCCTGTCTCGGTCCGAGCCCTCGAAGTCGATGAAGATCGCGTAGTCTCCGGGCTTGTTGGGCACAGACTCGATCCGGGTAAGGTTTATGCCAGCGTGGGCGAAGATCTCGAGGGTCCTGAACAAGGCCCCCGCCTTGTCCTCGGTGAAGAAGACGGCGGAGCACTTCAAGGCCGGGGCGTCGGCCCCGGCCTGCCGGGCCGCCTCCTCGGGGGCGGGCCGCCTCGCGAGGACAAAGAAGCGGGTGCGGTTGTTCTCGGAGTCCTGGATGTCCTCCTTGATGATCTCGAGGCCGTAGAGCTCGGCGGCGAAACGGCTCGCGACGACGGCCACGCCTCCGGGCCTCTCCTCGGCGAGCATCCGTGCGGCGCCCGCGGTGTCGTAGTAGGGCATGGCCTCGAGCCTGTTGCGCGCGAGAAAGTGGCGGCACTGGGCGAGGGCCTGGGAGTGGGAGTAGGCCGAGCGCATCTCGCGGTGATCTGCCCCGGGCAGGGAGAGGAGGCAGTGTGAGACCGGCATGTCCACGGCCGCGACGATCGCCAGGTCGGAATAGACAAGGATCGAGTTCACCGGGCCGACGAGGCCGCCCAGGGTGTTTTCCACCGGCACGATGCCGTAGTCGAAGAAGCCGTCCTGGACCGCGTCGAAGACATCGATGAACTCCCTCGCGGGGATGGTCGCGGCCTTGGGGTCCCAGGCCCTGGCCGCCATCTCGCTGTAGGCCCCGTGGTCGCCCTGGAAGCCCAGGGTGGAGGGGCTGCGTGTCTGGATCGCCTTGCTCTCCTGCATGATGTCCTGGTAGAGAGCGACGGTGAACTCGGGGCTCGCGAGGCAGCGCGAGGAGCGCCTCGCCCTGTCGAGGACCTGTTGCTCGCGGCCCTCGTCGACGATCCTGTCCTTGAAGGACCTCGTCATCAGGGCCTTCTCCATGCGCTCGCTAAGGAGGGAGAGCAGCCTCGTGTCGATGCGATCGATGTCCTCTCGCAGGTCCTTGAGGGTCATGCTTCCTCCCGGGCTTTCGTGTCGTAGCCCCGCGCGGCAAGCGCGAGGTCGGCGAGGCTTATTGCGACGGCGGCCTCCACGGCGACCGCGGCCCGTATCGCGATGCAGGCGTCGTGCCTGCCGCCCGCGGCAAGCTCGGCCTGCTGCCCCGTGGCGAAATCGAGGCTCCTCTGGATCGCGGCTATCGTCGAGGTCGGCTTGACCGCGACACGGAGGACCAGCTCGTTCCCGTTCGAGATCCCGCCGTTCGCCCCGCCTGAGTGGTTGGTCGCGGTGCGGCCCGAGCGGTCGACAAAGCTGTCGTTGTGCTGGGAACCGCGCATCCTCGCGGCCGCGAAACCGTCGCCGAACTCGATGCCCCTGATGCCGGGGACGGCGAAGACCGCGTGGGCCACGAGGCCCTCGATCGAATCGAAGAAGGGCTCGCCCAGGCCCGCCTCGAGGCCCCTGACCCGGAGCTCGAGGAGCCCGCCCACCGAGTCCCCCACCTCGGAGGCTGCGGCCACGGCGGCCGCGATGTCGCTCTGGCCGCCGGCCTCGAGGAGCCTGGTCTCGAACTCGAGGCCCGGAAGGAGCTTCTTGGCGATCGCGCCGGCGGCCACCAGGCCCACGGTGACTCGACCCGAGAAGTGGCCGGAGCCCCTTGGGTCGCCGAAGCCACGATAGCGCACGCTCGCCGTGAAGTCGGCGTGGCCTGGTCGGTACACCGAGGCGAAGCTCTGGTAGTCCTCGCTCCTCGTATCCTCGTTGCGGAAAAGGATGCAGATCGGGCTGCCGGTGCTGCGGCCCTTGAAGATCCCCGAGATGATCTCAGGGACATCGGCCTCGCGACGTGGGGTCGTGCCCGGGGCGCCCGAGCGCCTTCGTGCGAGATCGCGCTCGAAATCGGCGGGGCCGACGGCGATGCCCGGCGGACATCCGTCGACGAGGACACCGGCGCCTGCGCCATGGGACTCGCCGAAGATCTCGACCCTGAAGATGTTGCCGAATCGGTTCATGGGGCCTCCATGATGAAACTTGAAATTTCCGCGAGGGGGATGGGCAGGATTGCGACCCTGCCGACGGCTTCGGGGAGGGCGAAGAGTATGTCCTCCCCTGAGCGCTTCTTGTCGGCGCAGAGGGCGCGCACGAGGGATTCCCTGTAGCTCCTGACGTCTTCCATGCCCGCCAGAGCGGCCGCCTCCTCAAGCGAGGTGGGAAGGTCCCAGGCCCGGAGGAGCCGCAGGACGCGCAGAGGCGTCCCGCGCGCGATGGCGCCGCGGGAGAGGGCGAGCCTTATCGCCGAGGCGAGGCCGGCCGCGACGCAGTGGCCGTGGGGGAGGGCGGTGACTGCCTCGACAGTGTGGCCGATCGTGTGGCCCAGGTTGAGCTTGCGTCTTGAGCCGCCCTCGCGCTCGTCCTCGCCCACTATGGCCGACTTGAGGAGGGCCGAGAGCCGCACAAGGCGGTCGCGGTCGGCTCGGGCGATCGAGGCGGCCTCGCTCGCGAGGGACTCGATGAAGGAGAGGTGCTCCTCGCCGTCGATGAGGGCGTGTTTGATCGCCTCGGCCATGCCCGAGGCGTACTCCCTCTGGCCCAAGGTGTCGAGGAGGCCGGTGTCGAAGACGACAAGGCCCGGCTGGCCGAAGCTGCCCACGAGGTTTTTGAGGCCGCCAAAGTCGATGCCGTTCTTGCCGCCTACTGAGGCGTCGACCATGGCGAGGAGGGTCGAGGGCACAAAGCGGAAATCGACGCCCCTGAGCCAGGTCGAGGCCGCGAAGCCCGAGAGGTCACAGACCGAGCCCCCGCCGACGGCGAGGACGACGGCGTCGCGGCCAAGGCCGAGCTCGAGAAAGCGCCCATACAGGGCCTCAAGCGAGGAGAGGGACTTGGCCGCCTCGCCCCTGGGGACCATGGCCAGGGGAAGGGGTGGGAAGCGCCGCCCGTGGAGGCGCATCACCTCGGCGTCGGTGACAATGACAGATCGCTGGGGATCGAGGCCCGAGGCGGCGTCCTCCAGGCTGCCGAAGCGGAGCCGGGACTCGCGCGAGCTGCCGGAGATGACGATGTCGCCGTCCATGCCGGTTCAGTCCATGCCGTCGGGGAAGGCTTCTGCCGAGCGCCTGGCCCGGGGGATGCTCTCGCTCGCCGGGCCGTCTGAGCCCGACAGGCCGTCCATGAAGAGACGCAAGGCGCGGAGCTTCTTCATGAGGCGTGTGAAGGCCGCTGGAGTGAGCTGCTGGTCCTTGTCGCTCAGGGCGCTCGCCGGATCGATGTGGACCTCGATCTCGAGCCCGTCGACCCCGGCGGCCACCGCCGCGAGGCTCATTGGTTCTATCATGCCCAGGATTCCCGTGCCGTGCGAGGGATCGACGAAGATGGGTAGGTGGCTCTGGCTGTGGACTGCCGGGATCATGCTCAGGTCGAGGGTGTTCCTCGTGAAGGTCTCGAAGGTACGAATGCCGCGCTCGCAGAAGATCACGAGGCCGTTGCCCTCGGCGAGGATGTACTCGGCGCAGTTGAGCCACTCCTCGAGGGTCGAGTGCATGCCGCGCTTGAGGAGGATGGGCTTGCCGGACTTGCCCGCCTCACGGAGGAGGGAGAAGTTCTGCATGTTGCGGGCGCCGATCTGCAGGACGTCGGCATACTCGCCGACCCATGAGACGTCCCTTGTGTCCACCACCTCGGTGACGATGGGCAGGCCTGTCTCGCGCCTGGCCTTGTCGAGGATCTTGAGACCCTTGAGGCCGAGGCCCTGGAAGGCGTAGGGCGAGGTGCGGGGCTTGAAGGCACCGCCGCGGAGCATGGCCGCCCCGGCTTCCTTCACGGCGACGGCAGTCCTGATGGTCTGGTCCTCGGTCTCCACCGAGCAGGGCCCGGCTATGACGACGAGGCCCTCTCCCACGCGAACGCCGGCGATCTCGATGACTGTCTTTTCGCCTTCAGGACGGGCGCCCGTCAGCTTTAGGTCTTTCATGCTGCTTACAGACTCCTTGCATGCCAATGCTATCCCGCGCGGCCCCGCGTCGAATAGCGTCGGGCGGCTCGCGCGCATTGCGGCCAGGTCTGTCCTGACGGGCTCATTCGCCCGGCCGGTCGGCGAAGGAGCCCCGTCTTAGGAGCAGAAATAGAAATAGGAGTAGATGTAGGAGGAGGGGAGGGAGGCGGCGCCCGCGGGGAACGTTCTTGCCATGGATGACATGTGAGGGAAGCTAGCACGCCTGGGGCAGCGGGGTCAAGTTACTATCGGTAGAATTCCTAGACGAGGGATTTCGCCACCCTCACGATGTCGGCGAAGAGGCCCCCTGCCGTCACCTCGCCTCCGGCGCCCGGCCCCCTCACGACAAGTGGCAGGCTCGAGTAGCGCTCGGTGGTGAAGGCGACCGCGTTTTCGGCGTCACGAAGGCCAAAGAGGGGGTCGCCGGGCCCCGCGTCGCGCAGGCCAAGGGAGATGTGGCCGTCCTCGATAACCGCCGCGTAGACAAGCTCCTTGCCCCGGGAGGCGGATCGTTCGCGCAACGCCAGGAAGTGGGGCTCGGCCTCGGCGAGGCGCTCAAGGAATTCGGGCAGGCCCGAGGCCCTCATGCAGGAGGGGGGCACGAGGGGCTCGATCTTGATGTCCGAGAACTCGAGCTCGTAGCCGAGCTCGCGGGCGAGGATAAGGGCCTTGCGGGCCGCGTCGGCGGCGCTTAAGTCGTCCCTGGGGTCGGGCTCGGTGTAGCCCAGGGCCTTGGCCTCGGCCACGAGGCCCGCGAAGGTCCCTCCCTTGGAGTAGTTCGACAGGACGTAGCCGATGGTGCCCGAGAGGGTCGCCTCGATACGCGTTATGCGGTCGCCGGAGACCTGGAGGTCGTGGAGGGTGGAGATGACGGGCAGGCCCGCTCCAGCCGTCGTCTCGTAGAGGTAGGGGGAGCCAGTGCTCCTGGCCGTGGCCATGAGCTCGCGGTAGAAGGGGAGGGGGCCCGCGTTGCCCTTCTTGTTCGGGGTCACGACGGCCATGGCGTAGCGCAGGGCCATCGGGTAGATGGCCGGGAGCCTCTCGTTCGCCGTGCAGTCGACGAAGACGGTGTTGGGCAGCTTCATGTTGCGCGCCCTGGCCAGGAAGGCGTCGAGGTGGGTCGACTCCCCCTCGGCGTCAAGCCGGGCGGCCCAGTCCTCCAGCTCTATCCCCTTCGCGCTCAGAATCATCCGCCTCGAGTCGGCGATGCCGATGACGTTGAGGCGCACCGAGTAGTCCTCGGCGAGGATGCTGCGGTGGCGGCTGATCTGGCCCAGGAGGGTGCCGCCGACCAGGCCCCGCCCGACCAACAGGACGTTGGCCGATCTCGAGCCCGCGAGGAAGAAGGCCTCGTGGACGGCCGCCAGGGCCTTCGACTCGTCCTCGGCGTCGACGACGGCCGAGATGTTTAGCTCCGATGAGCCCTGGGCGATGGCAGAGACGTTGATGCCGTTGCGTCCCAGGGCGTGGAAGACCCTGCCCGAGATGCCCGCTCTGCGCTTCATCCTCTCGCCGACCACGGCGAGGATGGCCTTGTCGCCCTCGGCGATGGGCCTGTCGAAGGCGCCCGCCGCGATCTCGAGCGAGAACTCATCGAGGATGGCCTCCATCGCGATGGGCCTGTCGCCCTTGGCTATGGCAAGGCAGATCGACTGCTCGCTCGAGGCCTGGCTTATGAGGACGATATTGATCTTCCTGCGCGCGAGGCTTCCAAAGAGGCGGCTCGCTATGCCGGGGATGCCCACCATGCCCGGGCCCTGGAGGCGCAGGAGGGCTATCGAGGAGATCGAGGCGAGCCCGCGCACGGGGTAGCGCGAGGGCGAGGCGTCGTGCCTGATCACCGTCCCGGGGAAGGAGGGATCGAAGGAGTTGAGGATCCTGATGGGGATGCCCGCCTCGAGCGCGGGCTGGATGGTCGGAGGGTAGATCACCCTCGCCCCGAAGTGGGAGAGCTCCATCGCCTCGGCGTAGCTCAGGGACTCGAGGCTGAAGGCATCGGGGACCCTGCGGGGGTCGGCAGACATGATGCCGTTGACCTCGGTCCAGATCTCGACCTCGTCGGCACCGAGGATCGTCCCAAGTATGGTAGCTGTGAAGTCAGAGCCCCCGCGGCCCAGGGTCACGGTTTCCCCTCCCTCGGTCCTGGCGATGAAGCCCGTGATGACGGGAAGGGGCCGCCCCTCCTTGGCCTGGCCGCCCGCGCAGCCGCCGAGCCTTGAGAGGACGGCGGCCTCGGTCTTCGCGCGCAGGGGCCTGGCGTTCCCGAAATCGGGGCTCGCGACGATGAGCTCGCGCGCGTCCAGCGCCTCGGACTCGATGCCCGCCTGGTTGAAGGCAGCGGCGACGATGAGGGCGGCCAGACGCTCGCCGAAGCTCATCACGAGGTCGCGCGTCCTCATCGAGAGCTCGCGGATGAGCTGGATCCCATGGAGGAGCTCGCCGAGCTCGGCGAGGAGGGCATCGGCCTGGGCGAGGGTCCCGTCCTTCGTGGTCCCGGTCAGGAGGGCGTCGATTGCCGCGCGGTGGCGCTTCTCGATGCCCGTCCTGCCCTCCCGCCAGGAAGGAGAGTCGCCGGCCGCCG
>JANXYO010000035.1 GCA_025356015.1 Spirochaetaceae bacterium
CGACAAGCTCGCCGACGAGCTCGTCGACGCCTTCAACAACACCGGCACCGCGGTGAAGAAGAAGGAAGACACCCACAAGATGGCCGAGGCCAATAAGGCTTTCGCGCATTATCGCTGGTAAGCTTCCGGAACTCGCTTTGAAAGGCCGATCCCCGCGGATCGGCCTTTTCCTTTTTCCCGCCCTAGTCCTTCAGCCTCACGGTGACCCCGCCAAAGATGGCGAGGCCCTCGACGCGGATCAGGGGGGCGTCGGGGTCATCGAGATCGTTCTGGGCGTGGTCGAAGCCTCCCATGATGCCCGTGCCGCTCACCTCGAGGCGCATCCCCGGGGGCACGATGATGTCGACGCCGCCGAAGAAGGCGAGGCAGTGCACCGTGGCGCCTTCGGGCGGGACGATGGCCTTGCGCAGATCGATCGTCGCGCCGCCGAAGACGCAGAGGGTCTCGAGGTTGCGCGGGACCCGCCACACACCCTTGCGCTCTGTGGCTCCGAAGACGCAGATGGCGTTGTCGTTGGCCGGCATGCGCTCCGTGCCCACCTGCCACTGGGCGCCTGGCCTGGGTCCCGTCCTCGCTGCCTGCCTTGGCTGCATAGCCTCCGAGGGGAGGGGAGGCAGGTCGGCCACGAGGGCGATCAGGGCAGGCTTCGAATCCGCCTGGGCAACCTCGCGGGCCCGGAGCTCGTATTCCTCCATGCTGATGAGATCGAGGGAAAAGTGCTGGGTCAATCTTTCCATCACCTGGTCGCGCAGGGCGGGCAAGGACAGGGATTCGATCTGTGTGAGTTCTTTCACGATTGCCTCCTTTGGCGAGCGGCCCGTCCCGTCGGTAACGCGGACCAAGGCCGGCTCCCTCTCAAGCGGGAACTCGCGAACCTTTCTCCCGGTTCGTCCTCAATATACTAGCCCGGTCGATAGGCGCTGTCATGGGCCCCAAGCGGGGAGACCGCGGGCTGGCCCTGGGCCGGTGGGCCGGGCTATACTCCCCTTGGTGGCAATGGACAAAAGCAGCGCGAGCGACCTGCGTAACATCGGCATACTCGCCCACATCGACGCAGGCAAGACTAGCCTCACTGAACGCATCCTTTTTGTCTCGGGGAGGATACGCGCCCCAGGAGCCGTTGACGAGGGGACGACCTCGACCGACTTTCTCTCCGTCGAGCGCGAGCGCGGCATAACGGTGAAGGCCGCGGCAACGAGGCTCGAGTGGAGGCGGGGGGGGAGGGCCATCAGGCTGAACCTCATAGACACACCGGGCCATGTCGACTTCGGGTCCGAGGTGGAGCGCTCGCTTCGCGCCCTGGACGGGGCTATCGTCCTCCTTTGCGCCGTGGCGGGGGTCCAGTCCCGAACCGAGACACTCTACCGCGCATGCAAGCGGCGGGGTGCGGCTCGCCTGGTCTTCGTGAACAAGATGGACAGGAGGGGCGCCTCCTTCGAACGGGCATCCGAGGACTTTGTCCGCATCCTCGATCCCCTCGGCGTGCCCGTGCAGATACCCTGGGGAGAAGGCGAGGGTTTTCGCGGGGTGGTGGATCTCGTCGACATGCTCGCCTACGACCTGCGGGCCGGAGGCCAGGTCCCCCTGCCGCCCGAGCTCGAGGCCCCCGCGAGGCAGGCCCGCGAGCGGCTCGTCGAGGCGGCAGCCTCGGCGGCGGGTGAGGCCGAGGCCGAGCGCCACCTTATGGAAGATTATGTAGCCGGAAGGGAGATCGGGAAGGAGGGCCTCAGGGCAGCCCTGCGTTCCCAGGTCCTGTCCGGAAGGATAGTCCCGATCCTCTGCGGTGGAGCTTTCTACGACGGCTCGGCGGCTCTCCTGCTTGATGCCGTCGCCGACTACCTCCCCTCCCCCGGGGAAGCCACGATGCCCGAGGGGATCCAGCCCTCGACCGGGCTTGAGACGAGGCGCGAGGGCCTGGCTTCGCCCTTCTCCGCCCTGGTATTCAAGACCAGTGTCGAGCCCCACTTTGGCAGGCTTTCCTGGACGAGGCTCTGGTCGGGGAGCATCAAGGCTGGGGACAGGATCCTGGACGCCAGGGCCGGACGGACGACAAGGGTCCAGAAGCTCTTCGCGCTCCAGGCAGACAGGATCGAGGCTGTCGAAACGGCCGATGCCGGCGACATCGTCGCTATCGCCCTGGCCCCATCAGCGGCGGCGGCCGACCTAGGGGGAACGGGCGCGACACTCTGCGATCCTGATGCTCCTATAGTCTACGAGCCCATACGCTTCGAGGAACCCGTCGTCTCCCTGGCGGTCGAGCCGAGGACCAGGGCGGACGGGGAGAGGCTCCGCGAGGGCATGGCAGCCATCGTCGAGGACGACCCCTCGCTGCGAGTGAGCGAGGATCCCCTCACCGGGCGCTTCGAGCTCTCGGGCATGGGTGAGCTCCACCTCGAGGTGGCCGTCGAGCGCCTGTCGAAGGACTACGGGGCCCGGGTGAGGGCGGGGCGTCCACGGGTCGCGTTCAAGGAGTGCCTGATGGCCTCGGCCGAGGGCCGCGAGGACTTCGACCGGGACCTGGGGGGAGAGCGGGTCAGGGCCAGCGTGGCCCTCCGGGTCTCGCCGGGAAGCCGGGGCAGTGGCCTGGTCTTCGCCGCCGAGCTCGCCGACAAGGCCCCGGCCGCCCTGCTCGAGGCGGCGAGGCGGGGGGTGGAGGCGAGCTTCAGCGTGGGGCCCGCGGCCGGCTTTCCCCTCGACGACGTCGAGGTCGCTCTCACCGAGCTGGGCCCGCCCAAGTCCTCCTCCAGGGGCGACCGCGCCTTCGAACGGGCGGTCGAGATAGCCGCCTCTCTCGCCGCCAACAAGGCATCGCGAGCCGCGGCCTCGACCGTGCTCGAGCCGGTCATGCGCCTCGAGGTCGATGCGCCAGAGGAGAATCTTGGCGAGGCCGTTGCGGCGGTTTCGCGAAGGGGAGGGAGGATCGAATCGGTCGAGGATGCCCCCGGAGGGATGAAGCTCATCGTCGGAGCCGCGCCCCTGCGTTCCCTCTTCGGCTTCGCCGGCGAGCTCCGCTCCGTCTCGGGTGGCAGGGCCTCCTATTCGGCGCGCTTTCACGGGTACGAGGGCGTGCCCCCGGGCTTCCACGACTTCCTTTAAGGCCCAAGGTCCCCGAAAGAAGCTGCCGCCAGAGAGCGTTTTAGGCACGAAATCGGCTTTTGCGGCACTTGATCAGCTCTTGACCTTTCTATATACTCCGGAAACCCACGAGGAAAGCTATTGGCGGTACTAAGCCAAGGAGGAGAAGCATATGGCGAAAGAGAAGTTTTCGCGTACCAAACCCCATATGAACGTCGGTACGATCGGCCACATTGACCACGGCAAGACGACCTTGAGTGCCGCCATCACCATGTACTGTGCAAAGAAGTTCGGCGACAAGGTGATGAAGTACGAGGACATCGACAATGCCCCCGAAGAGAAGGCCCGCGGTATTACGATCAATACCCGGCACCTTGAGTATCAGTCCGAGAAGCGCCACTACGCGCACATCGACTGCCCCGGCCACGCCGACTACATCAAGAACATGATCACCGGCGCTGCGCAGATGGACGGCGCTGTCGTCGTCGTCTCCGCGCCCGACTCCGTCATGCCCCAGACCCGCGAGCATGTTCTTCTGGCCCGCCAGGTCGGCGTTCCCTCGCTTCTCGTCTTCCTGAACAAGGTCGACCTCGTCGACGATGCCGAGCTCATCGAGCTCGTCGAGCAGGAAGTGCGCGATCTACTCAACTTCTACGGCTTCCCCGGCGAGAAGACCCCCATCATCAAGGGTGCCGCCTTCAAGGCCATGACCGAGCCGGACAATCCGGAGGCCACGAAGTGCATCCAGGACCTCCTGGACGCGATGGACGCATGGTTCCCCGACCCCGTCCGCCTCACCGACAAGCCCTTCCTCATGCCCATCGAGGACGTCTTCTCCATCTCCGGACGCGGAACGGTCGTCACGGGCCGAATCGAGCGCGGAGTCATCCATGTGAACGACACGGTCGAGATCGTCGGCATCAAGCCGACCAAGTCCACCGTCGTAACCGGCGTCGAGATGTTCAACAAGCTCCTCGATGACGGCCAGGCCGGCGACAACGTCGGAACCCTCCTTCGCGGTGTGGACAAGAAAGAAGTCGAGCGCGGCCAGGTCCTCGCGAAGCCGGGCACCATCACCCCGCACACCAAGTTCAAGGGTCAGGTCGTCGTCCTCAACCAGGCCGAGGGTGGGCGCCACAGCCCCTTCTTCGGCGGCTACCGCCCCCAGTTCTATTTTCGCACGACCGACATCACCGGCACCGTCACCCTCCCCGAGGGCAAGGAAATGGTAATGCCTGGCGACAACACCGAGATCATCGTCGAGCTGATCTACCCGATCGCCATGGAGAAAGGACTTAAGTTCGCCATCCGCGAGGGTGGCCGCACGGTCGCCTCCGGCCAGGTCACGGAAGTCATAGCCTAAGGCGCTTCGCGCCTTCGAGCCGCCGCGGGGCCGAGAGGCTCAGGCAGGGTGGAGGAGGCGCGAAAGCGGAGCGATCGCCGCCGAAGAGGGCTAGTCTCTCTGGTGACGTTCGCGGTAATATCGGTCTGCCGGCGGGTGGTCCATCTGGACCGCTCGCCACGCTTATCGCGGGGCTCCACAGCCCCGCAGCGATGCGCGACATCGGAACGCCCGCCAGGGTACGACCGGTAATCGGCGCACGCAAGCGATCTTTGGAGGCATCATGAAGGATAGGATTCGCGTCAGGCTCAGAGGGTTCGACGTCCGCCTAATCGACGACAGCGCTCGCGGCATCGTTCAAACTGTGCAGAAGGCGGGAGCAAAGGTCTCAGGACCCATCCCCCTCCCCACCCGCATCAGCAAGTACACCGTCCTGCGGTCCCCGCACGTACACAAGAAGTCGAGGGAGCAGTTCGAGATGCGGACGCACAAGCGCCTGATCGATATCATCGATCCCACCCCGGACGTCATGGACGCGCTCATGAAGCTCGAGCTGCCGGCCGGAGTAGACGTAGAGATCAAGCAGTAGCGAGGTCATCGCTATGTAAAAGGCGGTATCCCTGGGGGTTTTGTCCGCAGGGGGCCGTCGCAGCAGTAAATGCCAGGCACCCCTGGGCGCCATCGCGCGCCGTCGGAAGCCGAAGCGTTCAACGCTAGGAGAGAGCATGATCGGATTGATCGGAAAGAAGATCGGGATGACCCAGATCTTCGATGACACAGGCCGGCTCATACCCGTAACCGTCATCGAGTTCGCCCCGAACACCGTGGTCGGGAAGAAGACGACAGAGAAGGACGGCTACAGTGCCGTCGTGATCGGCGTCAAAGAGATGAAGAAGATCCAGATCACGAAACCCTACGCCGGCCAGTTCCCGGAAGGCATCGCGCCCACGAAGATCCTGCAGGAGATGAGAGACTACGAGAAAGAGGTCGCCGTGGGCGACAAGCTCGAGGTCGCCTCTTTTGAGGGGATACGCTACGTGGACGTGACCGCGATTTCCAAGGGAAAGGGTTTTCAGGGCGTCATGAAGCGCTGGAATTTCGGCGGCGGTCGCAGCACCCACGGTTCCAAGTTCCACCGCGAACCAGGTTCCACCGGCCAGCGCACCTACCCCCACAAGACCTTCAAGAACGTGAAGCTGCCCGGCCGGATGGGACGGGAGAAGGTCACGGTCATGAACCTGAGGGTCGTCCGCGTCGACGCGGAGAACAGCATGATGTTGATCCGAGGCGCGGTCCCCGGGCCCCGCAGCTGTACCGTAGTCGTTCGCGACGCGGTCAAGAAGACGAAGTAAGGCGGAGGACCGAAGTGGAAAGGAAAGTGGTTTCCTTGCAGGGCAAGGAGCTCCGAACCATAGAGCTGTCCGACGCTGTGTTCGGGCTTCCCATCAATGAGGATGTCATCTACTACGCGATCAACAACGAGCTCGCCAACAAGCGCATGGGCACGGCGAGCACGAAGACCCGCGGACAGGTGCACGGAACGAACCGAAGGCCATACGCCCAGAAGGGCACCGGCCGCGCGCGCCAGGGCGACTACAAGTCCCCGATCTACGTAGGCGGCGGTATCGTGTTCGGACCCCATCCCCGCGATTTCTCCTACGTCCTGCCCAAGAAAGTGAAGCGCCTCGCGATGAAGAGCATCCTGAGCCTCAAGGCCCAGAACGGCACTCTCGCTGTGGTCGAGGACTTCACCGTCGAGACCGGCAAGACCAAGGATTTCATGACAAAGATCCAGGCCCTGGTTTCGGCCGGGAAGACCGAGCGAACGGTCGTGATCCTCAAGGATGACGACGCGGACATAAAGCGCGCAGGTCGGAACATCCCATGGCTGAGCTTCCTCTCGTACAACCGCCTGCGAGCGCACGACCTCTTCTATGGAAGGAAGGTCTTCCTGCTCGAGTCGGCCGCGAAGGAACTCAACGAGTTCTACGCGGACAAGTAAGGAGGCGCGAGAAATGGAATACATATCGATCCTGATCGAGCCCGTGCTCACCGAGAAGAGCAACGTCATGCGCGACGAGGGCAGATACGCCTTCAAAGTGGACGCCAGGGCCGACAAGCGCCAGATCATGGAGGCGGTCCGCCGCATGTTCCAGGTCAATCCGGTCGCCTGCAACATCATCAACGTGAAGTCCAAGCCGAAGCGGCTTCGTAACCGCCCGGGCAGGACTTCGACCTGGAAGAAGGCCATCGTACGTCTCTCCCCCGGAGAGAAGATCGCCGTCTTCGAGGGCGCGTGAGCGTAAGGGGAAATTATGGGTATCAAGACATTCAGGCCGCTCACGCCGGGCCTAAGGCACCGCGTGCAGGTAGTGAACACCGAGATCACGACCAACCGGAGCGCACCCGAGAAGTCCCTTACCTGGGGTAAGAAATCGAACGGCGGGCGCGGCTCCAACGGCCGCATCTCCGTGCGTCACCAGGGCGGCGGGCACAAGCAGCGCTACCGCGAGATCGACTTCAAGCGTGACAAGTACGGCATTCCAGGAAAGGTCACAGGAATCGAGTACGACCCGAACCGCAGCGCCAACATCGCCCTCGTGACCTACGTGGACGGAGAGAAGCGCTACATCATCGCCCCGAAGGGGCTCTCTGTCGGCCAGACAATCCTCGCGGGGCCGGCGGCTCCGATCGAGCCGGGCAACAGCCTGCCTCTCGAGGTCATCCCGGTCGGCATCACCGTCCACAACGTCGAGCTCACGCTCGGCAAGGGCGGGCAGCTCGCCCGTTCCGCAGGAGCGAGCGCGCTCATCGCGGCACGGGAGGGTGATTACGTCGTCCTCAAGCTCCCCTCGGGTGAGCTTCGCATGGTCTTCAAGAAGTGCAGCGCCACCATCGGCTCCGTAGGCAACGAGGAGCATATGAACGAGCGCTTGGGCAAGGCAGGGCGCACCAGGTGGCTCGGCATCAGGCCAACGGTGCGCGGTACGGTGATGAACCCTGTCGACCACCCGCACGGTGGAGGCGAGGGACGGGGCAAGGGCTACAAGCAGCCAGTGTCACCGTGGGGCCAGCCGGCGAAGGGCTACAAGACGCGCGACACGCACAAGCCGTCCAGCCGCTTCATCGTCAAGCGCAGGAAGTGAGGTAATAGCCGATGTCCAGGTCCGTCAAGAAAGGCCCCTTCATCGAGAAGAGCCTTTACAAAAAGGTCGTCGAGATGAGCAAGGCTGGCGATCGGAAGATGGTCAAGACCTTCTCCCGCACGTCGACTATCATCCCCGAAATGGTCGGAATGACCATCTCCGTCTACAACGGGAAGACGTGGGTACCGGTCTACGTGACCGAAAACCTCGTTGGCCACAAGCTCGGCGAGTTCGCCCCCACCCGCATTTTTCGCGGGCATGCGGGTAGCGACAAGAAAGCCGAGAAGAAGTAAGGGAAAGCGATCATGGCTGAAACCAAGAACGGCTACCGCGCGATCGCCAAGTGGCTCATCGCTTCGCCCTCCAAGGTCCGCCCTGTGGCCGACCTGGTGAGGATGAGGCCCTACGCCGAGGCCATCGCCATCCTTGACAACATGCCGCACAAGGGCGCCCGCCTCATCAGGAAGGTGGTTGTGTCCGCGGCGTCAAACGCCCTCAACCAGAACCGCAAGCTTGACGAGGACATGCTCTACGTCAAGGAGCTGCGCATCGACGAGGGTCCGCGCATGAGGCGGGTGTGGTTCCGTGCACGCGGCAGGGCAGACATGCTCATGAAGCGGATGTGCCACATTTCCTGTACCATCGACGAGATCGGAAAGAAGACGGAGGCGAACCGTGGGAAATAAAGTAAACCCCATCGGACTGCGCTTAGGGATCAACAAGGACTGGAAGTCGCGCTGGTACGTGGACCCCCGCGATTACGCGAGGACCCTCCATGAGGACCTCGCGCTCCGCCGCAGGATCGTCGAGCTGCCCGAGTGCAAGGGCGCCGACATCTCCGAGGTCGAGATCGTCCGGCATCCCCAGCGCGTGACCGTGGTGATCCACACCGCGCGCCCCGGCGTCCTCATCGGCGTCAAGGGCGCGAACATCGAGCGTATCGGAATGGACCTCCAGAGGATCGCGACCAAGAAGGTCCAGATCAAGATCAAGGAAGTCAAGAAGACCGATACGAACGCCCAGATCGTCGCCCAGAACATCGCACGGCAGCTTGAGAACCGCGGATCCTTCCGCAAGGCGATCAAGATGTCGGTATCGAACGCAATAAAGGGCGGAGCCCAGGGCTGCAAGGTCCGCGTCTCCGGCCGCCTTGGCGGCGCCGACATGTCGCGCACCGAGGAGCACAAGGACGGCCGGGTTCCCCTGCATACCCTGCGCGCCGACATAGACTACGGCTTCGCGGAATCCTCGACGACCTTCGGAAAGATAGGCGTCAAGGTCTGGATCTACCAGGGCATGGTCTACAAGACCGACAAGAACGAGGACGCCGGCATGCTGGTGCGCAAGCGCCGTGACGGCGAAGAGCACCGCAGCGACGACCGCCGCGGTCCTCGCCCCGAGGGCGGCGACAGGGGCCCGCGCGGCCCTAGGCCCGACCGTCCCGTGCGCCCTTCCGAGGGACGCGAGAACGAGTCGCGGGCGAGGAGCTAAGCCATGCTGAGTCCAAAGAGAGTCAAGCATAGAAAGGTCATGCGCGGCCGCGTGCACGGCAACGCGACGCGGGGCAACACGATCGCCTTCGGCGAGTACGGCCTCGTGTGCATGGAGCCCGAGTGGCTCACCAACCGCCAGATCGAGGCGGCGCGCGTGGCCCTCAACCGCTACATAAAGCGCGGCGGCAAGCTCTGGATACGGATTTTCCCCGACAAGCCCTACACCAAGAAGCCGGCCGAGACCCGGATGGGCAAGGGAAAGGGAAACCCCGAGGCCTGGGTGGCCGTCGTGCGCCCTGGCACCGTTCTTTTCGAGCTGGCCGGTGTCGAACCCAAGGTCGCCGAGGAGGCCATGCGCCTCGCAGGCTCCAAGCTGCCGGTCAAGACGAAGTTCACGCTTCGTGCGGATACGGAGTGACGCCGTGAAAAACTCGTTCAAGGAACTGAAGCATGACGAGCTCGTCGCCAAGCGCGCCGACCTCAAGAAGAAGTACTTCGACCTGCGCTTCCAGATGGTAGTCGGACACGTGGAGAACCCGCTCGAGAAGCGCGTCCTCCGCCGGCAGATCGCCAGGATTGAAACGCGCATCCGCAATTCCGAGAGGGCCGCCGCCGCAGCCGGCGCGGCCCAGTAGCCTAGAGGAGAGGAACGTGGAAACCGTTCAGAATGCCAACAAGGGCAAGCAGTCCTTCACCGGCGTCGTGAAGAGCGACAAGATGGACAAGACCATCGTCGTCGAGATCACGATGCGGAAGCTGCATCCCCTTTACAAGAAGTACGTCACCAGGTCCAAGCGGATCAAGGCGCACGACGAGCAGAACGAAGCCCACGAGGGCGACACCGTACGGGTGGTGGAATGCAGGCCGCTCAGCCGCGACAAGCGCTGGCGTCTTGCCGAGATCGTCGAGAAGGCGAAATAAGGCAGCGGGGATAGAGATATGGTACAAGTCGAATCCATGCTGGTCGTCGCCGACAACTCCGGCGCCAAGAAAGTGCTCGTCATCAAGGTCCTCGGAGGCACGAGGAGGCGCTATGCCGGCATCGGCGACATCATCGTTGTCGCCGTGAAGGAAGCCCTCCCGAACTCCGCGATCAAAAAGGGCACGGTCGAGAAGGCCGTGGTCGTGAGGACGCACAAGGAATACCGCCGTCCCGACGGAACCTACATCCGTTTCGACGACAATGCCTGCGTCATCATCGACGCTAACAAGAACCCGAAGGGCAAACGCATATTCGGGCCCGTAGCACGCGAGCTCCGCGAGAGGGACTACATGAAGATCGTGTCCCTCGCGCCTGAGGTCCTGTGAGGAGTCGGAGAGAAATGGCCGAAACGAAGTACAAGCTCCGCAAGGAGGACCAGGTCCAGGTCATCGCCGGCAAGGACAAGGGCAAACAGGGCAAGGTCATCAAGATCGAGCGCGAGAAGGGCAGGGCGATCGTCGCGGGCGTGAACATGGTCAAGAAGGCCATGAAGAAGCGCAAGCAGACCGACCGGGGTGGCATCACGGAGATCGAGGCACCCATCCAGCTGTCGAACGTCATGATCGTGTGCCGCAAGTGCGGGCCTACGCGCATCGGCTACAAGATCGAGGGCGATGCCAAGAAGCGCGTGTGCCGCAAGTGCGGGGAGGCGCTCTAGTATGGCAGAGATCAATGCGAAGGCCGCCGAGGCGGCCGCGAAGAAGAAGGCCAAGGCCGAGGCAGCAGCCGAGAAGAAAGCTTCTGGAGGCAAGTCGGCCCCGCTGCCGAAGGACTACGTCCCCCGGCTCAAGAAGATCTACCGGGAGGCCATCGCTCCCGAGCTCTTCAAGGAATTCGGCTACTCATCGACGATGCAGGTGCCGCGTTTCGTGAAGGTCATAGTCTCCATGGGCGTCGGAGAGGCGAAAGAGAACAAGAAGATCCTCGACGCGGCCGTCGAAGACCTCGCGCACATCACTGGCCAGCACGCGGTGAAGACCAAGGCGAAGAAATCGATCGCCACCTTCAAGATCCGCCAGGGCCAGGAGATTGGCTGCAGGGTCACGCTTCGGGGGCACTACATGTGGGAGTTCCTGGACAGGCTCATGAACGTCGCTCTCCCGCGCGTCAAGGACTTCCGGGGAGTCAACCCCAACGCCTTCGACGGGCACGGTAACTACTCGCTGGGCTTAAACGAGCAGATCATCTTCCCGGAGATCGACTTCGACAAGATCGAGAAGATCATGGGGCTCAATATCGCGATCGTGACGACCGCGAAGAACGACAAGGAAGCGAAGAGCCTCCTTGCCAAGATGGGCATGCCCTTCAGGAAATAAGGAAGGCCGAAACATGGCGCGCAAGGCGATGATTCTAAAGGCTCTGAAGAAGCCAAAGTATTCCACCCGGCTGGTCCGGCGCTGCAAGGTCTGCGGCAGGGCCCGCGGATACATGAGAAAATTCGACATGTGCCGGATATGCTTCCGGAAGTACGCTTCTGAGGGCTTGATCCCGGGCGTGACGAAATCGAGCTGGTAGGAGGTAGCGATGAGCGTTTCTGATCCCATCGCGGACATGCTGACCAAAATCCGCAACGCGAGCTCTGCCCGCCACGAGAAGGTCGACATTCCGACCTCCAAGCTTAAGCTCGAGATAGTGAAGATCCTCAAGACTGAGGGCTTCATCAAGAACTTCAAGAAGATCCAGGCGGAGGGCTCCAATGTCATCCGGATCTTCCTGAAGTACGACGACGCGAACGACCCGATCATCCACGGCGTGGAGAAGGTCTCCCGCCCTGGCAGGCGCGTCTACTCCGGGTACAAGGAGCTTCCCCGCGTCTTCAACGGTTACGGCACGGTCATCGTGTCGACCTCAGAAGGCGTGACCACGGGTCGCAAGGCCGTCGAGAAGAAGGTGGGCGGCGAGCTCATCTGCACGGTCTGGTAATCGAGGGTAATGCCATGTCGAGAATCGGAATCAAGCCCGTGCCGGTGCCCAAGGGCGTCAAGGTGGTAGTCACCGAGAGCCTGGTCACGGTCGAAGGGCCCAAGGGCAAGCTTAGCCAGAGTTACGTTCCCGAGGTCGTGATCGCCGCGAGCGATTCGGCCGTGGTCGTGACCCGCAAGAACGACTCCAAGCAGTCGAAGGCCTACCATGGCCTTTACCGGAACCTGATCAACAACATGGTTGTCGGCGTGTCCGTGGGCTTCAAGAAGGCCTTGCTCATAAACGGCGTGGGTTACCGCGCCGAGATCCAGGGCAAGCTGCTGATCATGAGCCTCGGCTACTCAACCGACTTCGCGGTCGCGATCCCCGACGGCCTCGCCGTGGTGACCGAAGCGAACAACCAGAAGATCGTCGTCTCCGGCTTCGATCGTCAGCTCGTGGGAAAGTTCGCGAGCGAGATCAGGAGCCTGAGGAAACCCGAACCCTACAAGGGCAAGGGCGTCAAGTACGAGGACGAGGTCATTCGCAAGAAGGTCGGCAAGACCGGCGTGAAGTGAGGCGGAGAGCATGAGCGTAAGGGAACTGAGCGACAAGCTGCGCAAGCGCGTGCAGCGTAAGCACCACGTAAGGAAGACCCTCTCCGGCACGCCGGAGAAGCCGAGGATGACCGTTTTCAAGTCGAACCGCTTTCTCTACGTCCAGGTCATCGACGACGCGGCCGGCGCGACGCTGGTCTCCGCGAGCACGCTCGAGGAGCAGCTCAAGGCCCTGAAGCGGGACGTCGCAGGCGCCGGCAAGCTCGGCGAAGAGATCGGCAAGAGGCTCAAAGAGAAGAACGTGGCTAAGGTCGTCTTCGACAGGAACGGCTACAAGTACCACGGAATCGTGAAGGCCATAGCCGACGGCGCCCGCAAGGCCGGGATCGAATTCTAGGGGGACCTCAAGTGGATAACAGAGGCAGAAGGGACGATTCCGGATCCCGCGATAATTACATGGAAAAGCTCGTCAAGCTGAACCGGACGGCCAAGGTCGTCAAGGGCGGACGGAGCTTCTCCTTCTCGGCCCTTACCGTGGTTGGCGACCGCGCCGGCATGGTGGGTTTCGGTTTCGGCAAGGCGAAGGACGTCAGCGAAGCCATCCGCAAGAGCATCGACCGGGCGAAGCGCGCCATGATCAAGCTTCCCGTGAAGAACGGCACGATCCCGCACGCTATCATCGGCAAGTACAAGGCAACGAACGTCCTGATGAAGCCGGCCTGTCCGGGATCGGGAATCATCGCAGGCGGGCCGGTCCGCGCAGTGATGGAGGCAGCCGGGGTAACCGACATCCTGTCGAAGTGCGTCGGTTCCCGGAGCTCGATCAACATAGTCCGGGCGGTATTCTCCGGCGTCGACAACATGATGGATGCCAAGACCGTGGCGAAGAACCGCGGAAAGACTCTCAAGGACCTGTGGGGTTGATGCCATGGCCAAGCAAATAGAGATTAAGCTCGTTGGGAGCCTGATCCACCAGAAGCCCGTGATGCGCGCGACAGTGCGCAGCCTGGGCCTGAACAAGATCAGCTCGAAGAGAACCCATGAGGCGAGCCCCGCTATCCTCGGCATGGTCCGAAGGGTCGCCCACCTCGTCGAAGTGAAGGAGCTCGAGTAATGTCCGACTACAACCTTCACGCGCCCGAAGGCGCGACCAAGCGCAAGCGGATCGTCGGCCGCGGCCAGGGCTCAGGCCTTGGCACGACAGCCGGCAGGGGCAACAAGGGCCAGCAGTCCCGCTCGGGCGGCAAGACCTACCCCGGTTTCGAGGGTGGCCAGATGCCCCTCTACCGCCGGATCCCGCACCGCGGCTTCACGAACATATTCAAGAAGGAATGGCAGATCGTCAACCTCGAGCAGATCGAGCCGAAGTACAGCTCTGGCGAGGTCGTCGACGGCGTCTCCCTCATGGCCAGGGGCCTCGTGAAGAAGGCGAACGCCCTCGTCAAGATTCTCGCTGACGGCGACCTGACCAAGGCGCTGACCTTCCAGGTCGACAAGGTCTCTGGGGCGGCCCAGGCAAAGATCGAGAAGGCCGGCGGCAAGGTCGAGACTCCACCCGCAAAGTCGGGCCAAGAGAAGGCTCGCGCCTGATAAGGGCGCTTGAAAGAGGCGGCTAGCATGGCGAATCCGTTGTCCGACATCTTCCGCGTGAAGGAGCTGCGCGAGCGGATCCTTTACACGCTCACGTGGCTCGCTCTGTTCAGGTTGGGTGCCTATCTCCCGATCCCGGGCATCAACGCGAGCGCGCTCCAGTCCTATTTCGCCGCGCAGACGGGCTCGGGGAGCGGGGTGACCGACTACCTCGACTTCTTCGCGGGCGGCGCCTTCAAGAACTTCTCGCTCTTCATGCTCGGCGTCATGCCCTACATCAGCACGCAGATCATCATGCAGCTGGTCCTCATAGTCTTCCCGAAGTTCAAGAAGATCTCCGAGGAAGAGGGCGGCCGCAAGAAGATCGCGCGCTGGACTAGGATCGGCACGGTCTTCGTCTGCATCGTGCAGTCATACGCCGTGACGGTCTGGGCCGACAGGATCCCGAACGCCATCACGATGGCGAGGCTGCCCTACACGATGGTGGCGATCCTCACCGTCACGACGGGTTCGATGTTCCTTGTCTGGATAGGCGAGCAGATCACGAAGCGGGGTATCGGAAACGGTGTCTCCCTCCTCATCTTCGCCGGCATCGTGGCCAGGCTGCCGAACGCTGTCTACGAGCTCATGAAGAAGATCCAGCGGGACGAGCTCAATCCGATCTACGCCATCATCGTGGTTGTGCTCTTCGCCGGTGTCGTGGCTCTGGTCATCATGGAGCAGCAGGGCCAGCGTAAGATACCGGTCAACTACGCCAAGCGCGTCGTCGGGCGGAGGATGTACGGGTCCCAGAACACCTACATCCCCTTCAAGATCAACCCCTCCGGCGTCATCCCGGTCATCTTCGCCTCGAGCATCCTGACCTTCCCGCTCCAGATCTCCCAGAGCCTGGGCGTGAACGTGAAGTGGCTGCGCGACTTCTCCTACTTCCTGACGCCCCGGGGCTTCTGGTACAACGCCCTGTACGTCGCCTTCATCATCTTCTTCGCCTACTTCTACACGCAGGTGACCTTGAACCCGCAGCAGATTTCCAAGAACATCAGGGAGAACGGCGGTTCCATCCCCGGGATTCGCAGCGAGAAGATGGAAGAGCACCTCACGAAGATCCTGAACAGGATCATCCTTCCCGGATCGCTCTATCTGGGCCTCATAGCCCTGCTGCCGACCCTGGTTATGTCCATGTTCAACTTCCCGAGCCAGCTCGCCTACCTCATGGGCGGCACCTCGCTCCTGATCCTCGTGGGAGTCGACCTGGACACGATGGCACAGATAAACGCCCTGCTTAAGATGCACCATCACGAGGGCCTGACCCGCAAGGGCCACTTACGTTCGCGCAACCTGTAGATTCTTTCGGCGAAAAGGCTTACAATCGGCGGCGAGGGAGCGATTTGCTGGCCCTCGCCGTTGCGGAGGAGATTGAGATGAAGGTCCGGACCAGCGTCAAGAAGATATGTGACAAGTGCAAGGTCATCAGGCGGGACGGAATCGTCCGCATAATCTGTGAGAATCCGAAGCACAAGCAGAAGCAAGGCTGAAGGGGGGAGGAAGCATGGCACGTATAGCGGGAGTCGACCTCCCGAACAAGCACGTCGAGATCGCCCTGACCTACATCTTCGGGCTCGGGCGCACCAGCGCCCGGAAGATCTGCGACAGCACGAAGATCGATCCGGCGAAGAAGATGAACGACCTTTCGAACGAAGAGATCAACGAGCTCCGCAAGGTGATAGAGAACGACTACAAGGTCGAGGGGCGCCTGCGCTCCGAGACCGCGCTCAACATCAAGCGGCTCATGGATATCGGTTGCTACCGGGGCCTCAGGCACCGCCGGGGACTCCCGGTCAATGGCCAGCGGACCAGGACGAATGCCCGCACCCGTAAGGGAAAGCGGAAGACCGTCGCGAACAAGAAGAAAGCCGTCTAGTTAGGCAAGGAGCCCAGAAGTGGCAGTCGCTAAGAAGAAGAAAGAGAAGAAGAGCGTATACGAGGGCAACGTCTACATCCAGGCGACCTTCAACAATACGATCATCACCATCACCGACCTCAACGGCAATGCGATCTCGTGGTCCTCATCCGGTGGCCACGGCTTCCGCGGGGCGAAGAAGTCCACCCCCTTCGCCGCCCAGACTGTCGCCGAGACGGCCGTCCAGAAGGCGCTCACGGTCGGTCTTCGTGAGGTCCACGTATACGTGAAGGGGCCCGGCGTCGGGCGCGAGTCGGCGATACGCCAGCTCGGAGCCCTTGGCCTCAAGGTCAAGAGCATCAACGACGTGACGCCGATCCCCCACAACGGCTGCCGGCCGCGCAAGGCCCGGCGGATCTAGGGTAAGGGGAGACTACGATGGCGCGTTACACCGGTCCCGTGTGCCGGCTCTGCCGGACCGAGCAGAAGAAGATGTTCCTCAAGGGCGCTCGCTGCAAGAGCGACAAGTGCCCGATCAACCGCAAGCGGCTTGCGCCTGGAAAGGCGCCCAAGTCGAGACAGTCAAAGCAGTCCGACTACGCGGTCCAGCTCCGCGAAAAGCAGAAGCTCAAGAGGACCTATGGTCTCATGGAGACGCAGTTCCGGAACACCTTCGAGAGGGCCCTCCGGATGCCCGGCAAGACCGGCGAGAACCTTTTCGGCCTCCTCGAGCGCAGGCTCGACACGGTGGTCTACAGGCTTCGCTTCACCACCTCCCGCGCCCAGGCGCGCCAGCTGGTCCTCCACGGCCACATCGCCGTGAACGGCAAGAGGGTCAACGTCCCGAGCTACATCGTGAAGCAGGGCGACAAGGTCGCCGTCCATGCCGGCTCCAAGAAACTGTCCCTCATAAAGGACGCGCTCCAGGAGTTTGGGCGTTCTGGCGTCATGCCATGGCTCGAGGTTGACCCCGACAACATGATCGGAACCTTCAACTCGATCCCGCATCGCCAGGACATAACCGACATGGCAGAGATCCGTGAGCAGCTCGTAGTCGAGCTCTACTCGAAGTAAGGAGCCGAAATGGCGCGGAAAAACCTACTAAAAGGTTTCAAAAGGCCGAAGGGCATAACGTACGAGCAGAGCGAGTCCGGCCCGGACTACGGCAAGTTCCTCGCCTATCCTTTCGAACCAGGCTACGCTACGACCGTCGGCAACACCCTGCGCCGCATCCTCCTCTCTTCGATCCAGGGCTACGCCATCACGGCCGTCCGTATCGTAAGGTACGACGCGGAGGGGGCGCAGCACATCGTCACGAGCGAGTTCGAGACGATACCGGGGATCGTTGAGGACACCATAGAGGTGCTCAACGAGCTCAAGCAGCTGCGCTTAAGGCTCCCCGACGACGAGGAGCAGGCCACCTTCCTGTACGAGCTCAAGGGGCCGATGGAGCTCAAAGCCGCGTACTTCGGGAAGGACAAGCCGCTCGAGGTGATGAACCCGCAGCTCAAGATAGCCACCCTCATGGACGACGCCAAGCTGGACCTCGAGGTCCAGGTCGACCTGGGCCGGGGCTACGTCCCTTCGGAGATCAACGAGAAATACGTCGAGGTCGTGGGCACGATACCCATGGACGCGATCTTCTCGCCGGTCAAGAAGGTCAAGTTCTCGGTCGAGCCGACCCGCGTTGGCCAGCGGTCCGACTATGACAAGCTCATCCTCGAGATCTACACCGACGGGACCGTGAAGCCCGAGGACGCGCTCGCCGAGGCTGCCAAGATAGCGAAGGACCACTTCGCCATCTTCGTGAACTTCGACGAGGGCGAAGCCGGCGCCGACGAGGAGAGCGACGAGGTCGAGGAGAGGGTCCGCCAGATCCTCAACACCCCGGTCGAGGAGCTCGAGCTTTCGGTGAGGTCCTCGAACTGCCTCAAGAACGCGAACATCAAGACGATAGGCGATCTCACCCGGAAGACCGAGGACGACATCGCCAAGACAAGGAACTTCGGGAAGAAGTCGCTCCAGGAGATAAAGGACAAGCTCAAGGAGTGGAACCTCGGTCTGGGCATGACCGACTACGCCGCCCTGCGGAACTACCTGAAACTGTCCATGAAGAAGGAAGAGACCGATGAAGCATAAGATCGGATTCAACAAGCTCAACAGGGTCCCGGCCCACCGCAAGGCCCTGATCCGCAACATGATGACGGTGCTGTTCAAGCACGAGCGGATCACGACGACGCGCGCCAAGGCCATCGAGGTGCGTCGCTTCGCCGAGAAGGAAATCACGCGGGCGAAGGAAGACTCGGTGCACAATCGGCGCATGGTCTTCCGCAAGATCACCGACGAGGCCATCCTCGCCAAGCTCTTCACCGACATCGCTCCTAGGTTCAAGGAGCGCAACGGTGGCTACACCAGGATCCTCAGGCTCGGCGCGCGAAACCACGACGCCGCGGACATGGTGATCCTCGAGCTTGTGGAGCGCAAGGAAGACGACAAGAAGGCGGAGCGGGAGAAGCGCAAAGCCGAGAAGAAGGCCAAGGCGAAGTCCCAGGCCGCTGCGCAGGCGAAGTAAGGCAAGGAGAGCATATGTCCAAGGCACATCGCGGGAAAGGGCTCATGGAAGTGGTCGGCCGCGGCCGCGGCGCCTGCCCCATCTGCAAGCGCGAAGGCGTGAAGGTAGTCTACGAGCAGGAGGTCGAGGGCCAGAAGCTCAAGATCTGCAAGACCTGCAAGGCGACTCTCGCCAACAAGAAGAAAGCAGCCGTCGCAAAATAGACGAGCGTCGGGCTGCTGTCGCAAAACAGCATACCAAGGGCCATCCGGGCGAAAAGCCGCAGGATGGTCCTTTTTTCGTTTCTATGCAAATATGCGCCAGCCTTGGGTTTCGCCACTATCGCTATAAGTTTATCCATCCTATTATTGGCTTTTATACCCCTGAGCGCGAATATGCAGGGCAGTGCGCGTTGTCCGAGGGCCTTATGAGAGCAAAACCTTCGCTTCCAGCGATCATGTGCGGATTCCTGCTTTCCCTGGCCGTGGCTGAGACGGGCCACGCTGCGGACATGGGCCTTCGTATAAGCCCGGAGCTCTGCATCCCCTTTGGCAACAGTGTGGACGTCAACGGGAAGCAGGTAGAGGCATATGCGGTCGGGGGAGGCATGAACCTCACCGCCCACCTCGCCATCTACGGCATATTCTCCCCCTTTCTCGAGGCTGGCGTGACCTACAACAAGGTCAACGGCAGTAGCACCGGCCTCATCCTTGGCTCGGGCGGGGCGGGCTTTTCCTTCTTCTACTACCCCACGGCGAGGCTGGTCACCAGGGTGGGCGCCTCGGCCGGGTTCGCGGCGATCTCGGTTGGCAGCCAGTCGGGCTACGGGGCCTACTGGAAGACCGGAGCCGAGCTTGGCTACCGCTTCACCCCCGGCCTGAACGTCCTCTCGGGCCTGAGCTATGCCCAGTACCTTGGCAGCGACGCGCCGATATACAAGGGCCTTGGAGTCTCCCTCACCGTCGACATCGGCCTTGGACTCCTCTCGGACAGGGGGGCGGGCATCGTTCTCGAGGGCGAGCAGGCAAACCAGATATATCCCATCCTCTACTACAAATACGCCAAAGAGCCCATAACCGTGATTACCCTGACCAACCGCGAGCAGGTCGAGATCAGGGACGTCCGGATCTCATACCAGGCCGGCGCCTTCACCTCCAGATCCATGCCCTGCGCCTCCTTTCCGGTGATCCAGAGGGGGGCGAGCGTGCGCTTCCCGATCTATGCAGCCTTCAACGAGAAAGTCCTCTCCTTCACCGAAAGCACGAAGGTCCAGTCCGAGGTCCTGGTCAAGTACAACATCCTCGATTCAAGCACCGAGCTAAGCAAGGCCATCTCGATCCGCTTCGACGACCGCAACGCGATCACCTGGAAGGACCCGGCGATGCTCGCTGCCTATGTCGCGCCGAACGACCCCTCGATGCTCGAATTCTCGAAGTTCGTGGCAGGCCTGGTGAGGCTCAGCATCAGGCCCGAGATTGACAAGAACATGCAGTACGCCCTGGGACTCTTCGAGGCGCTGCGCATCTACGGCCTCGTGTGGTCGAAGGATCCCGCGACACCCTATGCGAGCTTCCACCTCGACAGCTCCAAGACCGATTACATCCAGTACCCCTACCAGACCCTCGCTTACAAGTCGGGCGATTCGGACGAGATAGCCGTTGCCTATGCCGAGGCCCTGGAGTCGGTGGCCGTGCCCTCGGCCATCCTGCCCTTGAGCGAGGACGTGCTTGTGGCCTTCCCCCTCGAGATAAGCGAAGCCGAGGCCAAGACCTCCTTCTCCAACCTGGGCGACTTTGCCTTCCAGGACGGGAAGGCATGGGTACCCCTCCAGGCCTCGCTCATGCGGGAGGGCTTCCTTCGCGCCTGGCAGGGCGGGGCAAGGCTCTGGCGCGAGGCCCAGGGCGCGAGTCCCTCGGGCAAGGCAGCCAAGCTGATCACGATCAGCGAATCCTGGAAGACCTTCTCGCCGATCACCCCACCCGACGTGGACTTCAAGCCATCGAAGCCTGGCGAGGAACAGGTAAAGCTGGCTTTCGAGAACGCCCTGGAACGCTATATCACGAGGGAGATCACGCCCAAGGTCGAGCGCATGAAGGCCGGGATGACGGGCACGGGCACGGGCAAGCAGCGTAACAGCCTTGGCATCCTCTACGCCCAATACGGTCTCCTGGACAAGGCCCGAGTCGAATTCCAGGGAGCGGTCGAGACCGGCTATGCCCCGGCAGTGATCAACCTCGCCAACGTCGCCTTCCTCCTCAAGGACTACGAGACCGCAGCCCGCTTCTTCGAGGCTGCCCTCAAGACCTCGCCAAACAACAAGGCCGCACTGATAGGCCTGGCCAGGGCGCGCTACGAGCTCGACGCCTTCGCCGAAGCCGACGATCTCTTCGCCCGGGCCAAGGCGATAGACCCCGCCCTTGCCGAGCGCTACGCCTACCTGTCCTCCCTTGTCGATTCGAGCTCGGTCCGCAGGGCCTCGGCCGCAGCCGCCGACCATGGGGGCGGCATGACCTGGGACGACGAATGAGGATCAGTTCCTTCCGCCTCGAGCTGGCACCCGCCCTCTTGCTGGCCTTCGCCCTGGCCCTCGCGGCCGCAGGCCGAGCCGAGGCCCAGCTCGGCTTCGTGGTGTCTCCCAGGGCCGAGGCCCTTTTCCCCGCCCTCGGATCGCAAGGCGACTATACGACCGGCTACGCGGGGCTCATGGTACTCGACCTCACCGGACTGCCCTACCTCGTGCCCTTTGTCCGGGCGGGCTACGGCGTGGCCCCCTACAAGGCCTCAGGCGAGCTAAGGCTTGGCGAGGCCGACCTCGGGCTCGCCCTGGCCCTAAGGCCGAGCGACCGCAGCGTCCTGCGTCTTGACGCGATGGGCGGTCTCACCAATGTCTCGTCGCCGGTCGCCTCGGGCTCGGCCTACGCCGCGGGCCTCCGGCTCGGCCTCGGTTACCGGATCACGCCGGCTTTGAGCATATCGGCGAGCACCGGCCTCTCCTCGTATTTCGGCACAAAGTCCTCGTTCTACAGCGCGGCTGTGCTCGGCCTGGCCTTCTCCTTCGACCTGTCGAAGGGCTCGGCCTCCCGCCTGCGGATCGAGGGAGTGAAGATCGACCCGGTCTTCCCCTCGCTGTATTCGTACTATGACGACCACCCCTTCGGAGAGATCACCCTCGTCAACGGCGAGGACGCCGAGCTCAGGGACGTGAGGGTATCATTCAACGCCGGCCACTACATGGACCAGCCCAAGCTCTGCGCCCTCCTTCCCGCCATAGCCAAGGGAGGCTCGGTCCGAGTCCCGGTCCGCGCCCTTTTCACCGAGGCCCTGCTTTCCCTCACCCAGGGCACCGATGCGAAGGGCGAGATCGTCGTCGACTACGTCTATGTCGGCTCGAGGCGCCAGACCAGGCTGCCCGTCGACTTCCGCCTCCACCACAGGAACGCCATCACCTGGCTCGATGACCGGCGCGCCGCCTCCTTCGTCTCGCCGATGAATCCGGCCGTGCTCTGGTTCTCGAAGTTCGTGGCCGGCGTCGTCCGTGACAGGCTTCGGGGCGACGTCAACCGCAACCTCCAGTACGCCGTCGGCCTCTTCGAGGCGGAGCGGCTCTATGGGCTCAACTACGTGGTCGTGCCCTCGAACGACTATTCGGTCCACCACGACGACAAGACCTATATC
>JANXYO010000060.1 GCA_025356015.1 Spirochaetaceae bacterium
CGACCGATCCGGTCGGTTCGGCCGGCAAAACGAGCCTCGAGCATCGAGAAAGTCCTGCGCGGCATGCCGGGCCGCAGCCGCCGCCCCAGGGCGGCGCACGGCCCTACAATCCCGTTCCTTTTGCGCACGGCCGCGCAAGACTTTCAACCTCGTTCCGGGCGAGGCACCGAACTACCTGGTGATCTTCCTCGACTCTATGTAGAACCTCTTTTCCGGCGCCTCGCCCATCGAGAAAGTCTTGCGCGGCATCACGCCGTCGCGGATCACCGTGCCAAAGAAGCCGCCCTTGTCGATCGGTGGCAGATAGAGCCCGAGGTTGCCCGGCTTGGCCGCCAGGGCGAGGAGGCTCTCTGTGCCGTGGATGTAGTCGATCACCACCTTCGGGTTGTCCTTGAGGAAGGTGTCGAGGAAATCCTGGAGGGTGCCGGCGGCGAGGTTGGCCTTCGGGTTCGGGAAGCTGATGATGCCTGAGCTGCGGGCCGAGGTGACGGCGATGCGGTGGTCACGGGAAGCCCCCATTGGCTCGTCGACGAGGGCGAAGGCCTTCTCGCTGGAGGCGTGCCTCTCGAGATTTATCTCGTAGCAGCACTTGAGGGCCTCGTAGAACTTCTGCTCGTCGACATTGAAGAGGACCCGGTGGATCGGGTGGAAGGGCAGGCCCTCGTCGTAGATGTTCACGAGCTCGACCAGGGCGAAGCGCGCGGGATGGTCCATGATCCCGCTCTCGCTCCCCTTCTCCTTCTTGGTCTCCTCCCAGATCGCCTTGGCTGTGGCGAGGGAGTGGTTGCCGTCGCCGACGGCGAAGAGGAGGACATCGTCGGTGCCGTACTTGGCCCTGAAGGCGGCTGGATCTGCCAGAAGCTCGAGGGCCGAGGCGACCATGGAGAGAAGGGCGGGATCCTTGACGTGCCAGCCACGCACCCGGCCCGAGCCCAGCATGAGTTCGAAGTCGTAGAGCCGTGGCAGGGTTTGGCGGCGCTCGTAGAGGGGCTCGATGAGGGTCCTCCCCGGGTCGTCGACCAGGAGCATGATGTGGGGGAGCTCGAGGGGGGCCCCGCGGCGTATCTGCATGCGGGGGGGCAGGCGCTCGACGATTGTGCCCTCGGTGGGGCGGATGAGGGACTTCGAGTCCTTGCCGTACTGGTACTTCTCGAGGTCGACGGCGATGCACAGGCCCTTGCGGGGCTCCTTCTCGAAGGGAGTGTAGCGCTCCACGAGGACGAATCCCTCGCCCTTGGACTCGACGAGCCCGCGCGAGAGATAGTCGCGCATTGTCGTCTGGATGCGCACGACGCGCTCGGCCTTGTCGGCGTCCTCGAGGAAGGCCTCGGGGAAGATCAGGCCGAGGGTCGAGGGCGCTCCCGCGACCGCGTCCTCGACGCGTTTCCAGTAGTCACGCTCCGAGCTGTACTGGTCGCAGGCGACCACAGCCCATTTCGTATAGTCGGTCCCTGCCTTGGGCAGGTCAACCTCGGGCACCCTGACGCCCAGCTTCTCGAATGTACCCGCATAGCCCGCCATCTCGACTCCTTCCTAAAATGCGCGTCGGCGATTATGCATGGCCGACCACAGGCGGTCAAAGACCGATGCATAGAAACGCCGCGAAAGGCCTATTTCAGGCCGAGGCGCTTCTCCAGATCCCAGCGTTTCTTCAAGTACTTGAGCCCCGCGCTGTAGCTCAGCGAGGCGAGGACGACGGCGAGGACAAAGGCCACGAGGATCACCGGCATGGCGGTCGGCACCTTGATGAGGCGCGCGAGGGTGAGGCCATACAGGGCCAGGAGGCCGACGAAGAAGGCCGCGGTGAGGATCATGTTGCCGACCGTGGCCGCGAGAATGAAGAGGACGGCCTTCACTCCCCTGGTCACGGGCGCTTCCTCCCCGCGTCCTGGATGATTGTCGAGATCGCCAGGAGGATGGCGCAGACCACGACCGTCGAGTCGGCCACGTTGAAGGTCGGCCAGCGCTCGAGGCCAAAGAGGCCATAGAACTTCACGCTCGCGAAATCCACGACGCCCTCGCTCCTGAAGACCCGGTCCAGAAGGTTGCCGACCCCTCCGCCGGCGATGCCGCAGAGGGCCCAGCGCTGGAGGCGGTCTATCCCCTTGCCGCGGAAATAGAAGACCAGGATCCCGATGACAAGGATGGCGGGGAAGATGACGAAGAGAACCGAGCGGAAGGAGGCTGCCAGGCCTGTGCCCATGCTGAAGGCGATGCCGAGGTTCCTCGCGTGGATGAGCCAGAGGAAGTCGCCGAAGGCGCTCCAGCCTATCTTGCCCTGGGGAATGGTAGCGACCACGATAGCCTTGGTCACCTGGTCGAGGACGATGACGGACAGGGTGAGGAGGAATGGCGTCAATAGTAAGTCTTTGCGTTTCATGGTCATCCTTGTGCTCTCACGAATTGATAAAATACTACAGACCCGTGGGGACGTCGATGAAGATGGTCTTCATTCCGGTCTCGCGTGCGAGGCGCTCAGCCACAGCCTTGACTCCCCAGACCTCGGTAGCGTAGTGGCCCGCGGCCATGAAGTTGATGCCAGCTTCGACGGCGCTGTGGTAGACCGAGTGCGATGGCTCCCCGGTGACATAGAGGTCGAAGCCCCCCTCGATGGCCTGGGAGACCTCGAAGGCCGCCCCGCCGGATACGATGGCCGCGCTACGCAGCCTCTCCGGCCCCGCGGCGATGAGGGTCCGGGGCCTCGAGCCGTCGGGAAGGATCCTGCGCACCGCCTCATCGAGGCCGATCTCGGGGTCGAGCCTTCCGGAGAAACCGATGTTCGACCCGCGGAAATTGCCGAAGGCCCTTAGCTCGGTGAGGCCGAGGAGGCGGGCGAGGACCGCGTTGTTGCCCAGCTCGGGGTGCTTGTCCAGGGGAAGGTGGCAGGCGTAGAGGCCCATGTCGGCTTCGAGCAGGAGGCGGATGCGCTCAAGGGCCGGGCCCACGAGCCTCTGCGGCTTGCCCCAGAATATGCCGTGGTGGACGAAGAGGGCCTGGGCCCCGGCGTCCCGGGCCCGGCGCATGCTCTCGGCGCAGGCGTCGACGGCGAAGGCCACTGTCTCTAGGCTCCCGCCACGCCTTCCCAGCTGGATGCCGTTGAGCGAATCGTCGGCTGCCGAGAGGGCGTCGATCTCCAGGAGGGAGCGGCACCAGAGATCGAAATCCTTGAGGTCCATGGGGCCGAAGTATAGTCGGTCCGGCCACAGAAATGGAAGGCCGGCCGAGGCCCGGAGGGCCTAGAAGGCGAGCTCGAGGATCTCCTCGATCTCCCGCGCCTCGAGGACTATCGGATTGGCCTTCATCGAGCTCGCGGCCTCCCCCTTCCTCGCCAGCTCGGCGAAGTCGGAGCGCCCCAGGCCCCAGGCCGAGAGGCCGGGGATCTTGAGCTCGGCCACGAGGGAGAGGAGGGCCTCGGCCGCCGCCTCTGGCCTGGCCTCCTCAGGGCCCGCGCCCGTCTTGCCCGAGAGCATCGAGGCGATCTCGGCGTAGCGCGCGAGGGCCGGGTTTGAGCCCTCCCGGGCGCGCAGGGCCCTTATGTTGACAGCTGTCGCATGGGGCAGGAGGGCGGCGCAGATTGCCCCGTGGGGAGCGTCGAAGGCCCCGCCAATGGGCGCCGCAAGGCCATGGACGGCCCCGAGCCCGGCGTTGGCCAGGGCCAGGCCGCCCTCGAGGCTGGCGAGGGCCATGCCCTCGCGGGCCCCGGCGTCGCTGCCGTCGCGGAAGGCACGCGGCAGGCACTCGAAGGCCCTGCCGATCCCGTCGCGGCAGAATGAATCGGAGAAGGGGTTGGCCCGTCGGGACACGAAGGGCTCGATGAGCTGGGTGAGGGCGTCCATGCCCGTGCTGGCTGTCACCGAGGGGGGCATGCCGAGGTCAAGCTCGCTGTCGACGATGGCAAGGCGGGGCAGCATTGTCGCCGAGCGCAGGCTCACCTTGACACGGTGGAGGGCGGAGGACAGGACGGCGTTGCGCGTCACCTCGGAGCCCGTGCCCGCTGTGGTGGGCACGGCGATGCAGGGCAGGGCAGGCAGACTCAGGGCCTTGCCAGCGCCAATGACTTCGGCGTAGTCGAGGGGCTCGCCGGGATTGGCGAGGAGGACTGCCACCGCCTTAGCGGCGTCGATGCATGAGCCGCCGCCGAAGCCGATGGTAAGCTCGGCCCCAAAGGCGCGGGCCTGGGACAGGGCCGCCCTTATGTCGTCGAAGCTCGGCTCCCCTGTGAGGACGAAGGACTCGAGCTCGAGGCCGGCGGCCGAAAGCGCGTCGTACAGGGGCGAGGCCCGGACAGCATCCCGGCCCCTGACGACAAAGACCCGGCGCCCGATGCCGGCAGCCGCGGCGCCTGCCTCGGCGACGGAGCCGGGCCCGAAGAGGATCCTCGAGGCGGTGGCGAATTCGAAGCGCATGGCCTTCATGCCTAGGTCAGCAGATCGAAGAGGGCGCGGGTCCTCGGCTCGGCCATCATGGGCTCGGCGAGCTCCTTCCACTTTGCGTAATGCGGAGTCTCGCGGTGGCGCGCGGGGGCATCGGCGTCGCGGTAGCCTTCGATCAGGATGAAGTGGGAGGGCTCCTCCTGGTCCTGGAGGAGCTCGAAACGCGCGATGCCGGGCTCCTTCTTGCTGTGGAAGGCATTCTCCAGGGTTGCGGCCCTGAAGGCTTCGATCTGGGACGGCTTTACCTTGATATTGACGACGAGAACCTGCACGCGAAGCCTCCTTGTGATGCTTGGGGTTTGAGGATAGCTGTCTTGGGCCGAAGGGGCAATCAGTACGAGAGGCCCAGTCCCATGAAGCCCGGGAAGATGCGCGGCTCCAGCTTCACCTTCCCCGAGTCGACGGCTGCTCTGCCTAAGTCGACAGCGCTACGGGCCGACCAGTACCTGATCGCCATGTCGAGGGCCATCGAGCCAAAGGCCACGCCGGCGGCCGGCAGGTAGTCCCTGATGCTGTGGCCGTTCCAGGCGGAGCTTATGTCGGTCAGGGAGCTGTCGAGGTAGTTGAGGTGGTTGAAGCGGAGGTCCGAAGGCAGGAGGAAGTAGAAGCCCAGGATCCCCGCGGTCACCACGGCGAGGTGGCCCGAAAGGAAGGCCGCCCCGGCTCCCGTGTCGCCGAGCCTGAACTGGCCGGAGCCGGGCATGATGAAGGAGGACAAGGCGAGGCCGGCGACATAGACGTCCCTGGCCTCGGCCACAGCCAGCCTGTCCCTGTAGGGTTTGAGGGCCTCGAGGCTGAGCTCGCCGAATTTGCTGCCGCCAAGCTCTGTCTCGATGGCCTTGAGCTCGGCTCGTAGGTAATGTGCCCTGTCCCTTTGGCCGGGCATCCCGGCTGCCATCCCCATTCCGCGGTTCCCCGCCGCAAAGCCTGGCCCCCCGCCTTCCCCCCAGGCCCCGGGACCCTCACCCGGCCAGTCCTGGCCGAACAGGGCGCTCGAAGCGACCATGACGACGATAAGTGCGAACAGATGTTTCATTTCCCACCTCCCTTAGATCGGCCTGTAATGGCCCCCATTTCCGGGACCCTGGGGCTGCTCTGGCTCCTGCCTGCCCGGGCGGCCCAGCTCGAGGCGGTTCCTGCCGCGCCTCTTCGCCATGTAGAGGGCCTCGTCAGCCTTCTCAAGAAAGCCCTCGAGGCTGTCCCCTGGCCCCGGCACCGAGGCGAAGAGCCCGGCGCTCGAGGTCACGGCTATTGGGCCGCCTGTCCAGGGAACGAGCTCGGTCCCCACGGCGGCGCGGAGTCGCTCCACGGCCACGACGGCCCCGGCCTCGTCCGTGTCGGGCATGAGGAGGGCGAATTCCTCGCCACCGAAGCGGCAGAGGGAGTCGCCGGCCCTCATGCAATCGGAAAGCCTTATGGCGACCTCGCGAAGGACGGCGTCGCCCGCGGGATGGCCGCGGCTGTCGTTCACCCGCTTGAAGTGGTCGAGGTCGTAGACCGCCACGGCCACCGGGCGCCCGGCCCTCCTCGAGAGCTCGAAGGCCTGGTTGCCCTGCCCAAGGAAGCTTCGGCGGTTGAGCAGGCCGGTCAGCTCGTCGGTCATGGCCAGCTCGACGAGGCGGTCAAGGTGGGCTGCGGCCTCGGTGACGTCCTCGATGATGGCGGCGGTGCCCACCCGGCGGTCGATTCCGTCCTTGATGGGGAAGGCCGAGGCCGTGTAGCGCCTCACGACCCGGGCCTCGGTCACGACCAGGAAATCGGACTTGCCATCGCCGGTCGTGAGGATGGCGTCCAGCTCCTCGCGGCCGGGGGCCAGGTCCAGGAGCCTGCAGCCGATCGAGTCCTGGCTGAGACCAAGGATGACCGCGGCCGCCGGGTTCACGTCGGCAAGGTTGCCATAGCGGTCGACGACGATGACGCCAGCACTCATGGCCTGGAGGACCGGACCGCGGGCGGCGAGGGCCACGGCGAGGAAGCGGCCGCGGAAAACGGCGGCGCCGAAGAGCAGGCCGGTGATGCTGAAGGCCAGGGGTATTGGGTCGAGGCCGTAGGGCATGAGGCCGAGGAGGTGGACAATCTCGGCGGCGGCGGGCACGAAGGATCCGCCCAGGACGAGGGTGATCTGGGCCCGCCTCTGGGGGCTCGCCCTGTGGGCGGCGGGGAGGAGGATGGCGAAGTTCAATGCCAGGAAGGTCCAGAAATTGGCGACGTGGACCCAGTACCAGGGCCCCTTCTCGGTCATGAGGATGGAGGCCACGCCTATGTCCTGCATCCAGGACCGGGCGTAGAAGAGGTGGTGGCTGGAGTCTGTCCACACCATGGCGAGGGTGCACAGGGGGAGGAAGGCGACGAGGCAGGCGAGGGTCGGCCTCAGGCGGAACCTGCCGGAGAAGCGCAGGGCGAAGACGATCCAGAAGATCATCATGGCCACGATGCCGACGTACTCCAGCCTGATCGCGCGCAGGGCTCCCGTGAGGCTCGTGGCGGCGAGCTCGGCCGCATAGGCCACCGCGTAGACGGCGATACCGAGCTGGATGAAGCCGAATTCCCGGGCACCGTTGGCGGGCCAGGCCAAGGCCCGGGAGGATAGGAGAAGGGAGAGGATCGCGACGAGGACGAGCGCCGCCGTGTAGGCGTCGATGAAATTCACGATCCCCTCCCTTGGGGGCAGAATCAGCAGGGTCTGACTATGATGTCCTTGAGGTAGGGCTTCTTGGCAAGGTCCTTGGTGAGTCCTTCCTCTCGCGCCTTGTTGACGTAGTCGCAGTCCTGGAAGGTGTAGTGGTAGTTGGTGTGGACGTCATAGGTCCCGGTGATCAGGGCGTAGGAGTCCTCGGTCATCACCAGCTCCTCGTCGGTGGGGATGACGAAGACCCTGACCTTGGAGCCGGCTCCCGTGATCTCCAGCTCGGCGTTGCGGCATTTCGCGAGGGCGTTCTTCTTCTCGTCGATCACGATGCCCAGGTTCTCGAGGCCCTGGGTCGCGAGGTGGCGGGTGACGGGTCCCATCTCGCCGACTCCGGCGGTGAAGACCAGGGCGTCGACGCGCCCCAGGGCGGCGTAGTAGGCGCCGATGTATTTCTTGATCCTGTAGCCCTCGATCTGCTGCGCGAGAAGGGCGATCTCGTCGCCCTTCTCGGCTGCCTGCTCGATGTCGCGGCGGTCTGCCCAGCGGCCCGTGATGCCTAGGACCCCCGACTCCTTGTTGAGCTTCTTCTCGACGTCCGAGGCGTGCAGCCCCGCCTTGCGCATCATGTGGAAGATGATGCCGGGGTCGATGTCGCCCGAGCGCGTGCCCATCACGAGGCCCTCGAGGGGGGTGAGGCCCATCGAGGTGTCGTAGGAGCAGCCGTCCTTGACCGCGTTGATCGAGGCGCCGTTGCCAATGTGGGCGGTGATGAGGTTGGTCTTGAAGGGATCCTGGCCCAAGATGGCCGCCACCCGCTTGGCGTTGTACAGGAAGCTGGTGCCGTGGAAGCCGTAGCGGCGGACCATGAACTTCTCGTACCACTCGCGGGGCACGGGGTACATGTAGGCCCATGCGGGCATGGTCTGATGCCAGGCCGTGTCCATGATGGCGCACTGCTGGACCCCGGGGAGGACGGCCTTGGCAGCCTCGACGCCCATGAGGTTGGCGGGGTTATGCAAGGGGGCCAGGTCGTTGAGCTCCTTGAAGGTGGCGAGAAACTCGTCGTCGATGAGGACGGAACGGGCGAACTTCATGCCGCCGTGGACCATGCGGTGGCCGACGGCCTTTATCACCGACAGGTCCTTGATGACCCCGTATTCGGGGTGGACCAGGGTGTGGAGGATGAGCTCGATGGCGACGGTGTGGGTCGGGCACTCGTGGGTGACGACATAGTCGGCCTTGCCCTGGGCCTTGTGGGTGATCGAGGAACCGCCGAGGGTGACCCGCTCGATGATGCCGGAGGCGAGGACGTCCTTCTTCTCCCAGTCATAGACCTGGTATTTGACCGATGAGGAACCGCAGTTGAGGGTGAGGATGACCATGAATTCTCCTTAGGCTTTTTGCGCGGGCCTAATGAGAAAGACCTGGCCCGGCCTCGCGCGTCCGCTTCGAACCCTGCTCGTGGGCTTTCGGACGCGCGACATTCTAGCACCTGATCAGCAGATTGGGCAATTCATTGTGTCATTATGACAAAAGATGCATTCGTGTCGGACTGGAGCCCTCCCCCTACTCGCCCCCCGAGGCCAGCTCGACCGAATCGAGGATCGACTGGGTCTCGGAGTCGCTGGCGAAGGCGGACTCGTCCTTGGCCAGGGCGACCATCGCGTGGACGGCCCCCTCGTTGATGAAGAGCCGCACCCTGAGGAAGGCGTGCTCGCCCTCGGCCTTGGTAGCCTCGCCCGAGAAGTCCTGGGCCATGAAGCCTTTGTCGTCCTCGGCCGCTCCCGTGCTCTTCATCGAGAGCTTCAGGCCCACCTCGTCCTTGAGGAGGACGGCGAGGCTCGCCGCGGCGTCCGTCATGAGCTTGGCTGCCTGCTTCGAGGGGTCGGCCTTGGCGGGCAGCTTTGAAACCGTCGTGAAGATCACCAGGGAGTCGCCGTCGGGCGAGAAGAGCCCGACCCGGCCCTTATCGTCCCCGCTCTCCTGGAGTTCCCAAGCGCGAGGGTAGTAGAAGGCGAGGCCGGAGAGCGAGTGCTCGTAGTAGGCTGGACCCGAGTCCTCCCCGTAGTAGGACTGGTCCTGGCTCGAGGCCACTGAGTTCTCTGCCCAGTCCTCGCCGAAGCTGTTGCCCTCGAAGCTGCAGTCTGTGGTCTGGGGCAGGATCGCCGTGCCGGCGAAGTACTCTACCTCGTTGCCGCTGAACGCGCACTTCTTGAAGGCGATCGAGTCGACCGAGCCGGCCTCTGCGTAGATCTCGAGGAAGTTCCCGCCGGTGTTGCCCTCGAAGCGAGTGTCGGCGAAGCCGACCTGGTCCGATTCCTCGAGGTAGATGAGGGGGTAGCCCTCGGACTTGGATATTTTGGAGAGGCTGACCGCGAGGCCCTTGGTCGATACCGCGGAAATGGCTCCGGAGAGGGCCCCGCTGAACTCGGTGCGCCTGACGGCGACGTCGCTGCATTGCCAAAGCTCGAGGGCGGTGTTTGTCGGGCCCTCGATGGAGGAACGGTCGAGGGTGAAGCCCTTGACCGACTCGACATAGACGCTTCCCGCGCTCGGCTCCGTCCCGCTCTTGATGGACCTGACAAAGCGCAGGTTGTCGAGGCTGATGTTCTTTCCGCCATAGATCCCGAGCAGGTAGGCCGCGGCCGATTCGGTGACGATGCGCGTGCCCTCGGAGCCGCGGATCGTTAGGTTCTCGGCCCCCTTGATCGCAAGTTCCTTGCCGTCCTCGAAGTCGTTCCAGGAGACGAAACCCGTCTTGACCGAGTAGGCGTCGGAGAGGAGGTAGTCGCCCTTCTTGAGGACGATCGTGCGGTTTGAGCCGACCGCCTTGAGGAACGCCACCGTGTCGGAGACCGTGATGGTGGGCAGGGTGGACTTGGCCTGGGCAAAGCTCGGGCCGGCTGCGAGGGTGAGGGCGACAAGGATGAGGAGAGCCTGGCTTGAGCGTCTGGACATCGTGACCTCCTGGAACGGGTTGCGACCTAGAGTCTAGCGCGGCTCGGGGTGTTTTGCCAAAGCCCCCGCGAGGGGGCCTCGGCTTGCTCCCGGGGAGCGGCGCGTGTATATTGCCAATAGCCGAGGAGGGCATCCGTGATCGTACTACCCATTCTTGGGAGCAACCGCAGCTTTGAGCTTGGCGCAGGGAAGATTGTCGCCGTGGGCCTCAACTACCGCGACCACATCGCGGAGCTCCCCGGCATCCTCAAGCCCGCTGCCCTGCCCGACCCGGCCAAAGAGCCCATCCTCTTCGCAAAGACGCCTAACGTGCTCATCGCCCACGGGGATAGCATCGTCATCCCCGCGTCGTTCATCGCGCGCTATGGCTTCGGCGAGCCCAGGACAGACTACGAGGCCGAGCTCGCCGTCGTGATCGGCCGCCACTGCAGGAACGTCAGCGTCGCCGATGCCCTCTCCTACGTCCTGGGCTACACCTGCTTCAACGACGTGAGCCAGAGGGACATCCAGAACAGGGACCGCGCCGGCTGGTTCAGGGGCAAGAGTTTCGACACCTACGGCCCCATTGGCCCCGCCATCGCGCCGGCCTCGATGATCGGCGACCCCGGCAGGCTCAAGATCGAGTGCAGGCTCAACGGCAAGACGGTCCAGAGCTCGAACACGGCGGCCATGATCTTCGGGGTGGGCGAGCTCATCGCCTTCATAAGCGCGAACATGAGCCTCGAGCCCGGCGACATCATAGTGACCGGCACACCAAGCGGGGTCGGCAAGCTCTCCGCGGGCGACGTGGTCGAGGTCGAGATCGAGGGCATCGGCGTGCTTCGCAACCCCGTGACGGAATCATAGGAAGGGGAGGGCCTAAAAAAGGTGGACGCCAACCGAGCCACGCCTTCAATGAGCGACAGGACGGCCGCCCAGGCCGACTCAGTCCTCGCGGGTTCGTCCAAGGCCAGCTTTCTCAGGCGCCTCCTGCCTTTCCTGGGCCCGGCCTTCATCGCCAGCGTCGCCTATGTCGACCCCGGCAACTACGCCACCAACATCCAGGCCGGGGCCCAGTTCGGCTACACCCTGCTCTGGGTGATCTTCGCGAGCAACCTCATCGCAATCCTCGTCCAGTCGATGTCGGCCAAGCTCGGCATCGCCACCGGCCTCAACCTCGCCGAGCACTGCCGCCTCTCCTACCCGCCCTGGGCCGTGAAGTCGCTGTGGGTCATGATGGAGATCGTGGCGATGGCCACAGACCTCGCCGAGTTCATCGGTGCCGCCGTGGGGATACAGCTCCTCTTCGGCCTGCCGCTGTGGGCAGGGGGCCTCATAACCGCGGTGGCGACCTTCCTCATCCTGGGTCTCGAGCGCTTCGGCTTCCGCCCCCTCGAGGCGGTGATCACCGGCTTCGTGGCCGTGGTCGCCCTCTGCTACCTCGTGGAGACCTTCCTCGACAGGCCCGAGTGGGCGGCCCTCGCCCTCGCCGTGATCAAGCCCAGCCTGCCCAACAAGGACGCCGTCCTCCTCGCCGTGGGCATCCTCGGCGCGACGGTCATGCCCCACGCCGTCTTCCTCCACTCGGCCCTCACCCAGAACAGGATCAGGCCGAGCGACTCGGGTGGCCTCAAGCGCCTCTTCCGCTTCGAGCTCGTCGACGTCTTCATCGCCATGGGCATAGCGAGCTTTGTCAACGCGGCGATGCTCGTCATGGCGGCGGCGACCTTCCACCGCGGCGGCCTGTCCGACGTCGGCACTCTCGAGAAGGCCTACGTCACCCTCGAGCCCCTCCTTGGCAAGGCGGCCAGCGTGGTATTCGGCGTGTCCCTTCTCGCCTCGGGCCTGTCCTCCTCCACCGTGGGCACGAGCGCGGGCCAGATAATCATGCAGGGCTTCATCAAGCGGCACATACCCGTGTGGCTGCGCCGCCTGATCACCGTCGTTCCCGCCATGGCCGTCATCATCGCCGGCCTCGACCCGACGAGAACCCTCGTCATCAGCCAGGTACTCCTGAGCTTTGGCCTTCCCCTCACCATCTATTCCCTGCTGAGGTTCACCTCAGACAGGAAGAAGATGGGCGAGCTCGCGAACGGCAGGGCCACCAACATACTCCTCGGCGCGTCGACAGTGCTCGTCTCGGTGCTCAACATCTACCTGATCGTCGCGACGGTTTTAGGATAAGGAGGCGCGATATGTTCGAGCGGATCATCGTACCACTCGACGGCTCGCCGAGCGCCGAGGCTGCCCTTCCCGCTGCCCAGGAGCTGGCCCGGCGCCTTGGCTCGAGCATCGTCCTCCTCCACGTGATCGAGGCCAGGCCGCCCAGGCTCATCCACGGGGAGCGCCACATCGCCACCGAGGAAGAGGCCGAGGCCTACCTCGCCCCCATAGCGCGCCGCCTCACCGAGGCCGGGCTCTCGATGCGCAGCCACGTCCACGTCCACGTCCACGGGGCGCGCCGGGTGGCGGCCGAGGTGGCCGCCCACGAAAGCGAGTTCGGCAACGACCTCGCTGTCATGGTGGCCCACGGCAGACGCGGCCTCGCCGACATACTCGCAGGCTCCCTCCCCCTCAAGGTTGCAGCCGCCGGCGGCGCCTCGGTCCTCCTCGTGGCCCCCGAGTCGGCCCATGACCCCGCGGTCTTCGCCCCCGCGCGCATCCTCGCCCCCTTGGACGGCAGGCAGGACCACGAGGCAGCCCTCCCCGCCGCCGCACTCCTCGCGAAGACCTTCGCCGTGGGCCTCGAACTTATCTCGGGCGTCCCGCGCCGCGGCTCCGAGGCCGGGGGCGCGGGCTCCGTCCTCCAGCGCCTCTCCCCTGCCCTCTCGGGCGCATCACTCGAGTACGCCGCCGAGGGAGCCCAGGCATATCTGGCCGAGACGGCCCAGCGTCTGAGCGTGGAAGGCATCGCCACGACCTGGTCCCTCAAGCGCGGCAAACCCGCGAGGGCCATCCTCGCGGGCGCGGAGCCCGACGACCTCATCGTCATGTCGACCCACCGCAGGCTGGGCCTCGACGCGAGCCTCGAGGGCTGCGTCGCCTTCGGAGTCGCGGGCAAGTGGGCCGGAAACATGCTGCTCGTGCCCATTGGTCGAGAGGGACAGACATGACCTTCTTCGAATGGAAGGACGAGTACTCGGGTGGCATCGAGAGCATCGACGAGCAGCACAAGGTGATCATCACCCTGATGAACGAGCTCTACTACTCGATAGTCCACGAGAAGGCCGACGCGGCGACCAAGGCAGTCTTCGTCGAACTGCTCAAGTACGCCAACTACCACTTCAACCTGGAGAACAAGCTTTTCAACAAGTATGACTACAAGGAAAAGGCCGAGCACCTGGACCAGCACGCGCACTTCATCACAAAGGTCAAGAACCTCATGATCAAGGACTACCTCAGCCAGAGGGACGTCCAGATCGAGACCCTGCACTACCTCAGGCTCTGGTTCCAGGACCACATGATGAAGATCGACATGGAGTACTGCCGCTACTTCAGGCTCAGGCAGGTGCTGGACGAGGTCGAGGCCTACCTGGTAGCGAACAAGTAGGACGCATGAACGCCGAGATCCTTATCAGCCCTAGTGGCAATTCCCTCGAGACCTTCTGGACCGAGGCTGGCACAGCCAAGGTCCCCCTGGTCATCTCCATGGGCAACTGGGAGCCGGCCTTCAGGGCCTTCTTCTCGTCCTCGTGGACTACCCTGCCATCCACTGTCTGAGCGAGAAGGGTTACGCGGATTTCTGGTCGGCCCGCGTCTACCGGGATTTCAGGCTCGTCGATCACATCTCGAGGACGGCCCTGGACGGAATCGAGAAGGAGTCGACCTACAGGGATTTCCATCCTCTGCTCCGCGGCCTTGACTGCCCGATCAGGGTCTTCGTCGGGGCTGACAAGGCCTCGCCCATCAAGTCCAACATTGAAGCAATCGACCTGCGGAACTACAGCTCCGCCAAGGCGAGCATCAAGTTCATCGAGTTCGGAAAGAGCGGACACATGATCTTCGACGACGAGCGGGAAAAAGCGGGGCGGGAAATCGGCAAAGCTTTACGGGAATTCGACGAGCTTAGGGGATGATGAAGAAACACGCAAAGCCTGGCATCGCGGCGGCGGCCTCTTCCATCATTCTATTCGGCCTTTTCCATTTCTCCTTCCTGATGCTGGGCCTCGGCTATCAGGGCGGGGCAACAAACCTGGTAGGTGGCGCCTTGATAATGGGAGCGCACTGGTACCTCGTGGCCGCGAAATCAGGAACGATAAGGTACGGGATCTTCGCCCACCAGATCGTGAACTCCCTGGCATTTGCCAGCCTCTTTGTCCTCAATCGCGTGTAGCCGCGGCGCGAAACTCCGGCCAGCGCTCGCTGAGAACCTCCACCAGTAAATCATAGATCCGCTTGTTGTTCCGGCAACGGGACAGGAAGGCCTGGGCGTGTTCCTTGACCAGGGTCTCGTTGATCTGGGCCCCGCCTGGTCCGATCCCCGGGTAATTGCCAAGACGGAGGCCCCGGTCTTTGCGCCACGCGATGTACTCTTCTATGTATTTGAAGCTGATCCGAAAGCTGGTCACTTCGGTGGCCGCGGCGTCGCTGTAGAGGAAGCCCAGGCTGCCGCTGCCATTCCTGAAACCTTCCGCCCACTGTCCCGAGGCATTCCGGCAGAGCTCTATCGTCGTCCTCAGTTCATCGGGGTTGTCGCTTTCCTGGGCTCTCATGCCTGCATTATCGCCCTCTGGCCCCCTCGGGCCGCAAGTCCCCTTGACCGCCACAAGGAGAATCTCAGTGCATTCCCCCAAGCCGATGTCGAATCCCCGCCCTCTCCTTCGTCGTCTAGGGTAGAGCGGGATGAGGGCACGGCTTGCGGGCCAGGCTCCCGCCGATCTCGAAGCAAGGGAGGAATAACAGCATGCGCGTCATGGTCATCGTCAAGGCGAACAAGGAATCCAAAGCGGGCATCATGCCCAGCACGAAGATGCTCACCGAGATGGGCGCCTACAACGAGGAGCTGGTCAAGGCCGGCATGATACTGGCGGGCGAGGGCCTGCATCCGAGCAACAAGGGAGTCCGGGTGTCCTTCGGCAAGGGCAAGCAGAGGGTCATCGACGGGCCCTTCGCCGAGACCAAGGAGCTGGTCGCCGGCTTCTGGCTCTGGCAGGTGAAGAGCATGGAGGAGGCAGTGGAGTGGATCAAACGCATGCCCCAGGCCGAGGGCATGGAGCAGGAGATCGAGATCCGCCGCGTCTTCGAGGCCGACGACTTCGGCGAGGCCCTGACGCCCGAGCTGCGCGCAAAGGAGGAAGGGC
>JANXYO010000122.1 GCA_025356015.1 Spirochaetaceae bacterium
GGGGCCGCGGCCGCCTTCCTCCCCTTCTGGCGCCTGCGGCCCAACAGGATATCCAGGGGCCAGGCTGTGTACCTTGCCGCTGCAGAGCCGGCCGCCCTCTCCCTTATCGCCGTCCTCTGGCTCGGCTACTTCCTCCTGGCCTCGCGGGGAAGGCGGTCGCGTCTCGCGGCCGCCCTCGCCACCGTCTGCGTGGCGATCGCCTTCGCGGCGACAGCCCATGCGGCGGCTGGCCTCGCTGGCTCGAGCGGGATCGCGAGGCTGAGCCTCGGGCCGGGTTTCTGGCTTCTCTGCCTCGCCTCGTACTCGGCCTATGTCCTGGCTGAACGGGGGCCCGGGAGCCCCTTGCCCCTTCCCGGCAGGGCCGCCAGGCTAGGGACCTACTTCCCCCTCGCCTGTGGCTCCCTCCTTGCCGTCCTCGCCCTCGGCCTCCTTCTCTCGGGCGCCCTCGAGCCCCTCGCGGTCGTGCGCGAGTGGAAGGCCCAGAGCGAGGTGTTCTTCCACGAGACGAGGCGCCACCTCGCCCTCACCGGGGCCTGCCTCCTGCTTGGCGGCATTGTCGGCGCCAGCGTGGGGATAGCCGCCCCCCGTGGCCAGGGCGACAGGGGGGCCCTCTTCGCCTTCCTCAACATAGTCCAGACCATGCCGAGCCTGGCCCTGTTCGGCCTCCTCATCCTCCCACTGGCCGCCCTCGCCGAGCGCTTCCCGGCGCTGCGGGACTGGGGCATCGGAGGGATCGGGGCCGCCCCGGCCCTGATTGCCCTAAGCCTCTACGCGGCCCTCCCCATCGCGCGCAACACCTGGGCCGGGCTTGAGGGAGTGCCCGCCGCCGCGCGCGACGCGGGGAGGGGCATGGGCATGGGAGCCTTCCAGGTCTTCATGAGGGTGGAGCTGCCCCTCGCCCTCCCCGTGGCCCTGGCAGGTCTGCGCACCGCGGCCGTGCAGGCAGTCGGCAATGTCGCCATCGCGGCGCTCATCGGCGCCGGCGGCCTCGGGGTCTTCATCTTCCAGGGCCTGGGCCAGTTCGCGATGGACATGGTTCTGGCGGGCACCCTGCCCCTCATCGCGATGGCCCTAGCGGCCGACGCCGCCCTGGGAGGCCTCTCCCGCGCCCTCGAGCCCCGGGGCATGCGTGCCCATGCCGCGCCCGCAGGGGGGCGGCCGTGATCAGCTTCGAGGGCGTGGCCCGCAGCTACGGGGAGGTGAGGGCAGTCTCGGGCCTCGACCTCGAGATCCACGAGAGGGAGCTCTGCGTCCTCGTGGGTCCCTCGGGCGCTGGCAAATCCACAGTCCTGCGCATGATCAACCGCCTTGTCGAGCCGAGCGAGGGAAGGATCCTCATCGACGGGAAGGACCTCCGCTCGGTGAAGGCCGAGACCCTCCGGCGCGGCATCGGCTACGTGATCCAGGGGGTTGGGCTTTTCCCCCACCTAACAGTGTCGGACAACGTGGCAGTCGTGCCCCAGCTGCTCGGCTGGGAGCGCTCCAGGATCGCCTCGCGCGTCGCCGAGATGCTCGAGCTCGTCGGCCTTGGGGGGCCGTCCTATGCCCGGCGCTACCCCTCGGAGCTCTCCGGCGGGGAGGCCCAGAGGGTGGGGGTCGCGAGGGCCCTCGCCTCTGATCCCCCCGTCCTCCTCATGGACGAGCCCTTCAGCGCCGTCGACCCCCTTAACCGCCAGAGGCTGCAGAACGAGTTCCTCGCGATCCAGAGGAGGCTGCGCAAGACTGTCGTCTTTGTCACCCACGACGTGGACGAGGCCATTCGCCTCGCAGACAGGATAGCCGTGATGAAGTCGGGCTCCCTCGTCCAGTACGACGTCCCCGAGATCCTCCTCGAGCGTCCCCGCGACGCCTTTGTCTCGGGCTTCCTCGGCTCGGACCGGGCCCTCAAGCGTCTTTCGCGGCGTGTCATCGCCGACTGGATGAGGCCGGCGAGGAGTGCCGGGATCGGCGGCGACCTCGCATCGATCCTCTGCGCGAAGGATGGCGGATACTGGTGGATCACCGACGCGAAGGGGGTCCTCCTTGGCAGCCTCGCCCCTGAGCTGGCTGCCTGCGGCGACGATCCGGAGAGGATACTCGCCGCCCAGAATGTCGCCGAGATGGCCATTGGCGCCGACGCCAGCCTCAAGGACGCCCTTTCCGCCATGCTCGGCTCGGGCGCGCGCACGATCCCCGTCCTCGACCGCGAGGGGAGGCTGCTGGGCGAGATCGGCCTGGGCGACATCGAGCGCGCCTCGGGTTCCGGAAGGGTAGCGGGGTGAGGCCGACCGGCCGCCTGGGCGCGTGGATCGCCTTCCTCCTCCTTGCCCTCCCCCTCGCCCTCCTCGCCTCAAGCGAGGGAATCCTCGCCTCCCTCCTCGGTCTCGCCTTCCCCGGCAGGGAGGGCCTCCTGTATCCCCGGGCGGGGCTCGCCTGGCTCCTGGGCGAGCATCTGGCCCTCGTGGGAGCCTCGAGCCTCCTTTCCCTCGCCCTGGGCCTGGGCGCTGGCATCCTCGCCTCCAGGGAGGGCCAGGCCGCCCTCGCCTCGGTGATAGAGAGGATCGGCTCGGTGGGACAGACCTTCCCCCCCGCGGCGGTGCTCGCCCTCTCGGTGCCGGCCCTCGGCTTCGGCTTCGCGCCCACCCTGGTCGCCCTCTTCCTCTACGGCCTCCTGCCCATCCTGCGCAACACGATGAGCGGCATCCAAGGCGTCCCTGCCGAGGTCCTTGACGCCGCCCGAGGCATGGGTATGGGGAGGCTGCGCATCCTCGCGCGGATAGAGCTGCCCCTCGCCTGGCCCGTCATCCTCGCCGGCATCCGCAGCTCGGTCATAGTGAACATCGGGACCGCGGCCGTGGGTGCCACCATCGGGGCGGGGGGCCTGGGCGCGCCCATCATCTCCGGCCTCGTGACCCAGAATCCCTCCTATCTGGCCGAAGGGGCCCTCGCGGTCGGCCTCCTCGCCCTCTCGGTGGACGCCCTCTTCGCGGCCATCGCGCCCCCGCTCCGCGCCTAGGGCCGCTGGCCAGCGGCCGGCCGACGGTGCTTAGACTAAGCCGCCTCCAGTCGGCTATAATCGCCACCAGACGAACGCCCAGGAGGACCCGAAGTGAAGAGACTCGCATCAAGCTTTGCCCTCGCCCTCCTCATCGCCTCCACGGTCCACTGCGAGAGCGCTCGGCCTGGGCTCAGGCTCGACCAGAGCCTCCAGGGCTCGTGGAACCCGATCGGCATCCAGCTTGGCACGAAGCTCTACTACCGGATCCCCCTGGTCCGCGCGCCCGGCATTCTCTGGGAGTCGACCAGGATCGACCTCGGGGTGACGAACGAGCTCAGCCCCGCCTTCGACTTCGCGGGTGCCTATGTCGACATCGAGCCCATCGCCTTCTTCGACCTCGAGCTGGCCGCCAAGGCCCTGGGCTACTACAAGGCCCTTGGACACGGCTTCAACGAGCTCCCCGGCCTTGATGCCGGCTTTGACAACACCGCCCTTGATGGCCTTGGGGTCAGGGACAGCTCGGGATACCTTCTCTCCGCGACGCCGACCCTCAAGGCCGCCCTCGGACCCCTCGTGGTCCTCGATTCCCTGCATTTCAGCTATTTCGACGTCGACTCGAGTTCGGGCTTCTTCTTCGACATCGTCAACAACGTCGTGCTAGCGAAGCGGGCCTGGGAGATCAAGAACGAGGCCTTCGCCATGGCCGATGTCGGCGGCGGGTTCCTCGTGGGCCTGAACGACACCTGGCTCCTGGTCCCCGACTCGCTCTATGTCGTGCACCATGTGAACCTGGTCGGCGTCGTGTCCGCACCCTGGGGCAGGGGGAAGTCCTTCTACGCCGCGGTCCTGGCGGGTTTCTACCTCCAGGACCGCTACCTCAGGCACGAGCTGCGCGCCGCGGGCCAGGCAGGGCTGGTCTTCGAGCTCTAGACAGGGGGACGGCAAGCAAGGGGACTACTGGCCGACATATCCCTCGATCAGGACGAGGTTCCTGCCGCGCAGCTTGCCGGCCTCGAAATCGTAGTCCAGCTGCTTGTACTGGCCCATCGTGACCTTCCGATTGATTATGACGCGCATCGCCCCGTTATCAAGGAGCTCCACGACACGGGCAAGCCTCTCTCCCCTCGGTGATGGTGGCCACGCTAAGGATGACGTCCAGCTTGCTGGAGCGGTATTTCGCGAGGACTGCCTCTTTCCCTTCTATCGCCTCGTCGGCTCCGTTGTCGAGGATCTCGCGGTGGCATTCTCCGACATCGCAGCCGATGACGTATGCGCCCTTGTGCTTAGCGACCTGGACCGCGAGCTGCCCCACGCCAATTGGCAGCGCGCACCGTGCGCATTGGCCGCGAGCTCGGGAAGGAATCCTGCACTCCAGTAGAGGCGAGGAAGTTCCTGGGGATCAGGCAGCTGGAGAACTAAAGGGATCCCGCCACGGATCAAGGACGGTCTTCGCCATTGCCCTCGGCGAGGTTGCGCAGCCAGCGCTCCTTCGCGAGCCACCAGAAGGCCACGGCCGTCTTCGCGAAATCGGAGAGCTTGGCGAGGCCGAAGAGGGCGACCGGGCCGATGGGGGTGAAGACGGCGATGACCCAGGCCGTCGGGACGAAGACTCCGTAGGTGACCCCAAAGTCGACCCACAGGCCCATGGCCATGTCCCCGCCCGCGCGCGAGACGGCGAACTGGGCGTTGATGAGGGTCCACAATGGCAGATAGGCGGCGATGACCAGGACGAGGCCCCTCGTGATGGAAAGCGCGCCCGGGCTCAGGGTCCCGAATACAAGGGGCACGAGGAGGGTCGACGAGGCGGCGGCGAGACCGACGGCGGTACCGAAGACGAAGGAGCCCGACATGATCCAGCGCGCCCTCTCCCTCGCCTCCTCGAGCCTGCCCGCCCCCAGGGTGGTGCCGACCAGGACCCCCGTGGCCGCGTGGACGGCCCCGAAGACCAGGAAGAAGAGGTTGGCGATCGTCCAGCCGGCGGCCATGCCTGCCACCGTCTCGGCCCCGCCGCGGCCGTTGTACAGGGCCGTTATGAAGGTCTCGGACAGGACCCATGCGGTCTCCGAGACGAACATGAGGCCCGAGCGGCCAAGGATCGCCTTGAACAGGGCCGGATCGATGGCGAGGAGCCGCCTCGGGGCGAAGGCGAAGGCCGGCCTTGTGAGGGCGATTGCGACGATGAAGGCCGTGGCCTCGAGCAGGCGCGCTATGTCGGTGGCGATAGCCGCTCCGGCCGTCTCGAGCCGGGGCAGGCCGAGATGGCCGTAGATGAGGAGCCAGTTCAGCACCGTGCAGACCGCCGCGGCCGTGCCTGAGACGGCCAGGGGAATGCGCATGCGGCCGATGTCGCGGTAGGCCGAGGCCGCGGCGGCCGCGACGGCGAAGGGGATGTAGCTCGGCGAGACGGCGCGGAGGAAACGGGCGCCCTCGATGACTATCGGCTCGCCCTCGCGGTTGCCGCCGAGGAGGATGCGCATGAGGGCCTCGGGGAAGACGAGGCAGAGCATGAGGTGCAGGCCCGAGATCACCAGGGTCGCGATGAGCTTGAAGCGGAAGGCCTGCCTCATCCCCTCCTCGTTCTCGGCGCCCCTGTGCTGGGAGAGGAATATCCCGCCGGCGACGCAGGCCGTGTTCACGACGATGAGGTAGACGAAGTTGATCTGGTTCGCGACGTTGACTGCCGCCATCTTGACGTCGCCGAGGCCGGCCACCATGAAGCCGTCGACGAGGGACACGAGGCCCGTTATGAGGGACTGGAGCATCACCGGCACCACGAGGGAGAGGGCGCCCTTGTAGAAGCGGGGCGGACCGAAGAGCCGGCCCGTCCCCGGGAGGGTGGAGGCCATGGGCTAGAGCACCGTCTGGGAGCCGACTTCCATGACGCTGTTCGGCGAGAGGCGGAAGAAGTCGGTGGCGCTAAGGGCATTGCCGAACATGAAGCCGAACAGCCGTTTTCGCCAGGCCTGCATGCCGACGGAATCGCTCGAGACCACGAGCTTCTCCCTTCCCACGAAGTAGGTCGTGTCCATGGCGAGGGCCGAGAAGCCCGGTATACCCAGGTGGGCCAGGGCGGCGGGGATGTCGGGGGTCTCGCTGAAGCCGAAGCTCAGGACCACCTGCCACATGCCGAGCTCGAGCGCTGTGACAATCAGCCTCTCCTCCATGAGGATGGTCGGGATCTCCACGGTCCTGACACTCAAGATGATGGTCCGCTCGTGGAGGACGCGGTTGTGCTTGAGGTTGTGGAGGAGGGCCTTCGGGACGCCCTTCGGGTCGCCTGTGAGGTAGACCGCCGTGCCGGGCACGCGGTGGGGCGGATTGATCTTGATGCTCGCGGCGAAGATCTCGGGGGCGAGGCGGAAGGCGCTCATTTTCTGGCGGAAGAGGGCGCGCCCGTCCATCCAGGTCTTCATCACTATGAAGATCAAAATCGCGAAGACGACGACGATCCAGCCTCCCGAGACGATCTTCGAGGCGTTCGAGAGGAAGAAGGTCGAGTCGATCACGAAGAACAGGAGGCTCAAGGGCATCATCGCCCAGAGGGGGGCGTGCCAGACCTTCCATGCGACGTAGGTCATGAGGCAGGTGGTGATGAGCATGTCGACCGAGACCGCGATGCCATAGGCGTTGGCCAGTCCACCCGACTTCTTGAAGGCGAGGACGAGGCCTATGGTCCCCAGCATGAGGCATGCGTTGACCATGGGGACGTAGACCTGGCCGATCCGCTCGGAGGAGGTGTGGCGTATCTGGATCCGCGGGAGGAAGCCGAGCTGGACGCTCTGCCTGGTGATGGAGAAGGCGCCGGAGATCACGGCCTGGGACGCGATGATCGTGGCCATCGTCGCGATCGCGATGGTGGGAAGCAGGGCCCAGGAGGGGACGAGGCGGTAGAAGAGGTTCTCGACCCCCGTGGGATCGTCAAGGAGGTGTGCGCCCTGGCCGAGGTAGTTGAGGATCAGCGCCGGATAGACGAGGGCGAACCAGGCGAGCCTGATGGGCTTTCTCCCGAAGTGGCCGAGGTCGGCGTACATGACCTCGGCTCCGGTGACGGAGAGGAAGACAGAGCCGAGGATCGCGAAGCTAAGGAAGCCTTCGCGAAAAAGGAAGTCGAGGGCCCGGCCCGGGTGGAGGGCCGCGAGGATGCCAGGGGCGTCGGCGATCGAGGCGATGCCGAGGACGGCGATGAGGAGGAACCACAGGCTCAGGATGGGGCCGAAGAGCCTGCCTATCTTCGCGGTGCCCCTCGCCTGCATGGGGAAGAGGAAGACGAGGACGAGGATAGCGAGGGGGACGACGAAAGGGCCGGTCTTCGTCGTTATCATCTCGAGCCCCTCGACCGCCGAGAGCACCGAGATCGCTGGCGTGATGACCCCGTCGCTGAACAGCAGGGCGGCTCCGATGATCCCCAGCACCGCGATGAGGTTGCGGCGCTTCCTTGATCCCGCCGGGAGGGTCGTCCCGACCAGCGAGACAAGGGCGAGGATCCCACCCTCGCCGCGGTTGTCGGCGCGCAGCACCACCAGGAGGTACTTCACGCAGACGATGAGCGACAGTGACCAGAAGATGAGGGAGACGACGCCGAGGACGTTGTCCCTCTCCGGCGCGAGGCCGTGCAGTGGAGAGAAGCATTCCCTGAGCGCGTACAGCGGCGAGGTGCCGATGTCGCCGAAGACCACGCCGATGGCCGCCGCCGCGAGGGCGAGCACCCGCCGGCCCTCTGTAGGGGGCACTGAGGCATGCGAGGGAGAGAACAGGGATCTTGCCGAGAGCAACAGATGCGAGAGCGGAAACCTTTGGCCCACAGGCCCATCATACAGTCCCCGCCCGCGTGGTTCAATGGCCGCCGTACCTGTCCCGGGCAATGGGTCACAGTTCTGTCTGGGCGCCGATCTCGACGACTCGGTTTGGAGGCAGGCGATAGAAGCCCGTGGCGCTGAGGGCGTTCGAGAACATGAAGGCGAACAGACGCTTGCGCCAGAGGGCCATGGAACTTCGCTTGCGCGAGACCACGAGGGCCTCGCGGCCCACGAAATACGCGGTGTCCATCGCGGTCGGGGAGAAGCCCGGGATCTTGACGGCCGCTAGGGCAGCGGGGACGTCGGGTGTCTCGCTGAAGCCATAGCTCAGCACGATCTGCCAGATGCCCGCATCAAGGGCACGGGTCGCGACCCGCTCGGCCTCCTCCACGCTTGGTTCCTCCACCGTCTGGACCGAGAGGATGATGGTGCGGTCGTGGAGGACGCGGTTGTGCTTGAGGTTGTGCAGGAGGGCCTTCGGGACGCCCCTGGGATCTCCCGTCAGGAACACCGCGCTCCCGGCGACCCTGACCGGCGGGTTGATCTTGATGCTCGCCGCGAAGACGTCGGGGGCGAGGCGGAAGGCCTGCATCTTCTTGGCGAAGGCCGCCCTGCCGTCCATCCAGGTCTTCATGAGGATATAGAGGACCAGGGCGAAGGCCACGACTATCCATCCACCCGACACGAGCTTGGTGGCGTTGGAGAGGAAGAAGGCAGTGTCCACAATCAGGAAGAAGACGGTGAAGGGGGCGACGAGCCATAGCTTGACCTTCCACCTGGCGTGGGCGAGGTAGGCGATGAGGACGGTCGTCATGAGCATCGTCGCCGAGACCGCGATTCCGTAGGCGTTCGCCAGCCTCGAAGACTCCCTGAAGCCGAGGACGAGGCCCACCGTACCCGCGAGGAGGAACCAGTTGATGAAGGGCACGTAGACCTGGCCAATGGTCTCGTCCGAGGTGTGGCGCACCAGGATGCGGGGCCAGTAGCCAAGCTGGACGCTCTGCTTGGCTAGGGAGAAGGCGCCCGATATGACGGCCTGGGAGGCGATGATCGTGGCCGCCGTGGCGAGCACGACGAGGGGATAGAGGGACCAGGTCGGCGTTAGGCGGAAGAAGAGGTTGTCGGCCAGGCCCGGCTCGCCAAGGAGGAAGGCTCCCTGGCCCACGTAGTTGAGGAGGAGGGCGGGATAGACCAGATAGAACCAGGCCTGGCGGATGGGCTTTCTCCCGAAGTGGCCCATGTCGGCGTACATGACCTCGGTGCCGGTGAGGGAGAGGAACACGGAGCCCAGGACGCCAAAGCTGAGCCAGCCCTCCCTCGCGATGAAGGAGACCGCATGAAAGGGGTTGAGGGCGGCGAGGATACCGGGGTGGCCGATGATCGAGCCGAGGCCCAGGAGGGCGAGGACAAGGAACCAGAGGCACATGACGGGGGCGAAGAGACTTCCTATCCTCGCCGTGCCCCTGGACTCGATGAGGAAGAGGGCGACCAGGACGAAGAGGGAGAGGGGGACCACGTAGGAGGCTGTGGAGGGGGTTATGAGCTCGAGGCCCTCGATCGCAGAGAGCACCGAGATGGCCGGGGTGATCATGCCGTCGCTGTACAGGAGGGCTGCGCCGACAATGCCCAGGACGACGACGGTGGCGGCCCTGCCCCCGCCCGCCTGGAGTTTCTTGCCCACAAGGGCGACGAGTGCGAGGATCCCGCCCTCGCCGCGGTTGTCGGCCTTGAGCACGACGAGGAGGTACTTCACGCAGACTATCAGGCTCAAGGACCAGATGAGGAGGGATACGATGCCCAGCACGTTCTCCGAGGAAATCGCGATCCCGTGCAGTGGGGAGAAGCATTCCCTGAGGGCGTAGAGGGGGGAGGTGCCGATGTCACCGTAGACGATGCCGAGGGCGGCGAAGGCGAGGGCGAAGCCCCGCCCTCTTCTTATGGGCGCCTCGGCGGGGCTCGCAGCCGGTGTCGCGGCCGCCGCTGCTGCTGTACTTCCCTCAGGCATGACTCACTCGATCAGGATATGAACGCATTGCGTGAGGATACCGGGGCCCCGGCCAGACATTCAATAGCCCCCCAAAGGCCCTTGAGAAGGTGGGGCGCACCCCATGCGGCGCGGGCTGCACCCGGGCTCACCACTCGCCCTCGCCTCCGAAGCGGCGTTTCGTGGCGGCGGCGAAGTCGGCGCCGGCCCTGCTCCTGAGCGCGAGGATAGCTTCCGTGCCCATCCCCGAGGTGAAGCGGCCCGCCGGTATTACCGTCTCGCACTCGTTGTCGTCCATGAAGCGCACGGCCTCGAGGAGGCCAGCCTCGTCCTCGGGAGGGATCCCGATGAAGCCGTGTTTGTCGGCGTGGATGAGGGTGCCAGGCTCCACCCTCTGGCCGAAGACCTCGACACCCTGGCCCCAGTCGATCGGCCAGGCGTGGAGGTGGCCGACGCACATCCGCCTCGCGATCGCCTTGAAGCCCGCGTTCGCCATCTCGTCGGTGTCGCGCACGGCGCCGTCGGTGATCGTACCGACGCAGCCGAGGTTCCTGTGGGTGTTGGCGCTTACCTCGCCCCAGAAGGAGCCCAGGCCCCTGGTCTTCCCGATATCCTGAATGACGACGATCTTGGGCCCGCCGATCGAGGCGAGGTATGCGAACCACCCGTCCCAGGCTTCCGGGGCACGGAGCTTGGGCCCCGGATCGCTTGGGTCTATGCGGAGCGTGACTGCCCTGCCAACCATCACTCCCATCCAGGGCATGAAATCGCGGGTCTCTTCACGGTTGAAGATCCCCTCGAGCCTCTCACGCCTGGTTATCGCCTCCCAGCCGTTGTAGATCGTGGGGCTGTTCCAGCGCTTGAGCTTGAGCATGTCGGCCTGGCCGAGGAGGTCCTGGGGACCCGGCTGGCCCGCTTCGTTGAACTTATGCATGGCATTCTCCTTGCGATAGACGGAACTCGTCGGGCGCTTGCATATAGCTAGGCTTGAAGGAGGCTCTTGCCCGAGAAGCGCTTCCACAAGGCAAGCTTGGCTGCGCAGAGGAGGGCGAGGGCCAGGGCCCAGGGGAGGCGGGACTGCCGGGGCGGGGGCAGGACGAGGGCTGGCCCCCCTCGGGCCTCGAAGGACTCTGAGGGCGGGGCGATCAGGGGGAAGGGGCCGGACCTGGTCAGGGCCAGATAGGCAGAGCCCACCCTAAGAAGGGACCTTGTGCCCGGCGGCACGGCCGTGGCGAAGGGCGGATCGGCCGAGCCAAGGATGGCCGCGTCGTAGGCGAGGACCAGGTCCTCGTTCGCCAGGCCTGCCGGCCCGATGGCAAGGTCGGCCCCCTTCGCGATGCCCGCAGCCACGGGGCGACCCCCGGTCGAGGCCGGGTCCAGAAGCCCCTCAGCCTCGGTCCTGAGCAGGGCGGTGACGATCCGGGCCTCTGGCGCCCTGGCCCCCCTGGGTCCCGAGCCCAGGTCCTCGAGGAGGATCCCGGGGGCCTTGCCCGTGTCGACCAGGGGGAAGGCCTTGAGCATCAGCTGCGAGAAGGGACCCGAGGCGGCCACTGGCGGGTTCTTCGCAGGCAGCCTTATGGGGAGGTCGATGCCTTGCTCGCCGTTGCCTCCCCGTATGGATAGCAGGTAGAGCCCGGCCGAGGGGAAGCGCAGGCTCCTCCCTCCGGGGCCTTCCTCGATCGCATAACGCGTAGCTCGCGCCGGGAAGAAGGCCGACTCCGCGCCGTTCCACTCGGCTACCTGGATCGCCTCCCGGGGACCGGACTCGGCGAGGGCCACGAGCCAGGAGTCGGCGGCCCTGTCGTAGCGGACCGCCGTGGGGTAGGCGGCGAGGCCCACGGCGAAGCCGGTCTCGACGAGGTCGAGGCCCTCGGCACCTCCGGGCAGGGAGTCGGTGAGCAGGGTGATCCGGCCGAAGCCCCGCTCCCGAAGCTCCCCCAGGACGGCGTAGTCCAAAGAGAAGAAGTCGAGCTCTGTCGTCAGGGCGATCGCTGCCCGGGCCGGATCGAGGCCGGCGGTGAGCTTTTCGAGGGGGACAAGCCTGGTCCTCATGGCCTGGGGGTCGAAGGCGAGGGCGAATGCCTTCGAGCCCTTGTAGGTACCGGTCCCGAGGAGGGACTTAAGGGCGAGGTCGAGGGGCCTCGAGCCCGTGGCTCCAGCGAGCATCGAGCGGGAGCAGTCGAGGACGACGGCGCTGCTTGGGGGAAAGGGGGGATGGAGGGCCGTGGAAATGGCAGCGGCGAGGATGATGGCAATGGCCAGGTCTATGAAGAAGTCGTAGTAGCCGCGCAGCGAGCGCAAGAGGAAGCTCGCAGAGGCGCGCCGGGCATCGTGGACGAGCAGGTGGTGGGGATAGCGCAGCTTTCTTGAGAGCCTCAGGTTGAGGAAGAGGAGGGCGACCACGGGGGCGATGAGGAAGGGCAGGATGGAGAGGAACTCAGGCATAGAGCTCCTCCAGGAAGGACCAGTAGAGGAGCCTCCTGTCCGAATCTGGCTCGAGTCTTCTGTACCAGGACCGTCCCGAGGCCGCCGCGCCCGAGAAGTCCTCGTCGAAGCCGCGCTCGCGCTCGCGGTAGTCCGATCTCGCGGCGGCGTCCCAGGGCATTCGGAGCCTGGCCCCGCTCTCCTGGTCCAGGAGCTCGAGCTCTGAGTTGCCGGTGTCCATCGTCTCGAGGTCGCGGTGGAGGCGCACGTAGAAGGAGCGCGAGAAGGGGCTCGAGCGGGGCGCGAAGCCGCTTTCGAGAAAGTCGGAGACGATGAGGGCCCTCCTGTAGCGCGAGGTCTTGCGCGCCGAGGCGAGGGCCGAGCGGAGCTCGGTCCTGCCCCCGCTCTCGAGGCCGGAGAAGAAGGAGAGGACCTCGGCGGGGGAGGTCCCCCCTCGCGGCCTGTCCATGCGGCGCAGGATGCGGTCGGAGAAGGCCCATAGGCTCGTGGGTAGGCCGAGGGCGCCGAGCATCCACGCGAGCGATGCCGCGATGCGCGACGCCTCCTCCTCCCCGAAGCTCTCCATCGAGGCCGAGCGGTCGACGAGGAGGCAGACCCCGTCCCTCTCCTCCTCGTAGAACTCCTTGACGAAGAGCCGGTCGGTCCTTCCCATGAGCTTCCAGTCGATCCGCCTGGGGTCGTCCGATGGCCCGTACTCGCGGATGTTCTTGAGGTCGAAGGATGAGCCCGCGCGCCTGAACATCGGGTCGCGGCTCGCCTGGCTTGAGGCCGGGGGCCTGCGGGGCGTCCTCCTCTGGAAGGCCCTCACCAGGGCGGCGCAGTCCGCGTCGATAAGGCTCACGCGGTGCCCCGGTACTCCCGGCGCACCGCGGAGACGACGGAGTTCAGGACCTCCTCGCCCGTGACACCGTCGGTCTCGGCCTCGAAGCCGAGGATGACGCGGTGGTTGGCGATGTCCCTGAACAGGGACTCGGCGTCCTCGAAGGAGGCGTTCGGCCTTCCCTCGACCACGGCCTTCGCCTTCACGGCTTTCAGGAGGCCCAGGGCGCAGCGCGGGGAGGCGCCGTAGCGCACGTACTTGCGCACCGCCTCGATCTCGGTCTGCCCAGGCTGGGTCTGGATGACGAGGCGCACGATGAAGCTGCGCAGCTCCTCGGGCACCAGGACAGCAGCCTGGGCCCTGCGGAAGGCGGCGAGGGCGGCCTCGGTGGCAGCCCTGCCCGCTGGCCTTCCAGAAGGAGAGCGCTCCGAGGCCTCGAGGATGGACTTCAAAGTGGCGAAGTCGGGCATCGCGAAGAAGAGCCGCATGAGGAAGCGGTCGATCTGGGCCTCGGGCAGGGGATAGGTCCCCTCGAGCTCGATCGGGTTCTGGGTCGCTATGACGAAGAAGGGAGAGGGGAGCTCGTGGACCTCGCCGAGGAAGCTGATGCGCTTCTCCTCCATGGCCTCGAGGAAGGCCGACTGGGTCTTGGGCGTGGCGCGGTTGATCTCGTCCCCGAGGACCACGTTCGCGAAGATGGGGCCTTTGTAGAAGCGGTACTCGCGGCTCCCCCCATCCCCGGCCTCCAAAATGTTCGAGCCGATCACGTCCAGGGGCATGAGGTCGGGGGTGAACTGCACCCTCTTGAAGTCGAGGCCGAAGAACTCGGCCCAGGCCTTGGCGAGGCTCGTCTTCCCCAGGCCCGGGGCGCCCTCGAGCAGGACGTTCCCCTCGCAGAGGAAGGCGAGGAAGAGCCTGTCGATGATGTCGCCGCAGCCCACGATGCGCGATTCAAGGAAGATGCGGTAGGAACCCGCGAAGGCTTTGAGGAGCTCAAGGTCGGCGGCCAGAGATCCGGCCTGGGCCCGTTCGATTTCAGTCAGCTCCATGAAGCATACCTCCGATGTATGCGCGCCGCGCGAAGGCGGTCGCGAGGAAGACGAATGCGGCGAGGTTGGCGGCGGCGCCCAGCATGTACCGCTGGTCGCCAAGGCCGCCCGAGACGAGGCTGTTGGCCGCCCAGTGCCAGGCGAAGCCCGCTCCGCAGCAGGCCAGGAGGGCGGCGGCGGCGGCGATCAGGGCCGGCGGCTCGAGGGCTCTCCCACCCTTCGCTGCGGCGAGGCGACGGGCGGCCGCCTTGACCGCGGCGAGGATGCCGAGGGCCTCGAGGAGGCCCGAGACGAGGTGGACAGGCATGGACCAGGCAAGCCTCGCGGCTATCCCCGCCTCGGGGAAGGCCAGGAAGTAGGCGAGATTCTCGATGGCCGCGAAGACCGCCACCGCCGCGAGGGCGAGGGAGAGCCTTCTCGCGCAGAGCAGCATGATGGCCCGCCCGAAACGCAGGGGGGAGCGCTCGAGCGAGGCCCTGTGTGCCGAGGAAGCGAGGCCGCCCAGGGCGTAGGCCGAGATCACCGCGAGCTTCAGGAGCTCCTCGATCAGGGCCGCCGTCCCGGGCTCGGCCGCGATGAGGCGCTCGGCGGCGAAGGCGAGGGCATAGATCGAAGCTCCGGCGAGGGGGACGGAGAGGGTCTCGAGGGCCCGCTCGAGCCGGCTGGGGTCCCTCATCGCAGTCCCCCCCGCAGCTCGCGCCAGCGCGTCTTGAGGAGGGCTGCATAGGCATCCTCGGCCTGGCCGATATCGGCCTCGAGGGCGAAGGAGCCGAAGTAGCGCCTCTCGTAGTCCCGCAGCTCTCCCAGACCCAGCTCGTCGGCAGCCTGGATCCTCTTCCCCGTGCGCTCGGCGAAGACCGTCGAGAAGCGGGAGCGATAGTCGAGGAGGGGGCTCGGCACCCTGGTGTCCCCCGTCTTCTCAAAGCCCTGGCCCGTCTTCCCCAGGGCTGTAGGCTGCGGCCCGCCCTTGCCCGGGGCGGCCTGCATGCGCCCCGTCGGCTCACCTGCGGCCTGCTCCGCCTGGGCGGCCGTCCCGGCCCCGCCCTCAGTGGGGCGCGGCGTCGTTCCACCCGGGCCCAGGTCGGGGAGCTCGAACTCCCCGCCCTGTCGGGCCCTTCTCTGGGCCGCGCTTCCCCCGCCTGCCCTTCCTGAATCCGGGCGGATGGCTCCCACCTGCTCCCCGTCCTGGCCCCCATTCTCGCCGGCGCGGCGCTGGGCTTCCCTGAGCTTCCTGGTCTCGGCCGACTCACCGGCGAACTGGGAGAAATCGTCCTCCTGGAGCCGCTCCCCGCCCCCCCTTCGGGCTGCAGGATCGTAAAGGAGGGCGAGGGGGCGCGAGAAGGCGATCAGGGACCCCGCCTCGGCCAGGACCAGGGCAGCGAGGGCGAGGGCCAGGAGGGGGGCGGCGCGTCCGAGGGCCGCCCCGAGGCCGAGGATGGGCCTGCGGTAGGAGATCGTCGCGGCCTTTTCCTCGGCGAGCCTTGACAGGACCTCGCGGCCAGGACCGGGGGGAGCCTCGAGATAGGCCTCGAAGACGGTGTCCTCGTCGATCTGGCGCAGCCTCTTCCAGAGGAGCCCGGCCGGGGGAGGCCAGAGCACAAAGGCCGGAAGGACGGAGGCCGAGATGAGGAGGGCGCCGAGGCGGATCTCGAGGGCGAGCTGGGGGCCGATCCATGAGCGGGTCGTGGCGAGGAGGCTGAGGAAACCCGCCACCGCCAAGGCCATGAGTGACAAGGCCAGCCAGACCGCGAGCCGGCCAAGCAGGGCGAGGGCCAGGGCCGGCCTCAGGGCCTCGGCGAGTCCAGGGAGCCTTTTCATCCCCGCGGCCTCGCGGCCTCGCGGAAGCCCCTGCGGCTCGCCTTCGCGTAGAGGCTGGCGACGAGGACAAGGATGGCCGTCCCAAGGACATAAGCCGGGGAGAGGGCTTCCATGGCCAGGCCGATGGCTGCGAGGGAAGCGATGAAGAGGCCCGTCTCGGCCACCCCGCGCTTCCTTGTCACCAGGCCCTCGAGGGAAAGGAGGGCCGCGCAGGAGAGACAGGCCTCGGCGCAGCCCTGGATGACGAGGGCAGGGGAGGCGCCTGCCCAGGCCGAGGCGGCGAAGGCGAGGAAGGGAAGGGCCTCGGCATAGAGCATCAGCTCCTCGAGCCTCCTGCCCTTGGCCGCGAGGCCTGCGAGCCTGGCCCATGCGGCGAGGAGGGCGAAACTGGCGCCAAGGGGGAAGGGCCTGTCGGGCACCACACCAAGGAGGGCAGCCGCGGCCATGGGGGGGAGGAAGTAGAGCAGCCTCAGGCCCAGCTCGGCCAGGGCCCTGGCCATCTGCCCCCTAGTCGCCTTCATTGACTATCCATCCTGTCGTGAAGCTTCCCGACCTGAGGGTCATCGACCCTCCCCGGGAGCTGACCATCGGCGCCGGCGAGAGCCGCATGAGGCTGCCCTCGGGACCAAGCTCGGCCAGGGGTATGCCTGCGGCTCCGCTCGTCGAAAAGCCTATAAAGAGGAGGGCCGGCCATTTCTGAAGGGGCGCAGGAGAGGATTCCGCCTCCCCCGGGGCGAAGGACACGAGGGTGTAGCCGGGTCGGAGCTCGAGGCGCCTCTCAAGGACGCCCGAGACCTGCGAGCCCTGGGCAGCCGGGGGGAAGGCCGCCCTGAAAAGCCAGGGTCCGGGCGCCGCCATGGCCGCGGCGACAATGGCCCCGGCAAGGGCCAGGGCGATGCCGAGGCCTATGCCAGCGCCGCGCAGCCTCGGTCCCCCGCGCCGCAGGAGGGAAGCAAGGGCGAGGCCCAGGGCCGAAATGGCGAGGACGGTGATGGCTATCGGGGGGCGCTGGGGCGCGAAGAAACGCGAGGAGGCGAGCCTCGCCGCGGCGAGGATGTCGGAGGCCTCGAGCACGAGGCTGCCGCCTTCGGGTGATATGGGGGCCGCCAGCCGGGGCGGGATCGAGAGGGCGCGCATCCGGTCGCGCTCGGCGAGCTCAGCGGGGCCAAGGGCCCCCTGGCGGTTCTCCTCGGCCGAGAGGTCGAGCTCGATCGAAACCTGGCCGGACGCGTCGGCGGCTGTCAGGACCAGGGAGCGGATATCCTCGTCGAGGTAGAAGTGCAGCTCGGCCGAGCTCGAGCTTGCGGCGTTGCGGCCCTCGAAGAGGGGCAGCCTGCTCCCGTCCCAGCTCCTGCCCTCGAGCCTCATCTCCCCGATGAGGCCCGAGGGATCCTTGAGCGTCGCGGCGTTGATCCGGTAAGGCAGGAAGGGTCCCCCTTCAAGCCTCGCCCTGGCCTCTCCCGGGACGGCAGCGAGGGGCCGCGCCAGGGCCATGCCAAAGATCAGGGAGAGGGCAAGGACCGTGGCGGGGGCGGCCGCGCGGGGCCTTATCGGGGTCTTGCTCATCTCTTTATCCTCATTATGACAGTGGCCGCGAGGCAGGCGAGGAAGAAGAGGAGGAGCCAGAGAGATCCCTCTCGCACCGTCCTGAAGGCCAGGGGCCTCCACGCGGCAAGGGCCGCCGCGGAATCCGCCCTCGCCGAGACAAAGCCGCCGTTGACGGCCAGGGGGAAGGAGGCCACGGTGCCACCGCGGTCGAGGATGGAGGCGCTCCACTCGCCCCGCTCGGGCAGCTGTGCCTCTGCCGCCCAGGCCCCCGAGCCCCGGCGCCGGAAGGCGAGGTCGAGGCTCCCGCTTCCGGCCCTCGAGAGGAGGAGGCGGGGGGCGGCCAGGCGGTCGGAGCGGGCGATCACCTCGAGGCCCTCGGCGCTTTCGGCGACGCCGATGCGTGCCGGCTTCTCGGAGAAGAGGGCGTCGAGGCGGTCCTTGAAGGCCGCCCCGGCCGAGGCGAAGAAGTCCCTCGTGTAGGTCCCGTAGAGGTCGCTCGCGAAGAGGATCACCGCGCGGTTGCCGTATTCCCTGCTCGCGAGGAGGGGATCGCCGAGGTCGTTGGTGAAGACGACGGAGGCAGTCGGCACGGGGGCGTACTGGGCCATGCCCCCGATGAGGGCCACCCTCTGGCCGTTGAGGGCGAGGACGGGGATGCGTCCCTGGGTGAAGGGCGGGCGGGCGACGCTCTGCCTGTCCTCGAAGAGCAGGGCCGGTATCTGGTCGGCGGAGGCGACGCGGTAGTAGCGGCCCCCCGTGCCCAGGGCGAGACGCTCGAGGAGGGCGCGGTTCACGTCTTCCCCTATCCCCATGGCCGAGATCGAGATGCCCTTGGCCTTGGCTGAATCGGCTATCGCCTGGAAGTCCGCGGGCTTCGTGACGCCGTCCGATATCACCACGGCGTGCTTGTCCCTGATCGCGAGCCTCGAGAGCCGCTCCAGGCCCTCGACGAGGGCGGGGGCGAGGTCCGTCCCTCCGCCCGCGCTCAGGGGCTCGAGCTCGGGCGCTGCCACGATGCTCGAATTGGGCTCGAACTGGTGGACCCAGGAGTGGACGTCCGAGAAGAGCATGAGCCCGATGAGGTCGCCGGGTTTGAGGTTGTGCAGGAGCTCGAGGCCGGTGACCTTCGCGAGGGAGAGCTTGTCGCCGAACATCGAACCCGAGACGTCGATCAGGACGAGGATGCCCAGGTCGGGCAGGTCCTTCACGTCCCGGGGCATCAGGATGTCGGGGAGGATGGCCTCGAGCTTGGGATTCTCGCCCTTGCTGCCGAAGTCGGGGCTGTCGGCCGCGAAGAGGAGGGAGCCTGAGCGCTTGTCGGCCAGCTCGAGGAGGCCTTCAAGGAGGCTCCCGCGTATGGACTTGATGGGGACGCCATCGACGACCACGAGCTCGTAGGACAGCAGGTCGAGCTTCCCCGCCTCGGCCGGGGACGCGCGTCGGGTTGGGTAGAACTTCTCCACGAAGGATTCCCTCGCGCCCCGGGCGCTGATGACAAGGACCTTGGGCTCCTCCTCGAGGGTGGCCGCGAGCTGGAGGCGGCGCGAGAGCAGGCCCTGCGAGGCATCGGTGAAGCTTGCGATGACGGCCCTGGTCTTCTCCCTGTCCACCGAGAGCCTCAGGACGAGGTCGTCTGGCAGGCCCTTCCCGGTTCCCCGGTACAGCAGGGGGCTTTGCTGCCCCGGGCCTGCCTCCCCCCTGAGCTCTAGCGAGCCGAGCTCCCTCGCCCGGGGAGAGAGGAGGAGCTCGAAGCCGAGCTGGCGGTCGGTCGGCGAGTAGGCCCTGGTCAGGGCGGCGATGGGGAGGTCCCGGGACGGCAGGACCTCGATGGAAAGGGGTATGCCTCCCTTTAGCGCAGCCGCGCGCAGTTGGGCGATCTCGGCCGCCGAGGGGGGACGGGAGATGATGATGCGGGCCTTCCTCGCCTTGCCAAGACCTCCTTCGAGGTCCTTTAGCACGGGGCCGAGTATCGGAAGCCCGGGAAGGCCAGCGAGGGCGGCGCCGAGCGGTCCAGCGTCCGGAAGCCCGGCAGCGAACTCTCCACGGCCTGGAAGCTCGGTGAGGCGGTCGCCGAGGACGAGGAAGGTCTCTCCGCCGATCCGGGCGGCTGCCAGATCGGCCGGCAACGTGGCCGAGGAGAGGGCGAGGTAGGTCCTCGTCGGGGCGAGGAATGCCGGCAGGGGGAATCCAAGACCGCCGAGCCATGCGGCGAGGAACAGGAAGGGCAGGGGAAAGACAGTGATTTTCGCCAGGTCCCACTTGTTGCGATTCATCGGGACACCTATTCTAGTACCTGGGCAATGGCACCGCAATCATTCCGGCGGGGGTAAGTGTTGGAAAAACGCATCATCGAGGTATTCACCGAGTCCACCCGTAACACCTTCCGCGAAATGTTCGGCCTTGACGCATCCTTCCTCGGCTCAAAGGAGATCTCCAGCGAGGCCGACCACGGCTGGGACATCACCGGCCTCGTGGGGCTCGCAGGCCAGGCCCAGGGCGTGATCGCCTTGAGGCTCACGGCCGGCCTCCTCGACCTCCTCCTCGACGGCTCTGGCATCGAGGTCTCGGGCACGGAGGAGAGGCTGCAGCTCTCCGGCGGTCTCGTTGGCGAGCTCACCAACATACTCGCGGGCTCGGCGACCTCGGCCCTCAAGGGGATCGACGTCACGATCGCCCCGCCGGTGGTCATCCGCGGCCCGAGCCACGAGATAGGCTGGCCGGCCATCGCGCCCGTCATGGCCCTATCGTTCGGTCTGCCCAAGGGGAAGTTCGAGATCGACCTCTGCCTCAGGGCCTAGGCCGCCGCCTCAGGGGTTCAAAGGCTTTTGCCTCGGTCCTTCCCAATTGAGTATCTTCCAATCGAATGAGCTTCGCCGCATACCGCCTCGGCGGGACGGACCCATGGCAGAACCTCGCACTCGAGGAAGCCTTCCTCCGCTCGGCCTCGATCCCCGCTCCCCTGCTCCTCTTCTATGTCAATGAGCCATGCCTGGTCGTTGGGCGAAACCAGAACCCCTGGGCCGAGGTCGCCGCCGACTCGGGCCTTCCGGTCCTAAGGCGTGTATCCGGCGGAGGCACCGTCTACCATGACAGGGGCAACCTCAACTGGTCGCTCATCGTGCCGCGCTCAGGCCACGACTCAGGCCGCGAGCTCGGGGCAGTCTCCTCGGCCCTGGGATCCCTGGGCGTCGCGGCCCTGCCGGGGGAGAGGGGCGGCCTCTTCGTCGCCGATGGCCCCTTCGCGGGACGCAAGCTCTCGGGCACGGCGCGCCGCCTCGAGGCGGCGCGGGTCCTCCACCACGGGACCCTCCTCGTCGCCTCGGACCTCGATCGCCTAACCCGTTCGCTTGGCGGCATGAGGCTCTCCTGGTCCAGGGCCCTTGCCTCGGTGCCGGCCCTGCCGGTCAACCTGACCGAGCTCCTGCCGGGCATCGGGATCGACGAGGTCGTCGTCGCCTTCGCGGCCTCGATCTGCGGCCGCGCCGTCGTCGATGCCTCGCTCGAGGAGGTCCAAAGCGCCCTGGGCCTGGGCGGCTCGGCCGGCGAGGCGCGATCGCGTCTTAAGTCCTGGCAATGGACCTGGGGGGCAAGCCCGCCGTTCTCTGTCAGGGTCTGCATAAATGGAAAGGAAATCACGCTCAGTGTCCGGGACGGAATCGTCTCGGGTGTGGAGGGCGAGGGCTCGGGAGACTGCGCCTTCCTCATCGGGAAGGCTTTCGACCGTTTCCTGCTCGCGGCACCAGGAAGCCAGGAGGACTGATGGAGTATGCCAAGGTCCAGAGGATGGTGTTCGAGCTCATCGACGAATCCCGCGTGGGCATATTGACGACGGTGGACGCCGAGGGCTATCCGCGCGCGCGCTGGATGACCCCGGCCGCCCTTACCCGTCTCTCCGGCGACCTCTACGCGGTGACGCCGAGGAAGAGCCCGAAGGTCGCCCAGATCGCCGCCAATCCCCGCGTCGCCTGGACCTTCCAGACAAAGAGCCTGGACCGCATCGCGAGCGTCCAGGGCCAGGCCAGGGTCTTCGAGGATCCCGGCCTCGTGGCCGAGGTCATAGAGGAGATCGGGCGCTACCTCACCGTGCTCTGGCGCGTGAACCCCCTGCCCGGGGAGCTCGTGGTGATCGAGACCATGATCGAGAAGGCCTCGGTCTTCCTGCCAAGACGCAGGGAATTCTTCGAGGCGGAGTCGGGCCATGTCGGCTGAGCTCGGCGGCCTCGGCAAGAAGGAGCTCCTTGATCTCATTGCGCGCATGCACCTCGTGCGGACCTTCGAGGAGAAGGCGGGCATGATGTACGGCCTGCGCAAGATCGGGGGCTTCTGCCACCTCTACAACGGCCAGGAGGCGGTCGCCGTCGGCGCGATCTCCGTCCTCGACATGGCCAAGGACTACGTCCTCACCGCCTACCGCGACCACGGCCACGCGATCGCCTGCGGCATCGAGCCCAGGGCGATCATGGCCGAGCTCTTCGGGAAGTCCACGGGGGTCTCGAAGGGGAAGGGCGGCTCCATGCACCTCTTCGACCCCGAGCGCCGCATGCTCGGCGGCAACGGGATAGTCGGTGCCCAGGTGCCCATCGCCACGGGCGTGGCCCTCGCCCAGGCCTACCGCAAGGACGGGGGCGCCACCCTCTGCTTCCTCGGAGACGGGGCCTTCAGACAGGGGGCGATCCACGAGAGCCTCAACATGGCGCGTATCTGGAACCTGCCCGTGGTCTACATCATCGAGAACAACCAGTGGGGCATGGGCACGAGCTGGAAGAAGGTCTCGGCCCTCCACGACCTCTCGGCCACCGCGGCCTCCTATGACATGCCGGGCGAGGCCTGCGATGGAATGGACCTCCTCGACGTCCGCCGGGTCGTCGCGAAGGCCGTCGAGCGGGCGAGGAAGGAGGGGATGCCGAGCCTCGTCGAGGCCCTGACCTACCGCTATAAGGGCCACTCGATGAGCGATCCCCAGAAGTACCGCACCCGCGAGGACATCGACGAGTACCGCAAGCGCGACCCCATCGCCCTGCTCAAGGGCAGGCTCGAGGAGGCCGGCCTCCTTGGCGAGGCCGAGTGGGCCTCGATCCTCGCCGAGTCGGAGCGAATCGTCGAGGAGGCTGTGGCCTTTGCCGAGGAGAGCCCCGAGCCCCAGGCCTCGGAGCTCTACACCGACGTCCTCGCCGACGCGCTTCCCCCATTGTCGGCCGCCGACGCGCTTCACCCATCGTCGGCCGCCGACGCGCTTCCCCCATCG